>JAFOIY010000059.1 GCA_017420505.1 Solobacterium sp. | reverse complement strand
GGGCTGGAACCGGCTGTTTGAAAAGAATCTGGAGTTCATCGGGCTGGATCATACAGACAAAGATACGGTGGACAGGGTCTTTGATGGAAAGAATGTACACACCGTATCCTTTGAGGTGGATTTCCCCACCGGTATACTGGCAGCTGCCGATCCGCTATGCTATCTGCCGGATCCCGCATCCATATCCTGGTTCCACGATACAGTATTGCCCGGGAAATACAGGATTGTGATTGCGGCAGTGAATACTGCGGCGCTCGGCACCCGGATCTCCGGCATGAAGCTGCAGATCTCCGGCCGGCCCTGCGTCTCCTATGTCCCGGCGGAGTCGTATTTCCGGGAAGAAAACGCCCGGAAGGACGTACGCGGGTTTCCGGTGGAAACCGGTATGGCGTCTTTCTGTGACCGAAAGACGGTGGAAGCCTATCAGAAATGGTTCAGGCAGTGGCAGACAGAGCATCCTGACGGCAATTTCTACAATGACCACCTTGCCCGGCTGTTCCGGGACAGCTATGAACAGTATCCCGGTATGCAGCGGGAAGGCGGAGATTTCATCCTGTACACAGTCCCCGGCACAGCACTGTCCTTTGTCATGGCTGCCAGCGGTCTGGGTGACGGCTGGTACAGTGTGTTCCGCGGAATCGACGCAGACGTAGAGACGGCGGAGTTTGTCATGCTGTTCATTGACCCGGCTTTGACGGAGGCGTGATGCAGACAGAGAAACAGAGGCTCCGAGGGATCCTGAAGGAACGCAGAAAGAGTCTGTCACAGACGTACACGGACTGTGCGGATGAGAGGATCGCAGACCGGGTGATCGGTTCGAAGGAATACCGGACAGCACAGACCGTGTTCGTCTACATCAGCACAGTGCAGGAACCGGATACTTCCCGGATTCTGCAGAAGGCATTCGCGGACGGCAAGACAGTATGTGTGCCGCGGTGCTATGAATACGGAGCGATGAAAGCTGTGCAGGTCAGCCCGTACACGGAGTACAGGACAGGCACGTACGGTATACCGGAACCGGTGGATGATGACCGGATCATTGCACCGTGGGATGTTGACCTGGCCATCATACCCTGCCTAAGTGCAGATGATGCAGGGGTGCGTCTCGGCCACGGGGCAGGCTACTATGACCGGTGGCTCGAGCAGACTGCTGCCGTAAAGATGTGCCTGTGCTGCGAACAGATGAAGGAAGACAGCCTTCCGTACGAAGACCACGATGTACGGATGGACCTGATTGTCAGCGAAAATGGAATCATAAAAGCCGGCTGAACCGGCTTCTTTTCATTTCAGGATATTGTACAGGGAGAGGTACATCTGTCCGGCTTCCTCCGGTGTGATGTTCAGCTGTACGGCGACCTGTCCCGGAACCTGGAGCAGCGCTTCTTCCAGCGCTTTTCCTTTCTCAGTGAGGGAAACCCGTACAGAGCGTTCGTCCTCTGCACAACGGTGCCGTTCCAGGATGCCTTCCTTCTCCATCTTTTTGATCAGCGGCGTTACAGTACCGTTGTCCAGATACAGTTTCCGGCACAGGTCTCCGATGGTCAGACCATCCTGGTCCCACAGCACGACCAGGACAAGATACTGTGTATAGGTCAGCCCGAACGGCTTCAGCAGCGGTGTGTACAGATTGATGACCCTGCGGGATGCGGCATAGAGCGGGAAGCACAGCATATCCTGCAGGCAGGGGGATTTAGCCATTTGCACTGTCCTTCCGGCGGGCTTTGTCCGCAAGATCGTTTACCGCAGAGAGCGCGGCTACGTTTCCCTGTCCGGCAGCCTTGATGTACTGGTACGGTGTACCGGCGATGTCACCGCAGGCATAGACGCCCGGCATGCTCGTGCGCATCTGCAGATCAACCTTGACATGCGGACCGTCGGTTTCCAGTCCCTGGATCAGCATACCCGGCGCAATCGCATCCCGCAGGATGAATACACCGTCGGTCTCCAGATCGCCACTGTCCGTCACCAGCCGGGATACCTTGAAGCCGCCTTCGATGGACACGGGCTTTGTCCGCAGGACCTGTACCCGGTCATTCACGTGTGCATCGCCCTTGTACATCGGGATGTAGACGGTTTCCGCAGCGTATTCACTCATGAAGTCAGCTTCTGCTTCTTCCTTGGGGGAGAAGCCGATGACGATGGCCTTCTTTCCCCGGTAGAGCGCGGCGTCGCAGGTAGCGCAGTAGCTGACGCCTCTGCCCAGGAATTCTTCTTCACCGGGGAAGGGCTTTGACGCAACAACACCGGTTGCGAGGATGACCGTCTCTGCTTCATAGACGTCTTCTTTGCCCTGCAGGCCGAAATACTCGCCCATGTTGTATACAGCGATGATCCGGTCTTCCGTGATCCGGAGGCCCATTTCGTCCAGATGGCCGAGGAAAGCCTTCTGCAGGTCCTTTCCGGCAGCTTCCGGCAGTCCGAGGTAGTTCTGCACCGTGTGGGCTTTCCAGACTTTTTCGCTGGACTGTCCGGCACCGAGCAGAAGGACATTCTTATTGCGGACTTTGGCTGTTATGGCAGCCTCCAGGCCGGCGGGCCCGGTTCCGATGATGGCGATATCATATCTGCTCATAGGAATCTCCTTTCTCAGATCAGTCTGTCTACGCAGGCGCGCAGTTCCTTCATGTCGTGGGTCGGCTCAAAGCGGGCGACGACATTGCCGTCCCTGTCCACGACGAACTTGGTGAAGTTCCACTTGATGTCCGGGTTGGTCTTGTAGTTTTTGTCGATGCCTCTGAGCATGGTCGACATAGCGAGGGCCTTGACGCCGGAGCCGAAGCCGGCAAAGCCTTTCTGTTCCTTGAGGTAGCCGTAGAGCGGCAGTGCGTTTTCGCCGTTTACTTCGCTCTTGGTCATCTGCGGGAACTGGGTATTGTAGTGCAGGGTGCAGAATTCATGGATCTCTTCATCCGTACCCGGTGTCTGTCCGGCAAACTGGTTGCACGGAATATCGATGATTTCCAGACCTTTGTCATGATAGTCTTCGTAGAGCTTTTCCAGGTCTTCATACTGCGGTGTAAAGCCGCAGCCGGTAGCGGTATTGACGATGACGAGGACCTTGCCGCGGTAGTCGGCGAGGGAAATCTCTTCACCCAGAGTGTTCTTTACAGCATAATCATAGATTGTCATAGCAGACCTCTTTATATTTTTTACAATTATATTTTATCAAATATAAGCGGGCTGTCAACCCTGTACGCACTCCGCAGTACTAAGAAACAGAATTTACGGCTATAATGAAGACAATAGTAAAGCGAGACAGAGATATGAATATTGCACTGATTACCGCGGGCGGCGTGGGTTCCCGTACCGGACAGTTCGTCCCGAAGCAGTTCATCAATGTGTTTGATAAACCGGTCATCATCTATACGATGGAATCATTCCAGAACCACCCGGAGATCGACGCGATCTACGTTGCCTGTCTGGAAGGCTGGGAAGGATTCATGGACCTGTATGCGAAGCAGTTCGGAATCACCAAGCTCAAGGGCATTGTGCGCGGAGGAAAGACCGGCCAGGAATCCATCGAGAATGTACTGGCTGTCATCGAGAAGGAATGCAGTCCGGATGATATTGTCATGGTCCAGGACGGTGCGAGGCCGTACGTTGAGCCGCAGATCATCAGTGCGAACATTGAGACCTGCCGGCTGCACGGGAACGCGGTTACGGCCATTGACTGCAAGGAAGCGATGCTGGTGACGGCGGACAAGATCAGTTCCCGCAGCAGTGTGGACAGAGAGACGCTGTACCGGACGCAGACGCCGCATACGATGTACCTGAAGGATATGCTGGCCCTGCATGAGGAAGCGAAGGCAAAGGGCATCACCGGCTCCGTAGCAACCTGTACGCTGCTGATCGAATGCGGCTATGAAGTGTGGTTTGTGCCCGGCAGCGACTTCAATTTCAAGATTACATCCCGGGAGGACCTGATGCTGTTCAGAGCGCTGGTCAGTGTCCTGGAACAGGAGAAGAAGGAATGAATGTTTCCGAATACATTGTGAAATACCTCGAGGATAAGGGAATCGAGCAGGCCTATGTAATCGTAGGCGGTGCTGCGCTGTGGATCTGCAAGGCCCTGAGCACAGCGGAGAAGTTCCACTATACCTTCATGAACCATGAACAGGCGGTGGTCATGGCCGCGGACGGGTACGCAAGGGTATCCGGAAAGCCCGGTCTGGCGTTTGTGACCAACGGACCGGCCTTGACCAATACGAT
>JAFOIY010000058.1 GCA_017420505.1 Solobacterium sp. | reverse complement strand
GATCGGAATTGCGCCAGTAGGTACGGTGCGCATCGGAAGCCACACAGGACACCACGCAGTGCCTCAGCAAGGACATCGCTGTCTGCTGCGCCCTTCTCCCGTTATCTCCCAGCAAAGAGCCTTTATTGAGCTGAATGGCACATCCCTTCCGGTACCATTCATAGACAATGGAGGGATCATCCTGCACAAAGTAGTAGCGTGCGGGATGAGCAATCACCGGTGTATATCCTGCATCTATGCATCTCTGGATGAGCCCGCTGCCGTACTTCGGATCATCGTTGAACTCAAATTCCATCAGGAAGTATTTCGTACCATTCAAGGTCCACACCCTGCCTGTCTTCAGCAGTTCAGGCAGGTCATCGCAGGCCATGATTTCCATGCCCTGGTACAGGTGCATGGGAATCCCTGCACGGCGTACTGCGCGGTGCAGAGCGTCCCACCGCTTCTGCAGTTCCTCCCCTGCATAGTTGTCAAAGACGCCTCTGTAGCAGTGCGGTGTGGCAATGATCGCTTCTGTACCGCCTTCCAGCGCATCGGCAATCAAGGACAGCGACATCTCCATACTCTCTGAACCATCGTCAATACCGGGAAGCACATGCATATGTATATCGATCATAGGTGCCTCCTAGTTCAACTCGTTGGCAAATTTCCTGTACAGCTCGGACTGTATCTCCAGAGCCTGCATGCTGATGCTGTAGTGGTACATATCCGGATAGAGGAAACTGTACAGATCGGTAATGACTTTCTGATAGTCCCGCAGAATGTAGCACGGAGAATAGCCGTTGTATTCAATGGCAGCCCAGAGTTCTGCCAGATCCCCTTTCGGAACATCCTGGGTGCGGATGTTCTGCAGGTCATAGGAAATGATCCGGGAGAGCCACATTTCGATTTCCAGGTTGGTGAAGTTGGTTTCAATATAGGGCATCACGGACTGCACTACCGTCAGCAGCTGCGGCACCGTACAATCAGACAGCTTGGAAATGATGGTCTGGATTACTACGTTCTGGCGGTTCATCCGATGATAGTCATTGTCCGTTTCCCGCAGACGTGCATAGGCCATCGCTTCTTTTCCATTGAGGTGATAAACTCCGGGAACGCACCCGGTCTCTTTGATGAATCCATTATTGAAATATTCCGATTCGATCTCATCCAGGTAGATATCGATTCCGCCGATGGAATCGACAATCGCTTCCACACCCTGCATGGAGAAGGTCACATACTTGGTGATGTTCATGTCAAAGTTCATATTGATGGTACGGATGGCCAGGTCCGCGCCGCCCCACCAGTAGGCATGGTTCAGCTTGGAATAATCATTGACCGGATCCGGCATCCAGACCATGGTATCTCTCTGGAGCGAGGCGATGCTTATGGTCTTGCGGTCCATGTCCAGGGATACGATCTTGGTTGCGTCCGCCCGTTCCATGGCTACGGTACTGTCCTCAAACTCGTTGCTGTCAGCGCCGAACAGAAGAAAGTTGAACACGTGGTACTGGGATGTCTGGTCCAGCACTTCCTGGGCGATTCCTGCCTCGTTCTGCTCCATGGTTTCCGTCTTTTCCATTCTGTTGAACATGGATCCGAAATACAGGAAGGCTCCGAGCCCCACACACAGCAAAAGGCCCAGTATCACCAGGAAAACAATCAGAGGAACAGCCCCTCGCTTCAGCCTTCTTTTTCTTCTTCTCCGGTCAGGTCTCATGGTATGAGTTTATCACATTTATCTATGTCTTTTCCTTCGGTTTCAGCAGACGGATACCGACCAGTATCAGCAACGGGAACACCATTGCGTACAGCAGTCCTGCCTTCAGATCATTGTTCAGCGCGTTCGCCGCAAAGCCCACAATGGTCGGTCCGAGGGAACAGCCCACATCACCCGCCAATGCCATGAGGGCGTACATCGCCGTCCCTGCACCGGGCATGCGCACAGCCATGAGGCTGAAGGTCCCCGGCCAGAACAGACCGACGGAGAAGCCGCAGAGCGCACAGCCGATCAATCCGTACAGCGGCTGATGCGTCAATGTCGCCAGTGCGTAGGACGCAATGCACAGCAAAGCGCTCAGCGTCATGGCTGTCCGCAGGGGAATCCGCTCACTGTACTTCCCGTACAGAGCCCGCGATGTACCCATGAGGAAGGCAAACCCGCCCGGACCGGCCAGATCACCGACCGTCTTCACCACACCCAGCGCAGACTCCGCATAGGCGGATGCCCACTGGCTCATGGAATGCTCCGAAGCACCGGCGCAGATCATGATGATCATGAAAATCCAGAAAAGCCGGTTCGTTACCAGTTCCTTCAATGACAGCGGTTCCTTGTCCCCGGTTACCGGCAGGATCGGTACCCTCGCAAAGGCAAAGCAGTTCACCAGCGGAATCAATGCCCAGAGGAGTGCCAGGACCTGCCAGTGCTGAATGCCCGCAAGCCGGAAGAACAGCGTGGACAGCAGGATCACCCCCACATGCCCCCAGCAGTAGAACGAATGCAGCAAGGACATGGCCGCTTCCTTCCGCTCTGTCGGACAGGCCTCCACAATCGGGCTGATCAGCACCTCGATCAGACCGCCCCCGATGGCGTACAGCACAACAGACACCAGAATCCCGGCGTACGGATG
>JAFOIY010000057.1 GCA_017420505.1 Solobacterium sp. | reverse complement strand
GTTGAGGACAGCAGCCATCACGAGCGGTTCTCCGAGCACATTGAGATCCACTGCCTGCTCTTCTGCAGTCACATTCATTGCGACCAGAACAGGATCCATCCCTTCCTTCCAGCGGATGAATACTGCAGTGTTTGTGTTGTCAATGCCGTCCACGGCAGCTGTTCTGCCCCTGGCAATCACCGGGAAACTGTTCCTGACACGGATGACTTCCTTGAACCAATGGTACAGAGACAGTGGATCTTCCATCTGTTCATCCAAAGGCGCAAACTTCATCTTCACATCATCCGCTCCTTCAGGCGGTGTGCAGAGTTCAGCCGGATCATTGCTCCAGAGCATCGGCATCCGTTTGTTCTCATCCTTGCCGGAGCCCTTCATACCGATCTCTTCCCCGTAATACACGAAACTATCACCGGTCATGAACAGGCTCAGTGCATAGGCCATCTTCGTCTGGGGTCCATCATCCAGAGCGTAGAAGCCTGCACTTCTCGCCGTATCGTGATTGGTATAGAACGGAGCGTCGATATAATCCGGATTCGCTGCACTGTACAGTTCTTCCGATGAGATCATCGCCGAGACGAAGTCCTGCCCTGTCAGTGTTCCGTTCATGACACTGCGGATAAGGCCGCCGTTGTCCGCGAACGGGAAGTTGAACAAGGAATCCACACCGCTTTCATACAGCTTTGCAATGTTGTTCCTGTCCGTCCATGCCTCTGCTACGATGTAGCAGTCCGGATCCAGGGAACGGCATGTACTGCACATGAATTCCAGGAAATCCGTATTGGCATCCGGATTGCCGGTATAGTAGGAAGTGACCGCATCGAGGCGGAATCCATCCACACCCAGATCTATCCAGAAGGACAGGATCCTGCGGATCTCTTCCTTCACAGCGTCGGAATCCAGATTGAGATCCGGCATTTCCGACCAGAAGCGGGCTTCATAGAACCAGCCAGTATCTCCTAGCGGGGCATATCCATCACCCTTCGTACGGCTGAAGTGATAGTAGTCTACATACGGACAGACGGATACATCAGGTTCCTGTCCTTCGCTCAGTGTACGCAGATAATCAGAAGCCTGTACGAACCAGGGATGAGCTGATGAGGAATGATTGACCGGAAGGTCCAGCAGGACAGTGATCCCGCGTTCGTGGCATTCATTCAGCAGCTGTCTGTAGTCGTCCAGGGTACCGAACGCCGGATCTATGTCCAGGTAGTCATCCACATCGTACTTATGGTAGGTACGGGACGGCATGACCGGTGTCAGCCAAAGCTGGTCGAAGCCGGTATCCTGGATGTAATCCAGCTTCTCCCGGATCCCGTTCAGATCCCCTGTTCCGTCTCCGTTGGAGTCACGGAAGGAACCTACGAATATTTCATACGTTGTCCGGTAATGGTCCGTTGACGCTTCCGGCTGAAGATTCTTGTTGTACTCATACATCTGCACACCGGAAACAGCAGACCCGTGAGGATCTGCTGTATGCAGTATGTACCATCCCAGCACCAGAGCTGCAGCTGCAGCCAGGATGCCGGCAAGTATTTTCTGCCTGTTCCGTGTCATCCTTTGACTGCTCCGGACATACCTTCAACGTAGAAGCGCTGCATGTAGATGAACAGGACAGCAATCGGAATGGAAATAACGACCGCACCGGCTGCGAAGCAGGTGTACCACTGATAAATGTACTCTTTCTGCAGCATGTTCCACAGACCGATCGCAACGGTAAACTGGTCGGCATTCGCACGGCAGATGACCTTCGCAAAGACGAAGTCCACCCACGGCGCAATGAACGATGTCATGACGGTATAGATGACAATCGGCTTGGCCAGCGGCATCGTGATTCGGGTGAATACCTGCCACTGTGTAGCACCGTCAATGATCGCGGCTTCGTCAATCGAACGAGGGATGGTATCAAAGAATCCCTTGGAGATCTGGAAGCCTAGACCGGTACACGCGGAATAGACGATGATCAGACCGATACGGATCGCAGAGCCTTCCGTCAGGCCCATGGCCTTCAGGATGAAGTACTGGGCGATCATGGCCATGAATCCAGGGAAGAGTCCCAGGATCATCGCAATATTCATGTACGGCTTGCGGAACGCAAAGCGCATGCGGCTCAGGGAATACGCTACGGACAGAATGAAGAATGTACTGAAGATGCAGCAGAAGACTGCAATGATCAGGGTATTGGTGAACATCTTGGGGAAGTTCAGCACGTTTCTGTCTGTGAACAGTTTGATGTAGTTGTTCAGTGTATATCCCTGCGGCAGGAAGGTGTTCGTGTAGGCACCCGGCTCTGCACGGAAACTGGTCAGTACGATCCAGAAGATCGGAAGCACCCAGATGATTGCCAGTACGGCAAGCAGAAGATGAACCAGGAAGTTCACCAATCTTCTGCGGGGGCTCAGTTTGTTTTTCGCCATCGTTGTCATCACATGAACGCCTCCTCATTCTTGTAAGAGCTCGAATTCCTGTAAGTGATCAATGTAACGATTGTCAGAATCACGAAGGTCATAATGCCGATGACTGCACCCAGGTTGTAGTACTGCTGGTCTACTGTCAGCTTATACAGCCAGGTAACGAGCAGATCGGTCTGGCCTGCCGTATCACCGACGTACGTAGGTCCGCCTCCTGACAGAAGGTAGATTACGTTGAAGTTGTTGATGTTTCCGACAAAGCTCGCGATCAGGTACGGTGTTGTGACGAACAGCATGTACGGCAGTGTGATCTTAAAGAAGATCTTTGCCGGACCTGCGCCGTCCATCTTCGCTGCTTCATACAGCTCAGCAGGAATGTTCTGCAGGATACCGGTTACCTGGAGCATCGTATATGGTATACCTACCCATAGGTTGATCACAATGATCGTAATACGGGCCCATAGCTTGTTCTGCCAGAACGGCAACGGCGCTGTGGTCAGGCCCAGGTTCTGCAATAGAACGTTGATTGCACCGGAAGGCTGCAGCATGATGTTCATGATCATCAGGGTTACGAACTGCGGTACGGCAATGGACAGTACGAAGCAGAAGCGCCAGAAGGCTTTTCCCTTGGTGTCCTTGCGGTTGATGATCATCGCCAGCACCATACCCATAATGTAGTTCAGGAACGTAGCGAAGATCGCCCAGACGATGGTCCATGCCAGTACATGCCAGAACTGACGGCCGATATTGCCGTTCATGTTCAGAATGCGCTTGAACTGCGTCAGTCCGTTCCAGTCGAACAGCATCAGGTGTTCATCTTCCTTGGAATAGGTCGTGAACGCCATGGAGATCATGTAGACCAACGGTACAATATTGAATATCAGAATACCGAGACACGGCAGTGTCATCAGTGTAATATGCAGATTCTTGTCAAACAGGTTCCGGATGTCTTCCTTGAACGAAGGAACATGTTCCCCTGCTTCCAGCTTTTTCTGCAGATGATAGGAATGACGCATCTGCAGGATCCACAGCAGAATGATCGCAGCGATGACAAAGCAGCATACAACACCGGCCAGCAGGATCTGCTGGGAGTTGTCTCCCGCAGTGTATTCGTAGATCTGCTTCGCTTCGTTCCATACCTTCCCCTGGGTTTCGGTACCGAGAGAAGGCAGCATGGAGAGTGCGTGCAGACCCTTCATGATCATGTAGTAAATGAATGCTATTTCGCAGGCAAGTACAAGCAGTCCTTTGACAATCTGCTTGTGTGCCATCAATCCGGCACCCATGACCAATGCGGAGAGCCTTGTATACAGATCACCGTACTTCAAAGCGTTTCTGACATTTGTCTGACTGTTTTCCATTCAACCACCTCCCGGAATGTCGGATTCAGTGCATAAGCACCGGGGCCGGCCGCAATGACCGGCCCTGGTTCTGTTAAGTATTGGTGTAATTACTGAACAGCAGATGTGTTCATGCTGGTGTTCATTGCTTCGGTCTTTTCAGCCGCATTGTCATGTGTGACTGAACCAGCAACGAGCTCCTCACCCATGGACTGTGCGGGTGTCCAGTAGTTGCCCATATCGGCCTGCAGCGGCTGTACTATGGACGCATAGCTCATGGTATCCATCTGTGCCCTTGCCAGTGCATCATCGCCGACATTGATAGCCTCGTCTGTCGGAATGATGTTTCTCAGGTCATAGTGAGCCTGCTGAGCAGCTGTACCGCCCAGGTAAGCAGCCAGTGCAACAGCGATTTCCGGATGCTCAGCATAGAGAGCTGTTGTCGGGTTGACGCCGATCGCCTTGGAGCCTGCGAAGGACTTCATCTGCTTCAGCTCGCCGCCGATTGTGATTGCCGGAGGCGCAGCAATGCCCAGGTTGTCACCGTAAGCATCTACAGCTTTCTGATAATCCCATGTACCGGAGAAGAATGCCTTTGCATCGGCGTTTGTTCCAACATCACCGTTGACGAAGTTCGGATTCGCAACCAGGTCAACCAGGTAATCTGTAACTGCAGCAGCCTTGTCACCGCTGAAGTCGAAGCCTGCAGCAGCGTCGCCGCCGTCAGCGCCGAACAGTGTGCAGCCGTTGGCTACATAGAACGCAGCAATGTACCAGGAGTTGTTGAGCGGGAAAGCAACCTTGCCCTTCTCAAGCATAGCATCCAGGGACTTGATATCCTCTTCTGTGAAGACGCTCTTGTCATAGTACATGAACCATGTGTTGGCAGTGAACGGTACACCGTAGACGGAACCGTTGTAGCTGACTGTGTTGACAGTTGTAGCGGAGTTGCTGGCCTTGATCGCATCCAGCGTCTTGCCGCCGAGCTCAGCCAGCGCGCCTGTCTTCAGAAGATCAGGAATCTGGTCGTTCGCGAACATGTAGACATCTGCAGCCGCTGCCGGGTCTGTACCGACGTTGGTCTTTGCATCGCCTTCAGAGCAGACACCGTAGTTGAATGTAATATCCCATTCTTCATGCTCTGCAGCAAAGGCTTCGCACTGTGTCTGCAGCCACTTGCCGTTGTCATCCGACTGGTCTTCCTGCGGACCCCAGACGGTTACTGTGACAGCAACCTTATCGTCGGCCGGCTTCTCTTCTCCTCCACCGCCGTTTGAGCATCCCGCGATCATGCTGATTCCCAGCAGAGCAGCGATTGCTTTTGTGAAAAGCTTTCTGTTCATAATCATCTTTCCTCCTAAACAGATTGTATGTGCACCGGTCTGTTCAGACCGTTCAGCACCTTAACGGTATTCCAGGTTTTCGGTTGTATCCGGATCAAACATATGGACAACATTCGGAGCGAACGTGAATCTGACCTTGGAACCATAGGTCAGCTGCTGATCGCCGAGATCCAGTGTCGGAACAATTATGATGCTGTCCTTGCCGCCGGTATTCAGGTGAATGTGTACAGAGCTGCCCATCATTTCACTGACATCAACCGTTCCTTCGATCATTGCGCCTTCGGTTTCATTCAGGGTAATGTGCTCCGGTCTTGCACCGACAAGGATATCCATCTCCGGTGTATTCCTCTCTCTCAGACGCTCCTGCTTGTCCTCGGAAGGTGTAATCTCAGCCCCAAGGACATCAATGACATACTTGCCGTCCTTGATCTTCAGATGGCCGTCATAGAAGTTCATCTGCGGCATTCCGATGAATCCGGCAACGAAGGTATTGACAGGCTTGTTGAACACTTCCTGCGGTGTACCGATCTGCTGGATTTCTCCGTCCTTCATGATGACAATCCTGTCACCCAGCGTCATCGCTTCCGTCTGGTCATGGGTTACATAGATGAATGTCGAGTTGATCCTCTGCCTGAGCTTGATGATCTCTGCACGCATCTGGTTCCTCAGCTTGGCATCCAGGTTGGACAGCGGCTCATCCATGAGCAGTACTTTCGGTTCACGTACAATGGCACGGCCGATCGCTACACGCTGTCTCTGTCCGCCGGAAAGCGCCTTCGGCTTTCTATCGAGATATTCAGTAATACCCAGAATCTCAGCGGCTTCATCAACCTGCTTCTTCATCTGGTCCTTCGGGACCTTGCGCAGTTCCAGCGGGAATTCCAGATTCTGACGGACCGTCATATGCGGATACAATGCATAGTTCTGGAATACCATGGCAATATCCCTGTCCTTCGGCTCTACGTCGTTCATACGTACCCCGTCGATCAGCAGATCGCCTCTGGTAATGTCCTCCAGGCCGGCTACCATACGAAGTGTAGTGGATTTGCCGCAGCCGGAAGGACCGACGAAAACAATGAATTCCTTGTCCGCAACCTCTAGGTTGAAATCATCAACCGCTACAACACCTTCATCGGTGATTTTCAGGTTGTTTTTCCTGTGCTGGGGTTCATCACCCTTTTTCTTCTTCTTTTTGTCTTCAGCAGCATGCGGATAGATCTTCTGGATGTGTCTTAAACTGATTGTTGCCATAATGTCCCCCTTTACACAGAACTGTGGCGTACAGCTATGCTTTCACCTTCTACGAAGTAATATGGAATGGTTTCGTGCAGCACCGGCCGCTGGTAGTTCATCCTGAGCAGCAGGTCCTCTACGGTTCTTTTTGCCAGCAGGGAGATATCCTGCTTGATGGTCGCCAGACGCGGATTGGTGTAGCTGGCAAACGGTATTCCGTCAAAGCCGATGACCGAAATATCCTGCGGTACACGGTATCCATTGTCCTGCAGCCCTTTCAGCGCACCGACAGCCACGAGATCGCCGATGGCGAACAAAGCTGTCAGGTCAGGTGTTCTGCGAAGAAGGTTCCGGGCTGCATTGTAGCCTCCCTGCAGAGAGAACGCACACGGCTCATAGTCGCGGTCCTTGACGAAATCCGCGTGTCCGGATTCGAGTGCATTGACAGCGCCGGACAGCCGGAGCGCTCCGATATCCTCAGGCCAGCTTTCCGGATATCCGCCGAGAATGCCGATTCTGCGGTGCCCTGCCTGGACCAGGTGTTCAACTGCGTCGGCTGCAGCCCGGTAATCATCCGTTGTGAAGCTGGACAGATTATCATAGCCGAGCATGGACGCATTGCCGGTCGCCAGTACACTCGGTACCTGCACGGCCTTGAAGTCCTTGCGGAAATTGTTGATGCTGCCGCCCAGGAAGATCAGGCCTTTCGGATTCTGGGCTGCGATGATCTTCACGGCTTCTGCTACACAGTTGGCTCTTTCATCAAGGAAAGTAACGTTGATGCTTTCCCCATGCAGATACATGTTGATCTGAATCTCCTCCAGTACGGCTTCCAGGAACGTATTGCCGATGCCTTTGACAATGATCGTAACCGGAGAAAACATCGTCTGCTTCAATCTCTTTGCATTCGTATTAGGCTGAAAATTCTGTTCACGGATAACTCTTTCAATGATTTCGCGCGTTGCGGGACTGACGTCCGCACGGTTATTGATTACCCTCGAAACAGTACCTATACTGAAACCTGATAGTTTTGCAATATCCTTTATTGTCGCCATATCATTCTGTTAACGTTACCGTTAACGTTTCCATAATTTTATGATAGCGTTTTCATGATCAGTGTCAATATTGTAGCAAGAAAAAAAAGCAGATTATTCCTTTTGGTTTATCTGCTTTTCTGCATATGTTTTCATTCCGGAATATCAGGCTGAAATACGGAATAATGCTTCGTGCGTGCAAATACTCCAGTTTACGCAATGCGTTCCAGGAAAGACGTGATTGCATCGTTCACTGCTTCAGGATTGTCTGTATTGGCGTTATGCGCGGCATTTCTGATGTATATGAGCGGGTATCCGGTCCGTCTTGTCCATTCTTTGTTGTATCTCAGCACCTTGCCTGTTCTGTCCTTCTCACCGACAATGAGCAGGACGGGACAAGGGATCTCCAGTTCTCTGTTGTTGTCCAGGAACCCGGCAAAGCCAATGCCCATCAGATGGCACAGTTCCTTCTTGCCGTACGGCGCCAGCATCGCTTTCATGTTTGACCTGCCTTTTTCTGTCATTGCTGTTTGCTTTGCCATAGCGCTTTTCAACATCTTCAGAGGATACAGCATGGCCATCCATTCCACCTGTCGGAGCCACCATTGATCCGACCGGGAATAATAATCACCGTAAGGCGTAGAGTCGATGGAAACGAACGCTTTGACGCACTCAGGATACAGGCCGAGAACCGACTGGGATATGAATCCGCCCATGGACTGGCCGATCAGTATCGCTTCCGCAATGCCGTTATCATCCAGAATCTGTTTCACGCAATCTGCGGCAATCCTGTAGGTAAATCCATGGAACGGGCGGGATTCACCGTGCGCCGGAGCATCCCATGCGATTACGTTATAATCCTTACGGAAATACTCTGTCTGTGCATCAAACATTGTATGGTCCGCCGTCAGTCCATGCAGAAGGAACATAGTATCCTTTGTATGGTCGATTGGTTCCGTCATCCAGTACACTACGGTACCGCTGCCGGTCATCAGTTCTTTTCTCTGCATCGTATGTCCTCCACAGTCCAGGCCTTTATCTGCAGACTTTCCGTATAGTATTTGCTGTCCGGATGGTCAGTTTTTCTGCTATCCCGTTCGTGGCTGTCTTCTTCCACCAATTGCATTTCTGGTAGTATTTGAGATCAAAACTCCAGAAGATCACATCCTCATAGATGCTGATCTGTTCCCATCCATCAGACGGTTCACCGATCTGTGCACAGATCTCTTCCGGCGTCTCCTCTGTCAGAATGAATACAAGATTGTCATAGATTCCTTTATCATCCGTACCCCACCACACCGGTGCATGTTCCAGTATCCTGTTCAGGGATTCCGTTTCAATGACATATACAGGAATCATTGCGCCGGTCTCTTCCTGGATCCTTTTCCGGATCCGGGAAGAAAGCTCTTTCCCGTCCAGGCAGTCGCTTTTGAAACAGACATTTCCACTGTTCAGTACAGTAGACACATCGGAAAAGCCAAGATCAATAAAGAAGCGCTTCAGATCCTTCATGCTGATTTTGTTTCTGCCGCTGATATTGATGCCTCTGAGGAATGCTGCATACTTCGTCATACTATTCTTTGTTTTCTTCTTCACTGAAACCGAAGAATTCCTTCAGTCCGGCTTTCTGCTTCAGCATTTCGGGTGTGAATCCATAGTGTGCCGCTGCGGAGAGAGTCACAACCCGTTCAAGGAACTCGTCATAAGGCAATTCAAACCATTCCTCGGGAATGATACGTCGTATGGTGCCGCCGTCATTGTGTCCTCCGCCCCACCACCAGGCTTCATCAAGCTCTGCCTCATAGTTGCCGTCGTCCATCTTGACAAAAGCATACCAGGATGCCCATTCCCGCATATCTTTCGGTGTACCCGGTCCTTCACAGTGCGGTGCATCATGCCTCAGCGGAGAATAGTCCGGATCCCCTTCTTCCGCTGAGCGCCGGTAGACAGAATAGCGCTCATTTGTTTCTTTGGACTCCCGTTCCAGCCGGAAAGGACCCTTTTCATAGATGATCTGTCTTCTTCCCGGTACTCTGTACATATCCTGGATCAGACC
>JAFOIY010000005.1 GCA_017420505.1 Solobacterium sp. | reverse complement strand
TGGCTGTCCTTCTTCCACGGTGATCTGCTCTGCGGTGTATTCTCAACAGAAACAGACGTTGTATTGATGGGCTGGGAGTACATGAAAGCCTATGCAATCGACTGCTTGCTTGTATCCTTCTTCTTCTGCATGACCGGCTTCTTCAACGGCTGCGGCTATACACGCTTCGTCATGATCCAGGGCATTGTAGGAGCCTTCCTTGTCCGTATTCCGGTTTCCTGGTTCATGGCGAGGCAGGTTCCGGTATCGCTGTTCCATGTCGGTCTTGCAACACCTGCGTCTTCGTTCGTACAGTGCATCATGTGCTTTGCCTACTTGATCTACAAAAGGAAGAAAGAGAATCTGCCGGCCTGAGTGCAGGAACAGAAAAAGACCGTCTGAGGACGGTCTTTATACTTTGTTCAAAGATCCCGGTAGGCAGTGATATATTCCAGGAATACCGGGACAGCCTGTCCCCGGGAGATGTCCCGGATCAGATCCGGCACATTCTGGTTTTCATCCGCTTCGAATGTACTGACCGCCTCGTCCCCGTATTCCGTCTGAACATTGAGGAAGGTACGGTACAAAGCACTCTCCATCGCTCCTGAAAGGGTATAGGGATACCGTACTTCCCAAAGGGAATGCTGCACTTCCACAGCCTTCGGTGCATGTGCCAGCGCATCCGCGGTACATCCACCGTAGGCACGCACCAGTCCCCCGGCACCCAGCTTGATGCCTCCGAACCAGCGCACCACACAGACGCATACCTGGTCCAGACCGCTCTTCTTGATGCTCTCCAGGATTGGGATTCCGGCCGTGCCCGCCGGCTCCTTATTGTCGTTGGATCGCTGGATATTCCCGATGGAGTAGGCTGTACACACATGGGACGCATCAGGGAACTCCTCACGGATCATATCAATGTAGAACCGGGCTTTCTCTTCCGTACTGCACGGCATGCAGCACGCAAGGAAACGCGACTTGTTGATGATGGTCGTTTCCCGGTATTCATCCTTCAGTATCATACGCGTTCATTATACATGGTATAATGCACTGTATGGGAAGAATCAGACTGCTGGATGCACAGACCGCCAATATGATTGCGGCAGGGGAAGTTGTGGAACGTCCCCAGGGAGTCGTCAAGGAACTCGTGGAAAACGCAATCGACGCAGGCAGTACGCGCATTGAAATCAATCTGGAAAACGGTGGACTGACCCGGCTTACTGTACGGGACAACGGCTGCGGAATGGACAGAGAGGACGCTGCAGCGGCTTTCAAGCGCCATGCGACTTCCAAGATCCAGCGCCCGGGTGATCTCTGGTCCATACGGACCCTCGGCTTCCGCGGAGAAGCACTTCCATCCATCGCTTCCGTATCCAAGGTAACCATGAATACCAGCGATGGTGAACAGGGCACCCGGATTGTCATCGAATACGGTACCGTCACAGCTGCGGCAGCCTATCCCTGCGACCAGGGAACGGAGATTACCGTGGAAGGCCTTTTCTACCGTACGCCTGCCAGACTGAAGCACCTGAAGAGCGGTTCCTATGAGAATACGCTTGTCCAGAATACCGTACATGCCTTTGCTATGTCGCATCCTGAGATTGCGTTCATCTGCACTTCGGACGGCAAGGAAGCATTCCGGACAAGCGGACAGGGCGATCTCACTGAGGTCCTGTACAAAGTCTGGGGCAGGGAAGCAGCAGAGAACCTCATCGAGATCGATGGCAAAGACTATGATTATACACTGGCAGGGTACGCAGTCAGACCGCAGATCAACCGCGCATCCCGCAATTATATCCATATCTTCATCAACGGCAGAATGATCCGCAGCTACCGGCTGTTCAATGCTGTAAGCGAGGGTTACCGGACATCCCTGCAGGAGGGGAGATATCCCCTGGTGGTCCTGAATGTATCCATGGATCCCCACCTGCTGGATGTCAATGTCCATCCTTCCAAGTGGGAAGTGCGCATCAGTAAGGAGAACCAGCTGGCAGAGCTGATCACGCAGACCCTGTACAGTGCTCTCCATCAGACCGTGAGCGCACCGGAGACAAAGCTTCAGGAAACACCGCACTACACAAAGCAGCGCTTCGATGAAGACCTGCCTGTGGTCCGCCCGTTCATCCAGGCACAGGAGCCGGCAGTACCCTATACCGTACACAAACCGGAGGGATTCCCGCCCATGGAGGCCATCGGTATCCTGCACGGCAGATACGGACTGTGCTCCGTGGAACAGGGACTGGCCGTGCTGGATCTCACAGCCTGCCGCAAGCGCATCCACTATGAAGCAATCCTGAAGAACACGGGAAAACGGATGGTGCCGCTGCTGATGCCTGTATCGCTGCAGTGCGGTACGGACACTGTGGAACGGATCGAAGAACTGAATGCCTGGGCAGAAGCTGCCGGCATCCGCTTCGAACCGTTCGGCAGCGATACCGTACTCGTGCGGGAACTGCCGGAGACAATGCTCGGACTGGAGGAAGAAGTATTCCTGCGGGACCTGATCGACCGCTTCCGGGAAGAAGAAACCGGCAT
>JAFOIY010000056.1 GCA_017420505.1 Solobacterium sp. | reverse complement strand
CCGGTCTGCCGATCTGCCTGCATCTCGACCATGGTGATTCGTTCGAAACATGCAAGTCCTGCATTGATGATGGATTCACTTCCGTTATGATCGACGCTTCTTCCAAGCCATTTGAGGAGAACATCGAGATCACAAGGAAAGTTGTTGAATATGCCCATGCACGCGGTGTCGTTGTCGAGGCTGAACTGGGAACACTGGCAGGCGTTGAGGATGACGTTAAGGTTTCTGCTGAAGATTCTTCCTACACACGTCCGGAAGACGTTGAGGAATTCGTCCGCAGGACAGGCTGCGACTCCCTGGCAATTGCGATCGGTACCAGCCATGGTGCCTACAAGTTCAGACCGGAGCAGTGCACACGCAATGAGGAAGGCATCCTCGTTCCGCCGCCCCTGCGCTTCGATATTCTGGAAGAAGTATCCAGAAGACTGCCGGGCTTCCCGATCGTTCTGCACGGTTCCAGCTCTGTTCCGCAGGAATATGTCAAGATGATCAACGAAAACGGCGGAAACATGCCGGATGCCGTAGGCGTTCCGGAGGAACAGCTGAGAAAGGCTGCATCGATGGCTGTCTGCAAGATCAATATCGACTCCGACCTCCGTCTGGCGATGACCGGTACCATCCGCAAGCACTTCCATGATCATCCGGCGGATTTCGATCCCCGTCAGTATCTGAAGCCGGCGCGTGCCAACATCAAGGAACTCGTCAAGCACAAGATCGTTGATGTTCTGGGCTGCGACAACAAGATCTAAGGCAAATGAAAGGAATGCAGGAAACCTGCATTCTTTTTTTGCTATGATAGTAGCATGAAGAAATCACAGGTACTTCTGATCGGCGGGGGACTGGCCGTGCTGGCCGGGCTTCCCAGGCGGACAGAGGTGACAGAATACAGTATACAGTCGGAGAAGCTGACGGACCGGATCCGTCTGGCTGTACTGGCGGACCTGCACGGCAAGGCACTGTCCTCCGGTGATATACAGCGTCTTCGCAGTGCAGAACCGGATCTGGTACTGCTTCCGGGCGATCTCTTTGACTACTATGACCGCCGGGATGACCGGATACTGGAGATGGTTGAGGAACTGAAGGATCTGCCGCTTTTCTATACCACCGGCAATCATGAACTGGAACGCGGCGATGAAGAAGAGCTGAAGCAGCAGCTGCAGATGCGCGGCGTGCATGTACTGAGCGATAAGGCGGAGACGGTGGTTGTACGCGGCGCAGTCATCGAACTGGGCGGCTATGACTGCCGCTGGAAGGAAAAAGACTGCTCCGCAAGAGCAGTCAATCAGATGTTCCATACCGGACACTACCGGGTTCTGATGTCCCATCGTCCCCACTGGATCAGTCTGTACAACGCAGTGAAGTGCGATCTGGTCATCAGCGGCCATGCACATGGCGGACAATGGCGCATTCCGTTCACCGGACAGGGGCTTTGTTCACCCCAGCAGGGGATCTTCCCGAAGTATACCGGCGGCATTCACCGCCTTCACCACAGTGATCTGCTGATCAGCCGCGGTCTGTCCAGAACCTACCACGGCATCCCGAGGCTGTACAATTCACCCGAGATCGTGATCGTTGACCTGCTGCCCGGCAGCGCCGTGGCGTAGGTTGTACTCTTCCACCGGCTTCCCGTCCATAGTGTAGATGCGGGTAACCCGGTCATTGATGATGCACATGAGTTCATGAGGGATGGTTCCGAGTTCGGCAGCCATCTTTTCTATAGAGATATGCGGGCCGAAGATCTCCACCAGCGTACCTTCCGGACGGTATTCCGGCAGGCGGATCATGCACTGGTCCATGCAGATGCGGCCGGCAAACGGAGCCAGAAGTCCGTCGACGTATACACTGCGTCCGGCATTGCGGCGCTCCAGGCCGTCTGCGTAGCCGATCGGTACCGTCGCTATGATTTCATCGCCCTGGGTTGTATAGGTTGCACCGTAGCCGATGGTTGTACCGGCAGGCAGGGTTTTGACCAGAGAGATCCGGGAATACAGCGCCACCGGCTGTTCCAGGTCCGGCACATAGGCATTGATGCCGTACAGGGAGATGCCGATGCGCACAGCGTTGCTGAGAGGATCGAACAGGGATACCGCCGCATCGCTGTTTTCGCAGTGGATCCACGGGAAGGGGTAATCCATCTTCTTTACAGCTTCCTTGAACCGTCTGAACTGGCGCTCCGTCATGTCCTTGTCGGTATCTGCGCAGGCGAAGTGGGTGAAGATGCCCTCCAGCAGACAGCCGCTCTGCAGGAGGAGATCCTTGGCTTCAGCCAGTTCCTCCAGATCACGGAAGCCGATCCGGCTCATGCCGGTATCTACCTTCAGATGTACTTTCAGTCCTGCCGGCTGTCCGGCGCATACTTTCCTGACCCATACGAGGGAGAACGCAGCCAGGCTGATATTGTATTCAATGGCTGCCGGGATGTCTTCCGCACCGGCGGTGCCCAGGACGAGGATTTCTTCCTCAATGCCCTGTTTCCGCAGCATAATGGCTTCATCCAGGCTGGAGACAGCGAACATGTCGGCACCGCCTCTGCGGCAGGCTTCGGCAATCTGCCTGTCCCCGCAGCCGTAGGCATTGGCCTTGACCACCGCAATGAACTTCTTGCCGGACATTTTCTTGATCCGTTCCGTGTTGCGCTCTACAGCCGCAAGATTGATCTCAAACCAGGTATTTCTGTACATCATCGTCATTTGTTTCCTTTCCGGATACTATGGTATAAGCATAGCATATTTGCAGAGAATTCATATTGACGGAGAAAAACCGCCGTGCTATATTTAATAAGCTTAATCGCGGAGGTTTAGCTCAGTTGGGAGAGCATCTGCCTTACAAGCAGAGGGTCGGCGGTTCGAGTCCGTTAACCTCCACCATAAAGTTTATGCCGACTTAGCTCAATTGGCAGAGCAATTGATTTGTAATCAATAGGTTGTAGGTTCGATTCCTATAGTCGGCACCATGATGTGGAGACGTAGCGAAGTGGCTAAACGCGGCAGACTGTAAATCTGCTCCCTCTGGGTTCGGTGGTTCGAAACCACCCGTCTCCACCATCTTTATATAAAACGGAAGAATTTCTTCCTCACCACAGATGTCTTGGTAGCTCAGGTGGTAGAGCAACTGACTTTTAATCAGTGGGTCG
Source organism: Solobacterium sp. (assembly GCA_017420505.1). Taxonomy (GTDB): domain Bacteria; phylum Bacillota_I; class Bacilli_A; order Erysipelotrichales; family Erysipelotrichaceae; genus Bulleidia. Next base: position 18,213 of record JAFOIY010000056.1, on the reverse strand, counting down.
AGAGTTCGATTCTCTTCCGAGACACCATACGCGAGTGTAGTTCAGTGGTAGAACGTCAGCCTTCCAAGCTGAATATGGGAGTCCGATTCTCCTCACTCGCTCCATAGTAATAAAACCGCATGGCTATGCGGTTTTTATATTTCGCAGGACAAAAGAGGAGATTTATTGTTCTTTGTCAGCCTCGTTCAAGCCTTTCTTGATTCCTTTTGCGATTTCTTCTGCAGCATTTCCAATTGTCGGTGCCATCTCGTTGATTCCTTCTTTAGCGACCGGCATTACTTGCTGGGCAGTAAATGCAGTGATTTCTCTTCTGTATGCCATCAACAGGATCATGCCGCCGATTCCGGTCACAAACAAACCGAATGTATCCAGGAAACCGCCTAAAGCAAACAGACCGAATCCTCCAAAAATACTTTCAGCAGTCTGCCCTGGATTCAATGCTGTTTTTCCGAATCCAGTAAAACCCAAGAACAAAAAGACAGCGCCCAATACAAACATACAAATACCTGCTGCCAATACGGTTTTCCCGGTTCTTTTCAGTTTTCCGGCGTTCTGCTGATATTGTTCTTCATTTAAATATCTGTTCTGTTCCATTAAATTCCAAATCCCTTCAACTATATCATGATAAAACATCCGATAAATCTGTTCAAATTCCTGGCAGGATAGCAACAGTTTCTTCCCTCGCTCCATGAAGACATAACCCCGGTAGAAGTCGGTTTTGTTATGTAAAAGGTTCGGTAATGCATTATACTGAAGAACAGACAAGAAAGGAGCAGACAGATATGAAGAAGATATATGCGCTGATGACAGCTTGTGCAGTCCTGGTACTGGGCGGCTGCGCGCAGCAGAAAGCAGAAGAATGGACCAGTGAAGGCTATTATCAGGATGAGAACGGGAATATCCTTTCGGTCACGTACATGGAAGACATTGATGAGCCCGGCTGGTATGTCGGCTGTATGCTCGGCGAGGATCTGATAGAGGATTCCTGGGGAGGAACCCTGCCGCAGGAAGGAAACACCCTGCACGGAACACTGATCTCTTCCGGCAGCCGCGAGGATCTTGAGGTCACGGTATCGGAAGAAGCTGCAGACGTTCTTACGCTGAAAATCGAGGGCGGAGAGACCTACCACTTTACAAAGCTGGATCTTCCTGAAGCGACGATCTTCGTAACCATCAATACAGAAGGCTGGGGCAATATCGACCATGCTGAAGGAGAGGAAGTACCGGAGATCGATCCGGAGTATCCATTCCAGTCAGCCGTGATCAATCTTGAACAGCCGACGACCTATACCTTCATCGCATGGCCTCAGACAGGAAATCTCTTCGTGAAGTGGATGCAGAACGGTGAGGATTATTCGACAGAACCGGTCATTACGGTGCTGCTGGATGAAAGCGCGGATTACGTTGCGGTATTCGAGGAAGACCCGGACTGGCAGAATCCCGTCATGAATTACATCGGCAATTATCAGTGCGACAGAGCGCGTGCTGAGATCGAAAGCATCGGCTTTGAAGACGCGGTCATCACCATTCAGTGGGCAGGCAGTGCCTCCGAACTAGCACAGTGGGATATCTACGGCACTCTTGATCCTGAAACAGGAACGATTGCTTATACGGGCTGCGGGAAGTCGGTCATTACCTATAACGCAGACGGAGAGATCACAGATCAGGAACAGATCTACGGTGACGGAACAGGCACGATCGTATTCCATGACGATGGCACCTTTACATGGCACGATGATCAGTCGGATATCGGCAATGATCTGGTGTTTGAGTGGCTGCCGCCGGAGAATGAATAACAGTGCTATTCTGCGGAATCCATAATTGAAAAGCCTCTGTTTCCCTTGTGCACAAGGCAGGGAGACAAAGGTTTTTCTTTGTGTCCGGAGAACTGCACAAACAGGCCTTTAGCATATACAAACCATCTTTTCAATGATAGGATGAAGATAATTACAGGAGGTCAATTGTATGGCAGAGACAAAGAAGAATCCCTACGCCGGGACACAGACCGAAAAGAACCTCGAAGCGGCATTCGCCGGTGAATCCCAGGCCAGAAACAAATACACCTACTTCGCAAGCGTTGCCAAGAAAGAAGGCTATGAGCAGATCGCCGCATTGTTCCTGAAGACAGCGGACAATGAGAAGGAACATGCCAAGATGTGGTTCAAGGAGCTGCAGGGCATCGGTACGACCGCAGAGAACCTGGCTGCAGCAGCGGACGGTGAGAACTATGAGTGGACCGATATGTATGAAGGCTTTGCCAAGACGGCCGAGGAAGAAGGCTTCCGCGCGCTGGCTGCAAAGTTCCGTCTTGTAGCAGCGATCGAGAAGCACCATGAAGAAAGGTACCGTGCACTGCTGAAGAATGTAGAGATGCAGGAAGTCTTCGAAAAGAGTGAGATCAAGGTCTGGGAGTGCCGCAACTGCGGACACATCGTTGTCGGCAAGAAAGCACCGGCAGTATGTCCGACATGCCTGCATCCGCAGTCCTTCTTCGAGATCAACGCGGAGAATTATTGATTCTGTGAAGGGAAAGCCCTGTTCAGTGAACAGAGCTTTTTTTCTTTCTGAGCAGGATCCACAGGATTCCCCAGAACAGTACAGCGATCAGGGTTGCTATACTGCCGAATGTAAACGGCAGTGTGATCATGAAGATCTCCTGCGGAGGAAAGAACATATCCTTCAGGGACATGCCGGGGATGAACATGTGCATCCAGAAGATGCGTACAGCGTTGATCAGGACCAGTGCGAGCAGTCCTTTGGCAGTTTCTTTGGCACAGTAGATCCACCCGTACTGTTTGATCAGTGTACGTACTCTTCCGGGCAGTCTGTCCACCCAGTCCGGGGAGTCCTCCTGCACTGGTGCAGGTACATCATCTTCTGTAAGCAGCCAATCTACAGTAACGTTCAGTGCTTTGGCTGCAGGCAGAAGATTGCCTGCTTCGGGGCTGGATTCCCCCGTCTCCCACTTGGATACTGACTGCCGGGATACACCGATCAGATCTGCCAGGTCTGTCTGTGACAGTCCTGCTTTCTTTCTGGCTGTCAGGATCTTTTCACCAAGGTTCATACGCTTTCCTCCTGTAATTCCATTATAGAAATGAACAGAGAGGGGTTCTACCGTGATCTGCAGGCAATTGCGCAACCAATAGTTGCACATGATGAAAAAGGACGGATCCAGCAGGATCCGCCCTGTAAAGCAGATGCTAGTCTACACCGAAGAGCAGTTCCCGGTAGGACGGCATCGGCCAGTCCTTCCGGTCGGTGATCATCTCTGCTGCATCGATGGCTGTACGCAGAGATACCATCAACGGACGGATTTCATTGTGGTAGAAGAACGCTGTTGCCAGACCGTCTTCCTTCTCTACGGTCTTCAGCTTATCTTCCATCGTGGACAGGTCGTGGTAGATATGGTTGCTGAGGGAACGCAGCTCCGCCAGTGTATCTGTAGTATAGGCATCTTCGGTCTTCAGCCCCAGCTTTACATCATCCTTCAGGGACTGCTTCAGCCTGTCCATGCTGCGGGAGAGGGCGGGCAGAATGTCCTTCCTGGTCATGTCCGCCAGGGTGAGCGCTTCGATGCGGATGGTCTTCCAGAACTTCTCCAGATAGATCTCGTAACGTGATTCACATTCCGAACGGCTCAGTACACCGTTGTCCACCATGACCGCAACGTTCTTCTCGTCAAGGTAATGAGCGAGTGCTTCCGGTGTGGAACGGTAGTTGCTCAGACCTCTGCGGGCAGCTTCCTCCTGCCATACCTGTTCATAGCCGTTGCCGTTGAAGAGGATTCTCCGGTGATCCTGTACAGTCTTCTGGATCAGCTGGTGGACTGCTGCGTCAAGATCGTCTGCTTTCTCCAGCTCATCCGCAAACTCCTTCAGCGCTTCTGCTACAACCGTGTTGAGCACGGTGTTCGGCGTTGAAATGGAAGCGCTGGATCCGGGCATACGGAATTCGAACTTATTGCCGGTGAAAGCAAAAGGGGATGTCCGGTTGCGGTCGGTAGTATCCTTGGAGAAGGCAGGGATGGTATGGACATTGATCTTGAAGGCCTGTTTTCCTTTATCCTTGTGGGCTGTTTCATTCGCAATGCTGTCAAGGACTTCCGTGAGTTCATCGCCCAGGAATACGGACACAATAGCAGGCGGTGCTTCTGCAGCACCCAGACGGTGGTCGTTTCCAGCAGAAGCGATCGAGATCCGGATGAGGTCCTGATACTCGTCCACTGCTTTGATCAGCGCACTCAGGAAGACGAGGAACCGGGTATTCTCGGACGGTGTCTCACCCGGATCCAGCAGGTTCTCACCGGTATCGGTTTTCAGCGACCAGTTGTTGTGCTTGCCGCTGCCGTTGATGCCTGCAAAGGGCTTCTCGTGCAGCAGGCATTCCAGTCCGTGCTTCTTGGCCGTCTTCTTCATTACGTCCATGGTGAGATTGTTCTGGTCCACGGAAACGTTGACCGTTAGGTAGTTGTTCGCAAGTTCATGCTGCGACGGAGCGACTTCATTGTGCTCAGTCTTTGCCTGGATGCCCAGCTTCCAGAGCTCTTTGTCCAGATCCTTCATGAATTCCGAAACTTTGGTCTTGATGGAACCATAGTAGTGATCATCCATCTCCTGTCCCTTGGGTGTCATGGCACCGATCAGGGTTCTGCCGGTGAACAGGAGATCTTCCCGCTGATCGAAGTATTTCTTCTCCACCAGGAAGTACTCCTGTTCTGCACCCGCAGTTGCCTTGACATGGTCAGTATCCTTGTAGCCGAGTGCCTTCAGGACACGTACTGCCTGGGTGCTCAGTGCTTCCATGGATCGCAGGAGCGGTGTCTTATGATCCAGGGCTTCTCCGCTGTAGGAGAGGAAGATGGTAGGGATGTACAGGACATTGTCCCGGATAAAGGCATAGGAGGTCGGATCCCAGGCGGTATAGCCTCTGGCTTCAAAGGTATCCCTCAGACCACCGGAGGGGAAGGAAGAAGCGTCTGCTTCTCCCTTGACCAGACTGCCGGGCGAGAACTCAAGCTTGATCTTTCCGCCTCCCGCGGTGGAGATAAAGCTCTCATGCTTTTCCGCGGTTGCACCGCTCAAGGGATGGAACCAGTGGGTGAAGTGGGTGGCACCGTTCTCGATTGCCCAGTCCTTCATTACTTCGGCAATCTCTTCCGTGATCGAGCTGTCCGGATCCGTGCCTCTTTTGATGGTGCTCTGCAGTGCTTCATAGGTCTTTGCGCTCAGCCTGTCCTTCATGACTTTGTCATTGAACACTCTGCAGCCGAATTCTTTCATAATGTCCGTCATCTTCTTCATCTCTCTTTCTTTTCCAGTGCATGTTTGATCAGACCCACGAACAGGGGATGAGGTTTGTTCGGTCTCGACTTGAATTCCGGATGGAACTGGACACCGATGAAGTAGTCATTGTTCGTTTCGATTGTCTCGACGATGGTACCGTCGGGAGACATACCGCTCAGGATCAGCCCGCCTTCCTGCAGGCGTTCACGGTAGATGTTGTTGAATTCATAGCGGTGCCTGTGGCGCTCCCCGATTCTCTCTGTACCGTACTGTCTGCGGATCTGTGTGCCTTCCTGCAGTACACATTCATACCTGCCCAGGCGCAGCGTACCGCCTTTCTGCACACTGTCATTCTGGTCAGGCAGGAAATCAATGACCTTGTAGGGGGATGCCGCATTGAATTCACCGGAATCGGCGCCTTCCATGCCGCATACGTTCCTGGCAAACTCAATGACCGCAATCTGCATGCCCAAACAGATGCCCAGGTAGGGGACATTGTTCCGGCGGCACCAGCCTGCCGCAAGGATCATGCCCTCGATGCCCCGGTTGCCGAAGCCGCCCGGTACAATGATCCCGTCACAGTCCTCCAGCTTCCTCTGGATGTTGTCTTCCGTCAGGGACTCGCTGTCGATCCATCGGAGTTCCGGCTCGGTACTGAGGCTGTATCCCGCATGCTTGATGGCTTCCATCAGGGACAGATAGGCATCATGGAAACGTACATATTTACCAACAATGCCGATGACAGCCTTGTTCTGCGGGTGCTTGATCCGGTAGACCATTTCCCGCCACTCCGTGAGATCCGCTTCCTGTGCATCGATATGCAGCTCACGGCAGACGATATCGCCGAAGTGCTGCTTCTCCAGCATCATCGGCGCTTCGTACAGATTCCGGATCGTCCGGTTCTCAATGACACAGTCCCGTTTGATGTTGCAGAAGAGAGCGATCTTGTCGAAGATCTCCTTTTCCAGCTTCCGGTGGCAGCGCAGCACAAGGATATCGGGGTGGATTCCGGATCCCTGCAGCGTCTTTACGGAATGCTGCACCGGCTTGCTTTTGTGCTCATGGCTGCACTCCAGATACGGCACCAGAGCGACATGGATGTACAGCGTGTTTTCTTTGCCGGCTTCCAGTCCGATCTGGCGGATGGCTTCCAGAAAGGGCTGGCTTTCGATGTCACCGACCGTACCGCCGACTTCGCAGATCAGTACATCGGGATCATTCTGCTGTACAGCAGCGTAGATGAATTGTTTGATTTCGTCCGTGATGTGGGGAATGACCTGTACGGTTTTGCCGAGGTATTCGCCTTTGCGCTCCTTGTTCAGGACATTCCAGTATACCTTTCCGGTTGTAAGATTGGAGAAACGGTTGAGGTCTTCGTCGATGAACCTTTCATAGTGACCGAGGTCCAGATCGGTTTCTGCACCATCCTCCGTCACGAAGACTTCACCATGCTGAAAGGGCGACATCGTCCCTGGATCCACGTTGATATAGGGATCCAGCTTCTGGGAAGCGACCTTCAGACCCCGGGCTTTCAGAAGCCTGCCCAGGGAAGCTGCAGTAATCCCTTTTCCCAGACCGGATACGACACCGCCTGTGATGAATACAAATCTGCACATACGACCTCCAGAAACAAAAAAATAAAACAACATCCGAAGATGTCATCGTTACGCGGGGCTTTTAAAGCACTCTCACGAACTGCTCTGCGTGACCCCTGATTGGTTTCTGTACGGCCGTACAAAAATACGTTACTATCATATTTCTTCAGAAAACCAGGTGTCAATGGATCTGTAAATAATTATTCTTTGACGGAAAAAAAGATGCGGTAAAGCTGAAAATTCTTTCAGAACAGAAAACCGGAGGTTTTACTCTCCGGTTCTATTTCAGATACGATTCCAGTTCCTTGATCAGTGCATCCTTCTTTTCTTTCTTCATGAAGGATGCTCTGACAGAGTTGATGTTCATCCGGATCAGATCGTTGTATTCAAAGCCCATCTCGTTCAGGCAGTGGTCGTATTCATCATCCAGTGTAACCCTGGCCATCGTCATATTGTCCGTGTTGATGGTGACCGCAACACCCATCTCCAGCAGGTTCTTTGCCGGATGCAGGGCATAGGAAGCCCGGGTCTTGCACTGTACATTGGATGTCGGGCAGATCTCCAGGGCAACGCCTTCCGCTGCAGCCCGGCGTACCAACGCCGGATTCTCATAGATATGGTGACCGTGCCCGATCCGCTTTGAACCGAAGTCCATCGCGTCCTTTACGGTCTGCCAGTCCTGGGAATCGCCGGCATGGCAGGTGATGTTCACACCGGCCGCCTGGGCATCGAGGAAGAAGGGTGCATAGTCAGCGATGGGATCGAAGCCCTCCGCACCGGCAAGATCCAGCGCTACAACGCCTTCCTCAGCAAACCAGCGCTTGCATACCTTGAGCGTCTCGGCGTTGGCCTTGTGATTAATGGGCTCCGGACCGAAGACCATCATGCAGGTGATGATGTTGATATCGATGTCAGTAAACTCTGCCATGCCCTGTCTGCGTCCTTCGAGCACCGCTTCCACAGCATCGTCCTGGGTCAGTCCCTTGACCGTATGCAGCTGCGGCGCAAAGCGGATCTCTGCGTACCGCACACCGCTGGCATGCAGATCTTCAATCAGTTCCTTGGTGACCCTTGTCAGGGATGCCTTGTCCTGCAGTACAGAAGAGGGGGCGTCGAACATGGTGAGGTATTCATTGACGCTGTCTGCGTTGGAAGTGTCGTACATGTACTTTGCGTAGCCTTCCAGTGTTCCGCCGGGCAGTGCTACACCGCGCTCCTGCGCAAGTTCATACATGGTTTCTGTACGGAAGGATCCGTCCAGGTGAAGATGAAGGTCCAGTTTCGGGAAGGGGTACTTTGTCATAGGTTTTCCTTTCTGTTCAGCAGTTCTGCCATATTGTCGGCGACAGCGTTGACTACCGTATAGAAGCGTTCGTTCTTTGTCCGTACCATCTCCATGGTCAGGGTAGGGAATCCCATGGCACTGACAATCGGCATCTGGCAGGTATTGTAGTAGCGGTAGATCCCCATCAGGGCTGTTTCCGCCCCCATGGTATTGCATACCGTGACGGCACCGCCCGGCTTGCCGTGGAAGAGCTGGTTCTTGACGGTGCGGAAATAGAAGATTCTGTCAAAGGCATTGCACAGAGCACCGTTCGGTCCGCCGAAGTACACCGGCGCAAACACGATGAAGCCGTCTGCCGCAATCATCTTCTCGGCCAGAGCATTGACCTGATCGTCATCCTGTACACACCGATCGATCTTCATGCAGACATCGCAGCCCAGGCATGCATGGACTTCACCCTGTCCCAGCCAGTAGATTTCACTGTCGATGCCGTGTTCCCTGAGGCGGACGGCTGTCTCTGCAGCAGCGGTATCATTGTGCCCGTGCTCGTGCGGGCTGGCATTGATGAGCAGTACTTTCATTGCGGATCCTCCTTGATCAGTTCCATATTGATCGACTCCGGCCGGAACCCGTAGGATTCATACAGTTTCCTGGCCGCAGTATTGCGTGCATTGACCTGAAGCTCGATGCCGTCCATACCTGCCTCATCGCGCAGTTCCTCTGCTTTCTTCAGCAGAGCGTGCCCGATGCCGTGTGAACGCAGTGATTCTTCAACCGCAATCGAAGCGATGAAGAGCGTCCTGCGGGGTGTCTGTACAGAGGCATCATACTTCCTGCGGTAGATCTCCATGACACCGCTGACGGTGCCGTCCGTTTCCGCCACCCACCAGACACCGCTGTCCGCACTCTGCTCGAAGTAGGCCTTCCCGACGACAGGATCCGCTTTCCGGTAGATATCCGGACGCAGGGAAACATGCAGGTTCTGCACCTGCTGCATGATGCGCTCTACAGCGTCGTAATCCTGTCTTTCTGCTCTTCTGATCACAGTATGCATTCGAATGGCTCCGATATAGTTCCATTATAGCGAAAGAAAGAGTGGAAGACGGGGAAAAGAATGATAGAATCACACTGTTGAGGTATTCATTATGTATCAGGAACGCAAAGGACCTACAGCCAAATACGCCGTACTTCAGGCAGGATTCTGGATCGATTATCTGATTCTGTTCTCGTTTGCGGCCGTATTCCTTTCCGGAAGAGGATTCACTACAGGACAGATCGGTACGGTTACCGCCGGCGCCTCTATCCTGTGCATGGTCATCCAGCAGTTCTCCGGAACGATAGCGGACAAATCAAAGACCATTACAGTCAAGACCATTTCCATGATCTTCATCGTTTCAAGCCTGTTCTGCATCTGTGCACTGAAGTTCCTGCCGGCAAAGTACCTGCCTACAGCCGTCTTCTATACCATTGCGCTGAGCCTGCAGGCAGCGTTCTCCCCGATCCTGAGCTCACTGAGCCTTGAGTTCACCAACAACGGCTATGATATCAACTTCGGTCTGGCAAGATCGATCGGTTCCCTGGGCTATGCCCTGTGCGCCAACTTCATGGGTACCATCGTTGAAGCAAACGGTCCGGAGATCATCCTGCCGATCTACATCGGTGTCTATGCGATCGAACTGATCGTCCTGTGGCTGTTCCCGCGGCCGGAAAAGCTGGTCGGGGAAATGGCTAAGGCACAGGAGGAACCGAGCTCTGTACTCCAGTTCCTGAAGAAGTACAAGCGGTTCCTCACTGTGATGGCTTCCTTCATCCTGATGTTCTTCCCGATGTTCATCATGAATACGTACATGATCTACTATGTGCGGTATTTCGGCGGCGGTGAGTCGGAGATGGGACGCGCGCTCTTCCTGAACGCAATGACGGAGATTCCGATGATGCTGGTGTCTTCCCGGATCATGAAGAAAGCAGGCGCGGACAATATGCTCAAGGTGGCCGGAATCTTCATCTGTGTGAAGATGATCTTGATCCGGATCTGCCCGTCGATTACGTTCTTTGTCCTGCTGCATCTGACCGGTCTGTTCATCGGCGGTCTGTTCAACGTATCGGCCGTGTTCTACATCAATTCCATCGTAGGAGACAAGGATGTAGTAAAGGCGCAGGCAATGTTCGGACTGGCAACTTCCGGTCTGTGCGGAACACTGGCCAACTACTTCGGCGGTATGATGCTGGAGCACTTCACCATTCCGACGGTGGCTACGGTAGGCGTCATCAGCAGCATCTGCGGTCTGCTGGTCCTGCTTGTAGCGACGGATCCCAAGCGCTTTGCCGGAGAGCCGCTGAAGAATACCCGGAGATAAAAAAAGAGTCTGCCTATGCAGACTTTTTTCTATTCGAAGTCCTCCAGCACCAGGGAACCGTCCTTGCCGCTGATATACAGATACTTCTGCTTGACGGTTCCATCGTTGTCCGTATAGCGGATTCCGTAGCTGGGCAGATCCCCGAAGAAGGTCAAGTGTACGACCAGCGGACTGTCCGGTGTCAGGGTTTCCTGGCTGTAGAGATCATGGACAGCGAAAGTGAAGCTGCCGTCTGCCTGCGTTTCCTTGACCGCAAGACCGAGGACATGAACGTCCGTGATCTCTGTACTGGTCCGGAATACAATGTCTGTACGCGGCTCGGAGCCTTCAATGCTGCATTCATCGTGCGGGGTATCCTTGATTGCGTTCATATCGGCCATCTCTACGATGACGTTTGCCGGTTCCGGTTTATCTTCTTTTCCGCAGGCGCACAGCATCATCAGCGCTGCGGCTGCTGCCAGGATCTTTTTCATTCGTTGTTCTCCTTTGATTGCTGAAAACACTATAGCACAGAGTGTGCACAGAGGATACTGTGCGTTGATTGACGCAGGGGAAAGCGGGATGCTACGATCACAGAAACAAGGGAAGGAGAGTGCGCTATGAAGATTGTGGATCTGATCTGCTCGGCAGGGCGTACCGGGTTCTGGTTCGATGATCAGGCAGCCATCAAGGCGGGTGCTGTTCAGGATGGCTTTGTCTATACGGGTACACCCTGTACACCGGGCTTTGCGTCTGTCCGCCAGGCCGGTGAATCCGTATCGGTGATCCTGGTGCTGGAAGACGGTCAAATGGCTTACGGAGACTGCGCTGCTGTACAGTACAGCGGCGCTGCCGGGCGTGATCCGTTGTTCCTGGCTGAAGATTTCATTCCCATCATCGAGAAGTATGTCCGTCCTTTACTGGTCGGTGAAGACGCGGACAGCTTCCGCAGGCTGGCAGAGAAGATCGATGCCCTGGAAATCAATGGCAGACGCCTGCACACCGCCATCCGGTACGGCACTACACAGGCTGTACTGGATGCCGTAGCCTGTTCCCGCAGGAAGATGATGTGTGAAGTGGTGGCTGAGGAATACGGTTTGTCCGTCAGTGAACAGGAGATTCCGGTATTCGCCCAGTCGGGGGACGATCGGTACCTCAATGCGGACAAGGCTATTCTGAAGAGAATTCCCATTCTGCCGCACGCATTGATCAACAATGTGGATACAAAGCTGGGCAGGCGCGGAGAACTTCTGCTGGATTACTGCCGCTGGCTGAAGGAGCGGGTATTTGCTCTGCGCACGGACGATGATTACCTTCCGGTCATCCACATCGATGTCTACGGTACGATCGGTGAGATCTTCGGCCATGACAGCTACGAAGCCATGGCGGACTACATCGCAGAGCTGTGTGAAGCGGTGGCGCCGCTGCAGCTGCATCTGGAAGGACCGATGGATGCCGGGGAGCGTGAGCAGCAGATGGTGGATCTGCGGAATCTGACCCGTACTGTGGATGAGCGGGGCATTCCGGTAAAGATCGTTGCGGATGAGTGGTGCAATACACTGGACGACATCCGGTACTTTGCGGACCATGGAGCGGGACATATCATCCAGATCAAATGTCCGGATCTCGGCGGCATCAACAACATCATCGAAGCCGCAATGTACTGCAATGCCAGGGGCATCGGTGCCTACCAGGGCGGTTCCTGCAACGAGACGGAGCGCAGTGCACAGGTGTGCGTGCATCTGGCGATGGCGGACGGTGCAGCGATGATCCTGGCCAAGCCCGGTATGGGTGTGGATGAAGGCTACAGCATTACCTACAATGAAATGCAGCGCATTCTCGCTGTACGCAGAAGAAAGCAGGGGCATATCTGAAAACGCGCCTGCTTTTATTCTCCATCCCATAGCAACGTTCGGTATAATAAAGACAGAAAAGTGAGGACAACATCATGAATCAGTATGACGTTTTCGACCGTCTGGGCTTGGATTTCAAGCCGGTCGGTGTGAAGTTCAGTATGTTCCGTCCGGAGGATCTTCCTCTCCTCGAAGAAAAGACAGCTGTGTGCGAGATGCTGCATGTTGCTCAGACAAAGGGCGGCTTCTATGCGGTAAAGGAAAGCCATGGCTGCGCAGTCGGTCCGTACGTTCTCGGTGAATCCGAGGATGACCCGGGCATGATCGGCGGTCTGATCGGACCGCGGATCCATGTCTACGAGAACGAACGGGCCAACGCCAACATCTACTACGGAATGAAGAAGCTGGCCAAAGGAACCGCACCGTACATCCTGTTCGATACGACGGACCATATGACCTTTGACCCGGATCTGATCATTCTGATGTGCCATCCTTCGCAGGCGGAGATCGTCCTGCGCGCCAACGGATACCGGACAGGCAGGGGCTGGCATGCCTACGGTACAACGGTCGCCGGCTGTGCGTGCCTCTACACGAGACCGTATCTGACCGGTGAGCTGAATATGATGGTAACAGGACTCCATCATGGAATGAAGGCAAGGAAAATCTTCCCGGAAGGGCTGCTGATGCTGAGCCTTCCGTACCAGATTCTGCCGGAGATTGTCGACAGTCTGCAGAAGATGGAATGGGATCTCCCGCAGTACAGCTGGGGCAAGGAATACCATACCCAGTACATGGCAGGAATCGGAAAGCAGATCGCGGAGGACCTGAAGAAGTAGTATGGCAAAGTTCATAACAGCGAGAGAAGCTGCCGGGCTGATCCCTGATGGTGCAGTCATCGGTGTCGGGGGCATGGGACTGTCCGGCTTCCCGGAGGAAGTCGCCTGTGCCATCCGGGATCTGTACCGGGAAACGGGACATCCGAAGAATCTGGAGCTCCATCAAGGATCAGCCATGGGAGATCATGGCTACGGAAACCAGTTCGTCGGCTGGGACAAGCAGAGAAGAACAGAGAATGACCCGAAACCGGAGGGTGTCCGCGGTCTTTCCCGCCTGGGAGAAGCCGGACCGGGACTGGTAACGAAATGGTACGGAGCGCATGTCATGAGTGCGGATGCGCTCAATGTACAAGCAGCGAAAGGTGAGATCACAGGCAACTGCCTGCCGCAGGGTGTAGCAGTGAATCTCTGGCGGGAGATCGCAGCCGGAAGGCCGGGTCTTCTGACCAAGGTCGGTCTCGGTACATTTGTGGATCCGCGTCTCGAAGGCGGGCGGATGAACGAACAGACCAAAGAGAATGTTGCGGAACTCGTAGAGTTCGGCGGTGAAGAGTACCTGTTCTACAGGAGCTTTCCGCTCAATGTTGCGCTGCTCAGAGGCACGGTTGCGGACGAGAAGGGCAATATCTCCTTCATGCATGAGGGAATCATCAATGAAGGGCTGGCGATTGCATCGGCTGCCCACAACAGCGGCGGCATCGTCATTGTTCAGGTAGAGTACCTGGCCAAGGCAGACAGTCTGAATCCGAAGGATGTAAAGATACCGGGAATCCTGGTGGACTATGTCGTGCAGTCCACGGATCCGATGGCGGCCTGGCAGGCAGAAGGTGTCTACTGGGAACCTTCCTTCTCCGGGCAGATCCGCAAACCGGTAGCGGCGATCGAGCGCTATCCGCTGGATGAGCGAAAGGTCATAGCCCGTAGATGTGCTATGGAAGTACAGGCGGGCAGTGTTCTGAATCTCGGTGTAGGCATCTCTGCCAACGTCGGCAATATCCTGGCGGAAGAAAACTGCATGGATCTGGTGACGATGTGCTCGGAGTCGGGCATGATCGGCGGTGTACCGTGCCCGCTGCCCAACTTCGGCTCCAGCTACAACCCGGAAGCCACCATTGACCACAATTCATCCTTTGACATCATCGACGGCGGCGGTCTGGATATGACCTGCCTTGGTCTGGGTGAGTGCGATGAAGCAGGCAATATCAATGTATCCAAGTTCGGAAAACGGCTGATCGGTCCGGGCGGCTTCATTGATATCACCAATGCAACGAAGAAGGTTGTTTTCTGCGGTACGTTCACCGGGAAGTCAAAGCTGGCGGTCAAGGACGGCAGGCTGGAGATCCTGGAAGAAGGAAGTGTGCGCAAGTTCAAGCAGCACGTGCAGCAGGTCACATTCTCCGGCAGATACGTCAAGCCGGACCAGCGCGTCATCTATGTGACGGAGCGCTGTGTATTTGAGCTGATCGATGGAAAGATGGTCCTGACGGAGACAGCACCGGGTATGGACCTGCAGAAGGATATCCTGGATCAGATGGATTTCGTTCCGGAGATCTCTGCAGAACTGAAACAGATGGATGACGGTCTGTTCCGGGAAGACTGGGGCGGCCTCAGGAAAATTCTCACAGAAGGAGAAAACGTATGATTCTGGACAGAAAGCATGAACTGGAACGCAAGCTCTTCCGGCAGTTCGCCGAGACAGAGTTCACCAAGGAACTGCAGGACAGACTGGATGAAACAGGCGAATTCGACTGGGATATGCACCGGAAAATGGCGCGCTATGGATTCATGGGTGTCAGGATTCCCAGAGAATTCGGCGGTGCGGGCGGAGACTATCTCTCCTATGCACTGATGATTGAAGAATTCGCCCGGATGGACGCTGCACTGTCCATCTACGCGAATACATCGAACTCGCTCGGCGGCGGTCCGCTGATGATGGCCGGAACGCAGGAACAGAAGGAAAAGTACCTCCCGCCGATTGCGAGCGGAGAGAAGATCATGGTCTTTGCGCTGACAGAGCCGGGGGCCGGATCCGATGCCGGTGGAACAACGACTACAGCCGTAGAGGACGGAGACTGCTTCGTCCTCAACGGAAGGAAGACGTTCGTGTCCGGAGCGCCCATGGCGGACTGGTGCCTGGTGTTTGCCAAGACGGATCCTACGGCAAGAGGATCCCGCGGTATCTCGATGTTCGTGGTGGATCTCCACCTGCCGGGCGTCAGCCTCGGTGCTTCGGAGAAGAAGATGGGCATCAACGGCTATCCCACCTGTGATGTCGTCATGGAGGACGTCAGAGTACCGAAGGACTGTCTTGTAGGACCGCTGCACAAAGGCTTCTCCATCGCCATGAAGACACTGGACGGCGGACGGCTGGGCATGGCTGCGCAGGCGGTGGGAATCGCCCAGTCCTGCCTGGATGAATCGGTAGCCTACGCCAAGGAAAGAAAGCAGTTCGGCCAGCCCATCGGAAACTTCCAGGGCATCAGCTTCATGATTGCTGAGATGGCAACTGAAATCGAAGCCGCAAGACAGCTGGTCTATCATGCCGCAGAGCTGAAGGATGCCGGGAAGGACGCTACAATGGCCTGTTCCATGGCCAAGTTCTACGCTGCAGAAGCGGCGAACCGCTGTGCCTACAAAGCCGTACAGATCCATGGCGGCTACGGATATTCCCGGGACTACAAAGTGGAGCGGCTGTACCGTGATGCGCGCATTACAAGCATCTATGAAGGAACCAGCCAGATCCAGGAAGTCGTTATTGCAGGACAGCTGCTGAAGAAGACAGGAGGCCGCTGATGAAGATCTTTGTAACGGTAAAGCAGGTGCCGGATACCACCGGCAAAGTATCCGTCAAGGCGGACGGAACCCTGGACAGAGCCAGCATGGAGACCGTAACCAATCCGGATGATCTCAATGCCGTGGAAGCTGCACTGCAGCTGAAGGAACAGACCGGTGCCAGAGTCATTACCGTAACCATGGGACCGATGCAGGCTGAAAGCATGCTCAGGGAACTATATGCCATGGGTGTGGATGAAGCCGTACTGGTTTCCGGACGGGAATTCGGCGGTTCCGATACTTACGCGACCAGCCAGATCATTGCGGCAGCCATTGATACCCTGGGGCTGGAAGAGGGCGATATCATCCTCTCCGGACGCCAGGCCATCGATGGAGACACAGCCCAGGTCGGTCCACAGATCGCTGAAAAGCTGCATCTGCCGCAGGTCAGCTACGCTGCGGAAATCACAATGAAGGACAATCGCCTGACCGTAAAGCGCATGCTGGAAGACGGCTACATGATGGTACAGGTGAAGACACCCTGTCTGATCACCTGCGTCAAGGAACTGAATGAACCCCGCTATATGTCCGTACAGGGCATCGAGGACTGCTTTGACAAGGAAATCCGGATCCTGGCCTATGATGATCTCAAGGATCATCCGCTGATCGATAAAACCACGATCGGTCTGGCCGGATCACCGACCAATATCTACAAATCATTTACCCCACCGCAGCGCTCCGCCGGCAGAATGCTCAGCGGCAGCACAGCGGACATGGCAGCGGAAACCGCACGCATTCTCGCTGAAAAGCATCTGATCTAGGAGGAAAGACAATGACATTCAACAGTATGAACATTGAAGAATTCCATGATGTCTGGGTCTTTGCAGAACAGCGCGGCGGTGAACTGATGCCTGCGGTCTTCGAACTGATCAGTGAGGGAAGAAGGCTGGCGGATGAAATGGGCTGCCGGCTCTGCGCCGTACTGCCGGGAGCGGATGTCAGGCACCTGGCAGAGAAGCTCGGAGGCTACGGGGCAGACCGTGTCCTGGTCTATGAACATGAACTCCTGAAGGACTACCGGACAGAAACCTATACAGAAATCATTGCCCAGGCAGTGGAAGCCTTTAAACCGGAGATCCTGCTGTTCGGCGCAACGAACATCGGACGTGATCTGGCACCGCGCTGTGCAGCGAGGCTGCATACCGGCCTCTGTGCCGACTGCACCCACCTGGATGTGGATACCGAAGGCTACAAAGCCTTCCTGCGCAGGGAATCGTCCATGGATGTGGACAATACGAACTTTGATTCACCGCTGTTCGACGCGCACAGGAACCTGAAGATGACGAGGCCGGCATTCGGCGGTCATCTGATGGCGACCATCGTCTGCCCGCGCTTCCGGCCTGCTATGGCAACCGTACGTCCGGGTGTTATGAAGCTCGGTACATACAGTGAAGAGAAAGCGAAGAGCGTTGAAGTGCTGGCACCGGACTTCCGGTTGGCGGAGTGCGATGTACAGACCGATGTGCTGGAGACAGTAAAGTCTGCGCTGAAGCAGGTGGATCTGATCGGTGCGGATGCCATCGTAGCGGTCGGCCAGGGCATTGCGAAGGACGTGGAAAAGGGCCTGGCACTGGCGCAGGATCTGGCGGATGAGCTGGGCGGTGTGCTTGGCGCAACACGTGCGGTCGTGGACAACGGCTGGCTCAGTGCAGACCACCAGGTCGGCCAGACCGGCAAGACCGTACGTCCGAAGCTCTATATTGCCCTGGGCATCTCCGGTGCGATCCAGTACAAGAGCGGCATGCAGGACAGTGAGTACATCATTGCGGTGAACCGCTCCGATATGGCGCCAATCTTCGAGATTGCGGATATCGGCATCGTCGGTGATCTGTTTGATGTGGTACCGAAGCTGATCGAGGAAATCAGAAAAGAGAAGTAATGGAACTGCAGGAGAAGACACTGGGACAGTGCTTCCGCGAAGCCTGCCGGAGGAATCCGGAGCGGCTGGCTGCGGTGGACAGTGAACGGAAGTACACCTATGAAGAACTGAAGGGCAGCGTGGATGCACTGGCCGGGTCTTTTCTTGCGCATGGCTTCAGCCATGGATCGCATATCGGGGTGTTCTGCAGAAACCGCGCTGAGGCCTTGATTGTCTACTTTGCGGTCTGGTCCATCGGTGCCGTGCTGGTTCCGCTGAACCGGCTCTTTACAGAGCGGGAGCTCAGGGAATGCATCCAGCGTGCAGACATTG
>JAFOIY010000055.1 GCA_017420505.1 Solobacterium sp. | reverse complement strand
CTGGCAGAATATGTATCCATCGAATCAACGACGATCCGGCGTGATTTCAGTTTTCTGGGAAAGCTGGGGAAACAGGGTTACGGCTACAATGTAGACAATCTCATCCAAAGGTTCAGCGAACAGCTGGGTATGAACTTCGGAGAAAAGATCATCCTCGTCGGCTGCGGCAATCTAGGCCGGGCGCTGCTGAACTACAATAACTGGAACCATATCGTCGGTGAAATTGTATGCGCCTTTGATATTCATCCGGAAGACCATGAGCATGAAAGTGTACCGGTATATCCGCTGGCCGAACTGACGGAACGGATGCCTGAAGGCTGCCGGATTGCGATTCTGTGCATCACCAAGGATGAACAGGAAACAGTGAATCTGCTGGTGGACAATGGAATCAAGGGCATTGTGAACTTCAGTATGGAGCATTTCTGGGTGCCTCCGGGAATATCCGTAAAGGATGTGGACGTGGTATCCAGCATACAGGAACTGGTGTTCGAGGCGAATGCTGCACCGATGGATCTATGGGGACAGTAGAACGATGTTGATGGAAGTCACAGTACGCGAACTGTATGAAATGACCTGCAGCGGCTCTGATCTGGAAAAGGACCAGGCAGAGTATGTTTTCCTGCAGGGCTGGGTGTGTTCCGCACAGGCGGATGGATTTACTTTCCGCGACGGAACCTATTTTGCGTATGCCAGAGTGGTCTGTCCGGCGATGGATCTTCATGAGGGAAGTGCTGTATCGGTTACCGGCCGGTATGTACAGACACCCGGTGAAGCGTATCCGTTTGAAATCCGGGCAACGGAGGTCCTGTGTGAAGGCAGCTGTGCACCGGGCTACGCGGATAAGCTGAATGCCAGGCATCTGCGCATGCGTACACCGCACTGGTCGGCTCTGTACCGTGTCCGCTCTGCTTTGATCATGGCAGTACACGAGTTCTTCCAGAACCAGGGATTTGTGTGGCTGAGCACACCGTATACGGAAGACGATGCACTACGTACAGAAGCGTACGCTGCTGCTTTCCGGGATGTATATACCTGCGGTCCGCATGGTACGGACAGTGGTGAGCGCTGGCGGATCAGCGCAGAGATCGCCTTTGCCAGGCTGGAAGATGTAACATCTTTGATGGAGGACCTGGTTCGCAGCTGCCTGGTCTATGTCCGGGAGAACTGTGAGGCGGAGCGCCGGTATTTCGATGATCGTACACCGGGGCTGTCCGGATGGCTGGAGCGCATGGAAAGCGCTGAATACGGCAGAAAGGAAGCTGCGGACGGGTTGGACACGGCAGCCGATGTACCGTATTTCCTGCTGGGTTCCCGGAATCCTGCATCCGGTGCGCGGAGGAACGAAGACGGCAGCTTTGCGGACGCAGAGCTGGTTTTCCCCGGGTTCGGCACCGTATGCACCGGCAGGGAAGAGGAAGAACGCCTCCAGGAAGACGATGATGAGATCCACAGGGATCTGAAGCAGTACGGGGGCATGCGCCACGGCGGGCTTGTCCTGTACCTGGATGATCTTGTAAGTCTTGTGAGCGGTACAGCCCGGGAGGATGTAGAATAGAGAATGCAAACATTCTCTGTTTTTGTGAAGAAACGATATGCTTTATCAGGTCAGTCACGCTGCTAAATACTTCGGTGCCGATGCGGTGTTCGAAGATGTGCAGTTTGAAATCAGGTCGAATGAGAAAATTGCGGTTGTCGGCCGGAACGGTTCCGGAAAGACAACGTTTTTGCGCTGCATGTGCGGTGAGATGTCCTTTGATAAAGGTACGGTCTCCATGCCGAACGGAACAACCATCGGCTATCTTGCCCAGAAACAACTGGAGGATGATGAATTGACGGTCAGGGAGACCTTGATGCAGGTCTATACACGGATCTTTGAGCTGCAGGCTGTTCTCCATGAACTGGAGGAGAAGATGACCGGCGAAGTGACGGACAGGCTGCTGGCACAGTACGCATCCGTGCAGGAGCGCTTTGAAGCACTGAACGGCTATCACTGGGAGTCGGAGATGATGACGGTGTTCACCCGCTTCGGATTCCGTGACGCGGATCTGGACCGGAAGATCAATGAATTCTCCGGCGGACAGAAAACCAGGATCGCCTTTGTACGACTGCTGCTGTCCAAACCGGACATTCTTCTGCTGGATGAGCCGACCAACCATCTGGATCTGAATACGATTGTCTGGCTGGAGAACTATGTACGGAACTATCCCAATGCTGTCGTAACCGTATCGCATGACCGGATGTTCCTGGACCGGACCAGCGACGTAGTCTATGATCTTGAGTACGGGAAAATGACCCGCTATACCGGCAATTACTCTTCCTTCGTAGAGCAGAAGAAGAACAGCATTGAACGGCGGCAGGCGGCGTACGAGCGCCAGCAGAAGGACATTGAACGACTGGAAGCACTCATTGACCGCTTCCGCTACAAAAAGAACAAAGCCGCCTTTGCCCAGTCCAAGATCAAGTATCTGGAACATATGGATAAACTGGACCCGGTGCAGAAAGCAGATGACCGGACCTTCAAAGCAAAGTTCGTGCCCCGCCTCAAAGGCGGCGAACGCGTTCTGGACGTGGAGAATCTGACCGTAGGCTATGATCAGCCGCTGTGTACCGTCACGCTCTCACTGCGCAGAGGCGACAAGGTCGCGGTCATCGGTGACAACGGTACGGGGAAATCCACCTTTGTCAAAACCCTGATGGGGCAGGTGCCGCCGCTGAGCGGATCCTGGCTCTTCGGGCACCAGATCGAAACAGGCTACTTTGACCAGCAGATCGCCCAGCTCTCCAGCACAAAGACCGTCCTGGAGGAACTCTGGGATGAGTATCCGGAACTGGACCGTACAGCAGTGCGCACCGTGCTCGGACGCTTCCTGTTCTCTGCCGATGATGTATTCAAAACCGTGGATATGCTTTCGGGAGGGGAGAAAGTACGGCTGTCCCTGGCCAAACTGCTGCTCAGGAAGGCCAATCTGCTGATCCTGGATGAACCGACGAATCATCTCGATATTCCCGGGAAGGAGGCTCTGGAGGATGCCCTGAGCGGCTTTACCGGTACGCTGCTGTTTGTATCGCATGACCGGTACTTTATCTCCCGCCTGGCTACATCGCTGCTGGTGCTTGACGGCAATGAAGCGGTGTACTATCCCCTGACCTACAGTGAATACACCGAAGCCAGGGAGAAGGAAAAGGCAACCGTTGTCCAGGAAGAAAAGCCGGCGGAAGTGAAGCAGGAAAAGCGGGCACTGTCCCCGGAAGCGAAGCGCAGGGAAATCAAGCGGGTGGAGGAAGCGATCACCCGCAAGGAAGCGGAACTCGAAGAAAAGCGGGCACTGCGCTTTGATGAATCGTATTATCATGATTACCGTAGAATGAATGAACTTGAAGAAGAAATCGATACGATTCATAATGAATTAGAACACATGTATGAACAGTGGGAAATATTGAATCAATAGAAGGAGTGTATTATGACTAAATGTATTGTTGCACAGTCCGGCGGACCGACAGCGGTGATCAACGCTACCGTCGCCGGCATCGTCAAGGCCAACCAGATGAACCCGGTCTACGATAAGGTTCTGGGCGGCCTGAACGGTATTGAAGGGGTCCTGCAGGAGAAATTCGTTGATCTGACGGACATGAGTGATGAAGAGAACCTGATTCTGAGGCAGACACCGAGCTCTGCGCTTGGTTCCTGCCGCTACAAGCTCAACCGCCAGAAGACAGAAGATATGGATAAACTCATCCGGATCATGGAGAAGAACGATGTAGAAACACTGTTCTATGTCGGTGGAAATGATTCGATGGATACCGTTGCGGCACTGAGCGAGTACGCAGCTGCCCACGGCATTACAAACAGAAGATTCGTCGGCTGCCCGAAGACCGTAGACAACGATCTGATGATTACGGATCACTGCCCGGGCTTCGCTTCTGCCGCGAAGTTCATCGCCAATACTGCACTGCAGACATGGTATGACGTCAACGTCTACACCCGCCAGGAAGTATTTATTCTGGAGACCATGGGCCGTGATGCCGGCTGGCTTGCAGCTGCTTCCTGCCTGAGCGAAAAGGTGGACGTACTGATTGTACCGGAAGTGGCTTTTGACAAGGACAAGTTCCTGGAAGTTGTTTCGAAGAAACTGGCGGAAACGAACCATTGCTATATCGTTGTCTCCGAAGGCGCACGGTTTGCGAACGGTGAATATCTCGCAGCGGCAGAAGCCAAGAACGATGGCTTCGGCCATGCAGTGCTGGGCGGCGCTGCCAAGTACCTCGAAGGCCTGCTGCTGAGCACAGGCACGACCAAGCGCTGCAAGGTACTGGATCTGTCCACAGCCCAGAGATCTCACGCAACGGAACAGTCCCTGACGGATGTCACAGAGTCCTTTGAGCTCGGTATGAGCGCGCATATGCGTTCCGCTGACCGTACCTTCACAGGCAAGATGGTCGGACTCACACGCAAACCCGGCATCGACAAGTACGACATTGACTTCTTCGCTGTGGAAGCGGAAAAGGTTGCCAACTATGTCAAGAACTTCCCGGTCGCCTGGCTGCTGGATGACTACGCAGGCATCACCGAAGCGGCATTCGAGTACTTCCGTCCGCTGATCGAAGGTACACCGCAGTTCATCACAAAGAACGGTCTGCCGGTATACATCAAGCCCTATTATCTGCAATAAACAAGACAAGGAGTCCTGCGGGACTCCTTTTCATAGAAAAAACTGTATGACTCTGCGCTGGAGAAGGGATTCGAACCCTTGCACGCCGTGAAACGTCTGCTGGTTTTCGAAACCAGTCCCTTCAACCGCTTGGGTACTCCAGCGCAGAACCATACAGTGCAGAGCCATTATAGCATACCGCAGATCATAATGAAACGATTTTGCACGTGTGCAGGAGTTGGTATAATAATAAACAATCGGAGGAAAACCATATGATGAAATTTCAGGATATGCCGTATGAGCGTCCGGATATTGAAAAGGTAAAACAGGAGCTGCTGGATCTGAACAAAGCGATGTTCGATGCCCGCTCATCGCAGGATGCAGAACAGATCTTCCTGGCCAAGGACAGGCTGGAAAAGCACGTTATGACCATGAACCAGCTTGCCCAGATCCGTCAGGATATCAACACGAATGATGAATTCTACGTGAATGAAGTCAGGTTCTGGAACAAAGCACTGCCGGAACTCGAGGAAGTCCTGGCGAAGTTCAATGAAACACTGGTATTCTCTTTGTTCCGGGTAGGACTGAGCAAAAAATACGGAAGCATCGTATTCGAAAACGCGGAACTCGATATGAAGGCCTTTACACCGGAGCTGGTGGAGGATATGCAGCGGGAGAATGAACTGACCCACCGGTATGAAAACCTGCTGGCGTCCGCTCAGATTCCTTTTGAAGGCGGTATATATACACTGTCGCAGATGACACCGTTCAAGAATGATTTCGATGATGATCGGAGACTGCGTGCCTGGAAGGCAGAAGGGCAGTGGTACAAGGACCATCAGACAGAGATGGATGAGATCTACGATGAACTGGTCCACCTGCGTGACGGCATGGGCAGAAAGCTGCACTACGATGGCTATACCCAGCTGGGCTACTACCGTATGCACAGAAACTGCTGGACGAAGGAAGATATTGCGCACTTCCGTGAAGGAGTGCAGAAATACGTGGTACCGGTCGCGGAACAGATCTACAGAAGGCAGGCGGAACGGCTGGGCAAGAGCTATCCGATGAGCTTTGCGGACAACCAGCTTGAATTCCGTTCCGGAAACCCGAAGCCTGCAGGTGACGCAGACGCGGTACTGGCTGCTGCGCAGAAGTTCTATGATGAGCTTTCACCGGAGACGAGTGAATTCTTCCATACCATGATGGAAGGCGGCCTGATGGATGTACTGTCCCGGGAAGGTAAGCGCGGCGGTGGATACTGCACAGGCCTGTACGACTATGAAGTGCCGTTCATCTTCGCCAACTTCAACGGTACCAAGGGTGATGTGGAAGTGATGACACATGAGGCAGGCCATGCGTTTGAAGCCTGGGTGAACCGCAGCCGCAAGCCCGTCAGCACCATCTTCCCGACCATGGACGGTGCAGAAGTGCATTCCATGTCCATGGAATTCTTTGGTGAACTCTGGGCAGAGGACTTCTTCGGCAAGGATGCCCGCAAGTTCCTCTACAGCCATCTGGCGTCGGCGCTGACATTCATACCCTACGGAACCATGGTCGACCACTTCCAGCATGAAGTCTATGCCAGACCGGATATGACGCCGGCAGAGCGGCATGCGGTATGGAAGGAACTGATGGGCATCTACATGCCCTGGGAACGTCTGGACGGAGAGATTCCTTTCTACGCTGAAGGACAGCACTGGCAGCTTAAACATCACATCTATTCCCTGCCGTTCTACTATATCGACTACTGCCTGGCACAGACAGTGGCCCTGGAATTCTGGGCAATGATCCAGGATGACAAGGACTACGCATGGGAAAGATACATGGCTTACACTTCCCTGGGCGGCAGCGATACTTTTGTAGCGATGCTTGACAAAGCAAGGCTGGAGTCGCCGTTCTATCCGGATACACTGAAGACGATCTGCGGAAAAGCAGCGAAGTATCTGGAAGCGTTTGATCTCACTGGAATTGAATAGGAGAAGAAACATGAATGAAACGGAACGCATCATTGCACTGTCTGATGCTTTCGGTCCAAGCGGATTCGAGGATGAGGTGGCAGAGATCGTCAAGGAAGAACTGAAGGATATCGGTACACTGGAGCGGGATTCTCTGATGAATCACCGGATGATTCTCAATCCGGAGTCCACCGGTCCGAAAGTCATGCTGGATGCTCATATGGATGAAGTAGGCGTCATTGTCCAGGCAGTAAAGCCGAACGGTACCATGAAATTCCTGACGCTGGGCGGCTGGTCTGCTCCGAATCTGCCGTCTTCCGCTTTCCGTCTGCGAAACGGCAAAGGTGAATATGTAAAGGCTGCTGTAGCGGCCAAACCGCCTCATTTCGCATCTGCGGCAGACCGGAATGCACCGGTTGCGGTGGACAATATGGTTCTGGACTGCGGCGGTATCAGCCAGCGGGAGACGGAAGAGAGCTTCGGTCTGGGGATCGCTTCCCCGGGTGTACCTGACATCAAGTGTGAATACAACGAAGCGAAAGGCCTGTTCTACGGCAAAGCGTTCGATGACCGGATCGGTGTCGCTGCGCTGATCCAGACACTGAAGGAACTGCATGGAGAGAAGCTACCGTGCCAGGTACAGGCTGCCTTCTCCACCCAGGAGGAACTGGGGGACCGCGGTGTCTATGCCAACTACAAAGCGCTGCAGCCGGATATCATGATCTGCTTTGAAGGCTGTCCTGCGGATGATACATTCACGGAACCCTGGCTGATCCAGTCGGCGATGCGCAAAGGACCGATGCTCAGGAACTATGACGTAATGATGCTGACGAATCCCCGCTTCCAGAAGTATGCTGTGGATCTTGCCCGGGAACTGAACATCCCGGTCCAGCAGAGCGTGCGCTCCGGCGGAGGAACGGATGCCGGAAGAATCCATACGGAAGCCGTACCGAGCATTGTGATCGGTATCCCGGTGCGCTATATCCACAGCAGCAGCTGCTACTGCACCTTTGAGGATTACCGCGCTGCCGTGGATCTGGCAGTCGCGCTCTGCAGACGGTTGGATGCGGAGACGGCGGCTTCATTCTGACGGCTTGATTGACACACTTGCAGAATGTTATAATATCTGCGGTTTACGGGAGGAAAGAATCATGGGACTGAAGGATAAAGTAATGGGATTCATCGCACCGGAAGTAGAAGATGACGATGATGCCGAAGAAGTGGTCGAAGCAGCAGAACCCAGAAACATCAGCCGCTACGAAGAAAAGCAGAACGCGAACATCAAGTCGCAGGTAGCCGCTGACACAAAGATGGTGCTGTTCGAGCCGCGTACATTTGAAGAAGCAGAAGAGATCGCTATGCATCTGAAGCAGAGAAGGGCGGCTGTCGTCAACCTGCACAGACTGCAGAGAGACTATGCGCAGAGGACGATCGATTTCCTTGCCGGTGCAGTATTTGCGCTGGACGGCAAGATCCAGAAGATCGGACACAACGTCATCCTTTGTTCTCCGAAATCCATCGGCGTTGACGGAGAGATCTCTCTTGAGAGCGGCGACGAGTGATTCTGAAATACTGATCAGGCTCCGGGATCTTCAGCAGAGAGCGTACCGGCAGGGCATCCATGCCGAATCCGGCTTTCTGAGTGAAGAAGATACTGCTATGGCAATGCAGGCATTCAAGGGCGATGGTTTTGTACGCTTTGACGGAGGCTATCCTGATGCACTGAAAAAGAAAGTCATCTTTCTTCGTGATGAAGAGGATGGCTTTTCTGATATCGTCTGCCTCCGTGCTCAGATCGACAAACGGTTCCGCCCCATCACCCACCGTGATGTGCTCGGAGCCCTGATGCACCTGCAGATCGAACGGGACAGCTTCGGAGACCTCTGGGTGGAGGATGGCTTTGTCTACCTCTATACAACAGAGGTCATGGGGCGCTTCCTGCAGGATAACTTCACCCGGATTGCGGACCAGTATGTGTCCTTTGAAGCACTGAAGGACCGCCCGTCCCAGCAGTTCCGGTACAAAGAAATCCAGGCAGTGATGTCCAGTACCCGGCTGGACGCGGTGGTCAGTGCACTGGCGCATGTCAGCCGTTCCCGGGCGAAGGAAATGATCCGTCAGGGTCTGGTCCAGGTAGATCATGTCACGCTTGTCGACGCTGATGAAGTGTGCAATAATAACTGTAAAGTTTCCATCCGTGGGGCAGGTCGTTTTATATTGGTCGGGGAGACCTACAGAACGAAGAAAGGCCGCATAGGTGTGAAATTCCTGCAGAGCATCTAGAAAGGAGCCTCCGATGTCATCACCCAGACCAACATTCCGTGTACTGAAGAACGGGTATGACCGCTTCGCTGTTGATGACGCAATAGAGAAGTACGCGGCTGAGGTGGAGGACCTGCAGAACAAGCTGAAGGTCTACGAGGAGCAGATCGCCAGGATGAGCGAGCAGATGAACGCTCTGCAGACCCAGTACCAGAATATGGCGAATTCCCTGGACGCGGAGAAGGCGGCTGCGGAAAACATCGCCAGGCTGTCATTGCGGGAGGCCAACGAGATCATCGGTACAGCCCAGAGAAACGCGGACCTGATCGTCCGGCAGGCACTGATTACAGCAAGGGAGATCCTGTCCGAATTGTCCAGGCTGTATACCGATGCGAACATTATACGGGAGTCCACCAGAGCCAAGCTGGAAGGGCTCATCAAGGAACTGGATGAATTCCGGCTGCCGAAGATGCCGGAAATGGAATGGCTGAAGAAAGCCGAAGAAAAGATGCGATGAGCGGGGACGCGCCGCTGTACCGGAAGAAGAGAGAGTCTGTGCATGGTGGAAACAGAACGGAAGGTACAGAAGGACATCACCCTGTGAGCGTCCGCAGATCCTGCGTTACAGGATGAACGAGTGCGCGGTGAATGCTGCGAACTAAGGTGGTACCACGTGAAAGCGTCCTTAGACAGGGCGCTTTTTTTGGAAAAGGAGAACAGATATGGACTACAAAAACACCTTGAGAATGCCGAAGACTTCATTTGAAATGAGGGGAAACCTGGCAAAGAAGGAACCATTGATTCTGAAGCAGTGGGAAGAGGACAACTATTTTGAGAAGATGCTGGAGCGCCATAAGGGCGAGAAAGCGTTTGTTCTGCATGATGGTCCTCCCTATGCCAACAACAACCTTCATGCCGGTACGGCGATGAACCGGGTAATCAAGGACTTTATCAACCGGAGCCATGCAATGAACGGCTACTACACACCGTACTTCCCGGGATGGGATACGCACGGTCTGCCGATCGAGAACGCGATCCAGAAGGCCGGTGTAGACCGTAAAGCCCTGTCAGAAGCGGAATTCCGTGAGAAGTGCATGGAATATGCTAAGAAGTGGATTGACGTTCAGATGGGTACGGAAAAGCGCCTGGGACAGATTGCGGACTATGAGCACCGCTATGTCACACTGGACAAGCACTTTGAAGCGAGGCAGATCCGTTCCTTTGCCAAGATGGCCCTTGACGGACTGATCTTCCAGGGACTCAAGCCCATCTACTGGTCTCCCTACAACGAAACAGCGATTGCGGATTCCGAGATCGTCTACTTCGATAAAAAGGACGCTACGATCTATGTCGCCTTTGACGTAACGGACGGAAAAGGACTGCTGGACGCAGATGACAGGATCATGATCTGGACAACGACACCGTGGACCATCCCGGCGAACCAGGCAATTGCAGTCAATGCCGGTCTGGAATACGCAGAGGTCAGGACAGAGAAGGGCAAGCTGGTATTCGCTCTGAGCCTGCTGGATACACTGAAGGAAAAGCTCGCACTGGAAGAGGCAGAAGTACTGCGGATCTTCAAGGGAAGCGATCTGGAATACGTCCGTGTCAAGCATCCGTTCTATGACCGTGAGAGCCTGGTCCTCACAGCGGAATATGTCAGTGCGGAAGACGGTACCGGCTGCGTACACATTGCGCCTGACCATGGTATGGACGACTTCATCGCGGCGACTTCCTACGGAATCGGTCTGCTGCAGACAGTCGATGAAAGAGGCTGTATGACAGCGATCGCCGGTCCGGAACTGGAAGGCCTGTTCGTGGAAGACTGTTCGAAGAAAGTCATTACGATGCTCAATGAATGCGGTGCGCTGATGGGTGTGGAGACGGTTGTCCACAGCTATCCGCATGATGACAGACTGAAGAAGCCGGTCTACTTCCGGGCAACGAAGCAGTGGTTCTGCTCCATCGACAAGATCCGCGATGAACTGCTGGACCAGATCGAGAACCATGTTAAGTGGCACAATGAGTGGGGCATGGTACGTATGTACAATATGATCCGTGACCGTCAGGACTGGTGCATTTCTCGCCAGAGGCTCTGGGGCGTACCGATTCCGATCTTCTACTGTGAAGACGGTACACCGATCATGGAGAAGGAAGTCTTTGACCGGATCGCCGATCTGGTGGATGAGTACGGTTCCAACGTCTGGTTCGAACGTGAAGCGAAGGATCTTCTGCCGGAAGGCTATACCAACCCGGCATCTCCGAACGGTATCTTCCGCAAAGAGAAGGACATCATGGATGTCTGGTTCGACTCCGGTTCCTCCTGGAATGAACTGGAAGCGCATGGTCTGGACTATCCCTGCGATATGTACTTCGAGGGAAGCGATCAGTACCGTGGCTGGTTCAACAGCTCCCTGATCGTCGGAACCGCTGTCAAGGGCGGTGCGCCGTACAAGGAGATCCTCTCCCACGGCTATGTAGTGGATTCCAACGGCATCAAGATGTCCAAGTCACTGGGCAACGGTGTCAACCCGATGGATATCATCAATGTAAACGGTGCGGATGTCTTCCGCCTCTGGGCTATGATCTCCGACTTCCGCCAGGATGTACGCCTCGGTGAGACCAATATCAAGCAGGTATCCGAACAGTACCGCAAGATCCGCAATACCTTCCGCTTCCTCCTCGGCAACATCAACCCGGAAGACTTCGACCCGAAGAAGGATCTGCTGCCGTATGAAGAACTGACACCGGTGGACCGCTACATCATGGTCATGCTGGATGAAGCGGTAAAGCAGGTCAGGGAAGACTGCGAGAAGTACGATTATGTAGATGCGAACAAGGTGCTCATGAATCTCATGACGAATGAACTGAGCTCCTACTACTGCGATTTCACCAAGGATATCCTGTACTGCGACGGACAGGATGACCTTCGCAGGCGCCAGGTGCAGACTGTGTACTGGACGGCTGTCGACAAGCTCGTCAAGCTCTGGGCACCGTTCCTGGTCTTCACAGCGGAAGAAATCTGGCAGAAGTTCAACAACGATGAAGAAACAAGCGTTCATTATACCCACTTCCCTGAAGTAGAGAACTATCCGGATGCGGAAGAACTGAAGAAGGTCTTCGCTTCCCTGATGGATCTGCGCAGTGCTGCAATGAAGGCTCTGGAAGAAAGCCGCAATGAAGATCTGATCCATTCGGCCCAGGAAGCTGCACTGACCATCAGCTGCCCGGATGATCTGCGTACACTTGCCCAGGAGACACTGGGCAGCGCTGCAGCACAGTGGATGATCGTCTCCCGTGCAGACTTTACTGCAGGAGAGGAGACAACGGTAGCGGTCAGACGCGCAGAAGGCGTCAAGTGCCCGCGCTGCTGGAACTATACGGAAGAAACGGATGAAGAGGGCCTCTGCCCGCGCTGCCGCCGCGTACTCGGTAAATAATCCCGGAAAGCTCTGTATCAATGCAGAGCTTTTCTGTGCTACAATGCCCACATATGGAAAAAAGGAACAAAGAAACAAAGCGTCCCGTACGGACGTCATATACCTACCGATTCAAGGTGAACCGCAGTGATGCACTGCTGGACTATCTGCTGGGGAGGCTGGATCTCTCACGCAATAGTGTCAAAGGCCTGCTTCATGACCGCAAGGTCCTGGTCAACGGTACCGTGGAGACCCGCTTTGACTATCCGCTTGCCAAGGATGATGAAGTGCGGATTGCCAAAGAGCCGGTACGGGCAGCGAATGCCCAGCAGAGCCTGAAGGGAAAAGGAAAGAAAAAGAACCCGATCAAGCACTGTATCATCTATGAAGATGATGATTTCCTGGTCATCAATAAGCCCGCCGGCCTGCTGTCGGTGGAAAGCGATACTGAGAAGGAATGTGCCTATGCCTACGCTGCAGACTACCTGAAGAGCCGGGACCCGAAAGCACGTCCGTATGTACTGCACCGCATTGACAAGGAAACATCCGGTGTTCTGGTCTTTGCCAAGAACATCAAGCTTCATTCCATGCTGAAAGGGCACTGGAACGAAGATGTAGCCTTGCGGGAGTACTATGCCCTGGTGGAAGGCTTGCCCAAGGAAGAAAAGGGCACCTGTACGGTGTACCTGGCGGAAAACACCAACCATATCGTCTATGTATCCCGCTCCCGCAGTGCAAAAAAAGCAGTTACGCACTACGAGACGGTAAGGAAGAACGGCATGTACGCACTGCTGCGGGTGCGGATTGATACCGGCCGGAAGAACCAGATCCGGGTAACGTTCGCTGATAAGGGATTCCCGGTTGTCGGTGATGATAAGTACGGACATCCGGAGTCTCCCATCGGCAGGCTCGGTCTGCACGCTTTTGCACTGGAGTTCATTCACCCTGTCACGAAGCAGACCATGCACTTCGAGGCAAAGCTCCCGGCAGAGTTCAACCGGGTGTTCGCAGCAAAAAAGCCGGAATCATAATTCCAGCTCAGCATAGACGGGTATTCCGTCACTCGGGAATGTTCCCATAAACAGGCTTCCGATCGCTTCTGAATGAAGCACCGGGAGCTTTTCTGATGTACAGATGCATTCCTCCCTGCGGTAGGGTGAGGCAGCACTGCGTACAAAGCGTTTGACGGCCGTTTCCTGGGTCCGTACGCTGTGCAGACCCTGTACCTGTACATCTCCGCATACAACCAGATTGTCTTCCTCCATCCTGGCTGCCAGCAGCTTTTCCGCGAAGCCGCCCGAAGGCCGGTTGAGACTCATGCATACTACATTCAGCTGCAGATCTTCACGCACCAGTGTGCCGGCAGTAACCGTACCGGGCAGGCGAAGCGGGGAGTTCTTTACGAAGTAGGTGGATCCGTTTTCCAGCCGGAACAGATCCCTGCGGTACAGAATGCAGGTACGGAATGTACGCTTTCCAACGGTGGCACCACCGCCGTAGAAGCGGTATGCCTGTGTCAGGGAAGCCAGTTCTCTGAGCATGTATTCCTCCAGGCTGCGTACGCAGACAATATCCGGATCATAGATGCGTATCATCTCGTTCACTGCTTTTGCGCGGCGGGAGAAGCTTCTCTTCATGGCTGTTTTCAGGTTTATGGACAATATACTGATCTTCATAGCTTTATTCTAACAAAAACTGCAATGCACAGGGCATTACAGTTTGATTTCTTTATAGGCTTCCCAGGGCAGGCCTTCTCTGCCGAAATGGCCGTAGTTGGTCGTCTGTGTGTAGATCGGGCGTCTCAGGTCCAGTTCCTTGATGATGCTGGAAACCGAGAAGTCGAAGTTCCGGTTGATGATCTCTACGAGCTCCTCATTGGAATACTTCGATGTACCGAAGGTTTCCACAGCGATGGAGAGCGGTTTGGCTACACCGATGGCATAGGCGACTTCCAGCAGGCACTTCCCGGCCAGTCCGTTTGCAACGATGTTGCGGCAGACATAGCGTGCATAGTAGGATGCCGAACGGTCTACTTTGGTGGGATCCTTGCTGGAGAAGCATCCTCCGCCGTGGGGTGCATATCCACCGTAGGTATCGACGGCGGTCTTTCTGCCGGTTGTTCCGGAATCACCCCAGCTGCCGCCGACGATGAAGCTGCCGGAGGGATTGATCAGGAACTTCGTGTTTTCATCGATGTACTTCGGATCAATGACCGGCAGGACGACCTCACGGATGATATAGTCACGCAGTTCTTCCTGTGTGATGTCCGCTGTATGCTGGGTGGAGATGACTACAGTATCGACCCGGGCAGGTACACCATCGTGGTACTCTGCCGTGACCTGTGTCTTTCCGTCCGGACGCAGGAACGGTGTTCTGCGGCGGACTTCTTCCAGCTTCTGTGCCAGACGGTTGGCGCAGTCGATCGCAAACGGCATCAGGTTCTCGGTGTCATCCGATGCATAGCCGAACATGATTCCCTGGTCGCCTGCACCGAGCTCTTCGCCGTCTACTGCGAAGTTGATCTCGGCAGACTGGCGGTTGACCTTCAGGATGACGTGGTATTCTTCCTCGTAGCCGATCTCGCGCAGGACACGCTTCGCAATCGCTTCGTAGTCGATGACCGCGGTTGTGCCGGCTTCTCCGAATACCAGGATCAGATCGTCCTTGATGGAAGCTTCTACAGCCATATGCGCGTTGGGATCCTGGCGGATCGCCTCATCGAGAATACTGTCCGCGATCAGATCGCAGACCTTGTCCGGGTGGCCGCTGGTAACGGACTCGGATGTAAAGAATGACTTTTCCATTAAAAAACTCCTTCCTTGTCTTCTTGCGGATTCAGAAAGAGGTCATCAGGTATAAACTCTTTCTTTATCGATGTCAGCATTACCACCTTACCCTGCGGCAGGTTGGTATGACGCCAACGAGCTGACCCTCTTGCGCCATTCTAGATAAAAGACATTACTATTCTACAGTAAACGCAGGATTTGTCCACAGGTTTTAATGTTTTTTAAGCCGTTCTCCCTATGAAGATATTGCCTGAACCTATGATATAATCTGCTTGTATGAAGCTGAAACTGAGCCATGAGACCAGAGAGAACATCGTTACGTTTTCGGCATCCGGCATTATCGTCGTCTCGTTCTTCTATATCCTGAAGTACTTCAGCGGTTTTGCCCGGATTGCGTCGGTTCTGAAATCGACCTTTATGCCGTTCCTGACGGGCGGTTTCATCGCGTTCATGCTGCTGCCGCTGCGCAACCGGGTGGAGAATATCTGGCTGTACCGGGCAAACTTGAAAAAGGAACATAAACGGATTATCGCGGTTGCGGTCTGCCTGATCGTGTTCCTTGCCGGCATTGCGATTGTTCTGATGCTGATGCTGCCTCAGCTCATTGAAAGCTCGTCCACCCTGGTTGACAACATGGGCACGTACGTAGACACCATCGAAGAGCTTTACCATAGAATCAACAGCAGTTCCCAGAACAGTCCGGTTGCCGAAATGATCTTCGACGGACTGGCAGCGGCTTCCCAGAAGGCGTCTGAAAGCTTTACGTCGCTGCTGAGCGGCCTGCTGTCCTATTCCGTTCATTTCATCAGCGGTGTGTTCCGGTTCTTTGTTGCTGTAATCATCTCGGTCTATCTGCTCGCGGATTCCGAACGGTTTGCGGCCCAGACAAAGGATGTCATCCGGGCAATGTTCTCCCCGGGAAGAACGAAGTACATCATGCATGTAGGCAGACTGACCCGGCAGATGCTGAACAGCTTTGTTTTCGGCAAAGCCATCGATTCCCTGATCGTTGGTCTGATCTGCGGTGTGTTCACGTTCCTGACAAGGATGCCGTATGCGCTGCTGCTGTCGTTCATCATCGGTCTGACGAATCTGATTCCGGTATTCGGACCGTTCATCGGTGCCATACCGAGCATCTTCATCCTGCTGTTCATCAGTCCGTGGAAGGCATTGGAATTTGCTGTCTTCATCCTGATCCTGCAGCAGATTGACGGCAATATCATCGGTCCGCGGATTCTCGGCGATTCCATGGGACTGCCTGCATTGTGGATCATGTTTGCCATTATGATCGGCGGTGGATTCTTCGGTGTACCGGGCATGTTCTTCGGTGTACCGGTATTCGCGGTCATATATGTTCTGATCAAGGAAAAGGTGCACAGAACACTCAAGGAAAAAGAAAAGGAAACACTGGTCTGAGTGAAGAAACAGACCGGACAATAAAACAGCACAGCTTCCGCTGTGCTGCTTTTCATTCAACCTTTTTTCAAAGATCAAACAGCATATCCTTGTATTTCGGCAGAGTGTAGTAGCGGTCCGGTGCGATGGCTTCATAGGCATCAATGAAGTGCCGGCATTCCTCCATTGTTGTGATGACCTCATCATGGTATCTTCTGCAGGTATCCTTATCCTTCGGCGCACTGTGCAGGTCCGTCAGAAGATCATCCAGCTGGTTGACTGCAGCGTACAGACCGTTCATCAGACCGGCTGTCTTCTTGCCGTGCTCCTTGACGTAGTTCGGCCATAATCCCATATCATCCGCAAAGCTGTTCTTCCAGTCCTCTGCCATCATCGGCAGGATCTCTGTACGGATCATTTCCAGCAGCGTCCTTCCTTCAATGCTGAGGGTATTAATGTAGTTCTCGATGAATACTGCTTTGCGGGAGACCAGTTCCGCTTCATTGTAGATGCCCAGTCCCGTGAACAGTTCCAGGGACTTCGGATCATCCATGACATCGATGACATCTACGCAGGATACCAGGTCCGGCAGCCCTCTGCGTGCAGCCTCTGCTTTCCATTCCTCCGAGTAGCCGTCACCGTTGAAGACGACGCGCTTGTGGCTGCGGTAGATCTCTGCGCAGATCTGCAATGCTTTTTCCCGGATATCCTGTATGTACTTCAGGCCTTCAAGCTGATCGCTGATACTGTTCAGGGACTCTGCCAGTGCAGCGTTCAGTACGGTGTTTGCCAGCGCACCGGACTGTGCAGAACCGACCATACGGAATTCAAACTTGTTGCCGGTAAAGGCAACGGGCGATGTCCGGTTGCGGTCGGAGTTGTCACGTGGCACATAGGCAAGTCCCAGTACAGGATCATAGGCAGATTTCTTTACACTCTTCTCCGAAGCAGTATCCGTGGTCAGTCCTTCCAGGATTCCCTGGATGTAGCTGCCTAAATAGACGGAGATGATTACAGGGGGCGCTTCGTTGCCACCCAGACGGTAGTCGCATCCTGCGCTGGCTGCCGAGAGCCTCAGCAGTCCGGCGTATTCGTCCACCGCTTTGATGAACGCACAGACGAACACCAGGAAGCGTACATTCTCGGCTGGCTTGTCTCCCGGCGAGAACAGGTTCTGTCCGGTATCGGTCGTCAGGGAGAAATTGCAGTGCTTGCCGGATCCGTTGATGCCCGCGAACGGCTTTTCCGCCAGCAGACAGGCCAGTCCGTGCTTCTCGGCTGTATTCTGCAGGATCTCCATGACCAGCTGGTTCTCGTCAACCGCAATGTTGGAATCATTGAATACGGAAGCCAGTTCAAACTGTCCCGGGGCTGCTTCGTTGTGCTCGGTCTTGGCGAATATGCCCAGCTTCCAGAGCTCTGCGTTGACTTCTCTCATGAATGCCTGGGCACGTGCCGGAATCTTGCCGAGATAGTGGTCTCCGAGTTCCTGTGCCTTCGGCGCAGAGGAACCGAACAGTGTCCGGCCGGTAAAGCGCAGATCGGTTCTTCGGCGGAACAGATCCCGGTCGATCAGGAAGTATTCCTGTTCCAGACCGCACATCGGTTTGCAGGAACGGACATCCTTTTCTCCGAGAATATTGACGATTCTGGTTGCAGCATCGTTGATCACTTTAATGGATTTCAGAAGAGGATTCTTTTTGTCCAGTGATTCTCCGTTGTAGGAAACAAATACAGTAGGAATGCACAGTACGTTGTTGTGTATGAAGACAGGGGAGGCAGCGTCCCAGTATGTATAGCCTCTGGCTTCGAATGTACCGCGCAGACCGCCGTTCGGAAAACTGCTGGCATCCGGCTCGCCCTTGATCAGGGATTTGCCGGAAAACCGGGTGACAGGCATCCGGCTGACATTGTCCGGATTGACGAACGCTTCGTGCTTTTCTGCTGTGGATCCGGTCATCGGCTGGAACCAGTGGGTGTAGTGGGTAGCGCCTTTCTCCATTGCCCAGCGCTTCATCGCATGTGCAATCGCATCTGCAGTAGGCCGGTCCAGTCCCTGTTCATTGGCCAGTGCTTTTCTCCATGCCTGGTAGACCGGGTTCGGCAGACGCTCATGCATCTCCTGTTCTCCGAATACCATGGAGCCGAATTCTTCAAAAGGATGTTCCATAATCATTCCTCCAACACAGAAAATGTAATACATAGAAAGGGTTATATACAAGAAAAAACAGGGATCGTATCCGTTGAAAACAAACAATAAGCACAAAAATGAAAAAATATAGCAGAAAACAACAAAAAAATCAGGATTCTGTCCTGATTTTCCGTTTTTCAGATATACTCCGGTGTCATCAGATACTCAGTGTCCATGGTTACACCTTTGACTTCCGGAACTTCATCCATCAGGATAGCCTGGATTCCGTCCGTCAGGGTGGAATCAATCATAAAGCAGCCCGCACAGGCGCCCAGCATCTTGACAGTTACGATTCCGTCCTGGAAATCGACCAACTGCACGTCTCCGCCGTCTGCCTGGATGTAAGGCCGGATCATGTTCACCGTACGCTCAATATCCGCAATGACTTCACTGAGATCTCTTTCCTTCAATTCACTCATATTCATTGACTCCTGTTTCTGCACAGCACTATTCTAACGCATTGTCTGCCGTTTGTCAGGTAGCAGAAGCGTGTTATACTTCTGTTGTATGAAATACAGGGCAGGGCAGATCGTAGAAGGCAAAGTATCCGGTATCCAGCCGTACGGTGCGTTTGTGGAACTGGATGAGCACATCAGCGGTCTGATCCATATTTCGGAAATCAGTGATGGATATGTACGGGACATCGGAAGATTCGTGAAGATCGGTGATACCGTACGTGTCAAAGTCATAGATTTCGATGAAGAAACCAATCAGGCAAGGCTTTCACTGAAGGCGTTGAAGCACATACGGGTACGCCCCGGTGTCAACCGCATCAGTATGAAGGTTTCCCTCCCGGAGGGAAAGCTCGGTTTCCGGTCCCTGAGCGAACAATTGGAAGGCTGGATTGCAGCAGCCGAAAAGGAGATGAAACGATGATTACACTGAACGACCGATTTGCAGGAAGCTTTGATGTTGCGCCCTACCAGGAAATCGTAACCAAGATCCACCGGATGATCCATGACAAGACCGGTGCCGGAAATGACTTCCTCGGCTGGGTGGACTGGGCACTCAACTACGATGAAGAAGAATTTGCACGCATGATCGATGCGGCAGAGCGTCTGAAGGACAGGACGGATGTTGTTGTTGTCTGCGGCATCGGCGGAAGCTATCTCGGTGCCCGGGCAGCCATTGAAATGATCAAAGGACTGTATCCTTCCACAGGACCGGAGATCATCTTCGCAGGCAATACCTTCTCAGGCACCTATATGAAGCAGGTAATGGATTACATCAAGGACAAGCGTACGGTTGTCAATGTAATCTCCAAGTCCGGCACAACAACGGAAACCGCGCTGGCCTTCCGCATCCTGCGTGCGCATATGGAAGAAAAGTACGGCAAGGAAGGCGCAAGAGAGCGCATTCTCTGTACAACGGACAAGGCAAGAGGCGTACTGAAGGAACTTGCGGACAGGGAAGGCTATGAGACATTCGTCATTCCCGATGATATCGGTGGACGCTACTCCGGACTGACAGCGGTGGGACTGCTGCCGATGGCCCTGGCAGGCATCAATATCCGTGAGGTGATGAAGGGCTTCCTGAAAGCCAACCATGATCTGAACACCGATGACCTGAAGGTCAACGATGCGTACAGATACGCCGTTGAGCGCCGTATTCTGCAGGCAAGAGGCTATGATGTGGAGATGTATGTTTCCTACGAGATGCAGATGCGCAGCTACATGGAGTGGCTCAAGCAGCTCTTCGGAGAAAGTGAAGGCAAGGAAGGGAAGGGCATCCTGCCGGATTCCGTCATCTTCTCCACGGATCTTCACTCCCTGGGACAGTTCATCCAGGAAGGAAAGAAGGTTCTGTTTGAGACAGTGATCGAAGTCAAGGATCCC
The DNA here is from genome assembly GCA_017420505.1 of Solobacterium sp. GTDB lineage: Bacteria > Bacillota_I > Bacilli_A > Erysipelotrichales > Erysipelotrichaceae > Bulleidia. Next base: position 5,004 of record JAFOIY010000055.1, on the reverse strand, counting down.
GGCTGTGCGATGGTGGTGCCGGAGGATGCAGAGAACTCCGACGGTATGAACTATCTCAGCGGGAAGAAGCTGGACTGGGTCAATGCCCAGGCTATGGAAGGCACCCTGAAGGCGCACTACGAGACAGGCAGTGTACCGAACCTGATCATTACCATTCCTGATATGAAGGCGGAAACCTTCGGCTATATGTGCTACTGGTTCTTTGTGGCCTGCGCCATGACGTGCTATATGCTGGACATCAACCCGTTCAATCAGCCGGGTGTCGAAGTCTACAAGAAGAACATGTTCAAGCTGCTGGGCAAGCCCGGAGCCTGATCGGAATCATCGACCGGAGAATGCTCCGGTCTTTTTCTGTCTGCAGAATGCACATTGTTCCATGTTCTTCCTACAGCGTCAATCAGCCGCAAAAATGCATTATACTTGAATTAGCAACAATGGAGGGAGACCATAATCATGCGCTTTGAAAAGATCCATCTGGATGATATTGTGCGCTGCTACTGCACAAGCCACATGAATATCGATGATGATGTTTATGCTTTTTTTGCCTCGGAAAACCCGGAAAGCGAGTGCTATTCCTATACAGGTGAGGGCTTCAGCAAAAAGGAAACCGTCTGGGAAGGCGGCAGAGGCGGCTGTATGTCCATCATTCCTTTCCCGACCAGGAAAGGTGAATTCCTGGCGGTCAATGAGTTCTATCTGAAGATTTCACCGTCTGCTTCCAAGCTCGTCTGGGGCAGGAAGACAGAAGACGGCTGGCAGGTCAAGGATGTCTTCAATCTTCCTTATCTGCACCGCTTTGACATCTATCACGTAGATGGAAAGGACTATGTCATCTGCGCTACCATCGCAAGGGACAAGCGCGACAAGGGCGACTGGAGCCGTCCGGGGCAGATCTATGTAGGAGAAGTACCTGCGGATCTTGAGAATGAAAACGTTGTACTGCGGCAGATCGGAGACGGCTACTTCCGCAATCACGGCTATTCCCGCGGTGAATACGAAGGAAGGGTATGCGGCTACTTCGGATCGGATGCCGGCATCATGAGGGTTACACCCCCGCACGGAGAGGAAGACTGGAAAGTGACGAAGATCCTGGACGGTATGATTTCCGAGATTGCCCTGGCGGATATCGATGGTGACGGACAGGAAGAGATCATGACGATCGAACCGTTCCACGGAAACCGGATCAACGTCTACAAACTGAAGGCCGGCAAGTACACGGTTGACTACACATACCCGAACGAGATCGACTTCGCACATGCGCTGGTCGGTACAACGCTGGCCGGAAAGCCGTGCTTCGTTGCCGGAATCCGGCGGATCGACTGCGAGTGCTTCGTGCTGACCTTTGAGAACGGTGAATACACGGTTCATACAGTAGACCAGGGAGGCGGACCTGCCAACCTTGATGTCATCCATCACAACGGAAAAGAATACATTCTGGCCGCCAACCACACCAGGAACGAAGCGGCTGTCTATGAAGTGAAGGAATAGAGAGGAATTGCATATGCTGGAAAAACTGAAGGAAGAAGTATGCCGGGCAAACCTGCTGCTGCCGAAGTACGGAATGGTGACGTTCACATGGGGGAATGTCAGTGCGATTGACCGTGAAAGCGGGCTGTTTGTCATCAAGCCTTCCGGTGTGGAGTACGATGTGATGAAGCCGGAGGATATGGTTGTCGTGGATCTGGAAGGCAACGTTGTGGAAGGGCGCTACCGTCCCAGCAGCGACACACCGACGCATCTGGTCTTCTACCGTGAATTCCCGAACATCGGGGGTGTCGTCCATACACACAGTACCTTTGCGGTCGGCTGGGCGCAGGCAGGCAGGGATATTCCTGCACTGGGCACAACACAGGGTGACTATTTCTACGGTGATGTTCCCTGCACAAGGAAAATGACGCCGGAAGAGATTGCCGGAGAATATGAACTGGAAACCGGGAATGTCATCGTCGAGGAATTCCGCAGAAGGGGCATTGATCCGGATCAGATGCCGGGTGTACTGGTCCACTCCCATGGTCCCTTCACCTGGGGCACGGACGCGGAGAATGCAGTACACAATGCCGTGGTCCTGGAGGAAGTAGCCAAGATGGCGTTCCTGTCCAGAATGATCAATCCGCAGGCAGAGCGGATGCAGCAGGAACTGCTGGACAAGCACTATCTGCGCAAGCATGGTCCCGGAGCGTACTATGGGCAGAAATAGGCCGTATCTGCTGGGCATGTATGAGAAGTCCATGCCCAAGGACCTGAGCTGGGAAGAGAAGCTCACTGCCTGCAGAAAGGCAGGCTTTGACTGGGTGGAGATCTCCATCGATGAGACGGATGAAAAGATTTCCCGCCTCTACTGGTCAAAGGAAGAAAAGGATGAACTGGTCCGTCTGATGAAGAAGACCGATACACCCATCTATACCATGTGCTTCAGTGCCCAGCGCAAGTACTCTCTTGGCTCTTTGGGCAAAGAAAAGCATGAGAAGGCCATGGAGATCATGGAGAAAGCCGTTGACTTTGCGGCTGATCTGGGTATCCGCATCATCCAGCTGGCCGGCTATGACTGCTACTATGAAGAAGCGAATGAAGAAACAAGAGCGGAATTCATCAGGAACCTGAAGACAGCAGCGGAAATGGCAGCCAGAAAGGGTGTACTGCTGGGATTTGAAACCATGATGGACCGGGACTTCATCGATACCGTGGAGAAGGGTATGGCCTATGTCCATCTCGTTGGCAGTCCGTATCTCGGCGTCTATCCTGATATCGGCAATCTTGCAGGTGCGCGCCATGATTTCGGCTATGAGAAGAGTGTCAATGATGATCTGAAGACCGGCGCAGGCCACATCTTTGCCTGCCATCTGAAGGAAACCAATCCGAAGACGGACAGAAGCGTACCGTGGGGGACAGGCCTGACGGACTATGTATCCAATCTGAAGGTGCTGAAGGATCTCGGTGTCCGGATGTTCAACGGAGAATTCTGGTGCGATCATCCGGAAGCCTGGGAAGAGAACCTGAAGTACTCCTGTGATTTCCTGAGGGATAAGCTGGATCAAGTATTTGACTGAAGAAAAGAGGATGCCGCAGGGCATTCTCTTTCTGCACTTGACGGCACTGCAATGAACGCTGTATTGAAACCATAGAAGGGAGCAGGATGAAGATCGATCTGGTATACAACTACGTCAACGGAAACGATGAAGCATGGCTGGAAAAAAGAAGCCGGTATGAAAAGAACAGCACTAATTCCGTCTGCCGTTTCCGCGATAACCATGAGCTGATGTTTTCACTGCGGTCTGTAGAGAAATACGCACCGTGGATCCATCATATCTACATCCTGATGGACTCCAGAGTGCCGGAATGGCTGAATACGGACAACAGCAGGATTACGGTTGTAGACCATTCTGAATTCATGCCGCAGGAACTGCTTCCCTGCTACAACAGCAACGTGATCGAATCCTTCCTGGACCGGATCCCCGGGCTGTCGGAAGTCTTCCTGTATGCCTGCGATGATATGTTTTTCGGCAATCATGTGACGGAAGACTTCTTCTTCAAGGACAGAAAGCCTCTCGTACGCATGTACGAACACAGGATACAGCCGAAAGGCTACTGGTACACAGCCCTCTACCGCTCCCAGCAGATGATTCTGAGCCACTACGGCATCCGTATGAACCTAGTACCGTCCCACAACATCGATGTATATACAAAATCAGCGCTGGCAGCCTGCAGAGCGGAGTACGCGGAAGAATTCGCGGCTGCTTCAAAGAACAGGCTGAGAGCAGAAGGCGATATCCAGAGAGTCATTTTCCACTACTACATGATCGCCAATGATCTATGCACCTTGAAGACGTATAAAGGGTACAGGAACACGCGCTGGAACAGATACAGGTGCATTGGCAGGGATCTGCTGTTCGCGTCGGAGTACCTTGATTTTCAGTTCTGTATGATTGAACGGTTCTTCAGATCCAGGAAGGAAAGGCTGTATTTCCTGCGCGGACCGAAGCTGGTATGCTTGAACGACAGCAATGGAACGAGCGAAGAGGATCTGGAGAAATACGGGAAACTGATGATGAAAAAGTTTCCGAGGAAATCGTCTTTCGAGAGATGATCGGTTTCTGAAGGAATCGATAAGGTTTACAGGAGATTCCTGGCTGATATATGATATTTTAAACAGGGAACTGTCTGTTTTGCGGCAGACAGATCAACTGTCTGAAGGGAGTACTGTTATGGCAGATAAGTATGAAACGCCTGTACTGGAAGTACTGGACATCGGCGAAGACGTTATCCTCACATCCGGCGAGGAACCTGACGTAATTATCACAGACGTTAAATAATGTGCGAATGAACGCATAGATTGCAGAATGATCTCCCCGCCGCTTTGCCGGAAAGAATGGCAGAACAGCGGGGATTCGTTTTGGTGCATTCACCGCAGCAGGCAAGGACAATGAAAAACAGAACGGTACACAGTAAGAACAATAAAGCGCTGGTCATCGGAGACGCAATGCTGGATATATGGCGTTTCGGCGTGACCGAGCGTTTTTCCCGTGAAGCGCCTGTTCCTGTCTTCCTGGAGAATACGGAAGCCCGCTGCAGTCCTGGCGGTGCGGCGAACGTAGCTGCTCACCTGGCTGTACTGGGTGTAGAAACGGCATTGTTTGCTGTGGTCGGTGACGATGAAGAGGGCCGTCGCCTTCTTTCTCTGCTGAGAGAGAAAGGCGTGGATACTGTGAACGTGATGGTTCTGCCGCAGAAGATGACTATGCTGAAGCAGCGGTACTACAACGATCATTGCCGGCAGATCCAGCGTGTCGACCGGGAGGACGATCTGCAGATTTCACCTGCGATGGAGCAGGAGATCCTGCAGAGGCTGCGGGATCTCATAGGCGCCTGTGGTATCGTTCTGATGACGGAATACCGGAAGAGTTTCCTTTCAGAGCACCTTGTGCATGAGATCATCTGGCTGTGCCGTCAGAAAGCAGTGCCGGTATTTGTTGATCCCGCAGGCAATGATCCGCGGAGATACCACGG
>JAFOIY010000054.1 GCA_017420505.1 Solobacterium sp. | reverse complement strand
TACTGGAAGATGTACTTGACGTTGCCGGTGACTTCCTCACCGCGTTCGAAGCAGAGATAGACGGTTCCTTCGATGTCATCTTTGCGTTCAAGCAGGATCTTTGCGGCACCCAGCAGCATCCCCATGTGTCCGTCATGGCCGCAGGCATGCATGACACCATCGTTCTTTGACTTTACGGTTCTGGGTACATCGAACAGAACGGTATCCGTTTCCTGGACAGGCAGGGCGTCTACATCTGCTCTGAGCAGTACTTTCCTGCCGCTGTCCTTTTCTGCCGGACCTTTGATGGTGGCGAGAATACCACCGCGAGGAATGACCACATGATCAATGCCCATTCCTGTTAGTTCTTCGGAAAGACGTTCAATGGTAGCGTCTTCGTGATCTGACAGTTCGGGATGTTCATGGAAGTAGCGCCGCATGGAAATGATGTAGTCTTCATACTTCTTCGCTAGTTCTAGATTAGTCATTTCAAAAACTCTCCTTTCCTTCATAATAGCACGGCGCAGATGCTGTGAAATACAGTTTTCGTAAACGGTTACAAAAATGAAGAATACGTCATTTTTCACAATGCATCTGTTCGATTATTGATCTGCATATTCTGTCTGCAGCAGTGCGTATTCCAGCTCATCCTCCCAGGATTCCTTACCGTACCGGATGTATCTGACCTTGCGTATATAATGTGCTTCGAGACGGAACCCGCACTTCTCCAGTACATGCCGGGAGCGTATATTGTCCGGATTGCACAGGGCGTTCATCCGGTGCAGATGCAGCGTGTTGAAGCAGCAGTCCTTGAGCGCTTCCGTGATCTCTGTGGCATAGCCGTGGTTCCATTCTTCCTCCGGCAGCAGCCAGCCGATCATTCCGGTCTCTGTATCCGGATCGATCTGGATGTGGCACCGTCCGGTCTTAGTGCCGGTATCCTGCCGGATGACGGCCAGCTCGTGGTTCAGTACCGGTTCTTCCTGCAGATCCCGCAGGATCCGGCTGAGATGTTTCCGGGCTGCAGAAAGATCCATCAGGTCATACGGCATATAGCGCATGACTGTTTCATCCGAGTACAGCCGGTAGATCAGATCCAGATCATCCGCCTGGAACGGGCGGAGGATCAGCCTTTCTGTTCTGATTATCATAGATGCATCCTTCAGCTACCGTTATCATAGCGCAGAAGCGAGCGGTTGATGTACTATTATCTCATTGGATCGGAGACTGTTATGACCAGAAGTACATTGGTGAAGAACCTCATCCGGACCGTATTCGGTCTATTCATATTTGCAGCAGGCGTTGCGCTTGAGATGCAGTCCAACATCGGTATGGCACCCTGGGAAACCTTTGCGGTAGGTGTTGCGAACCATGTACCGTTCCGTTTCGGAACGGTACATGTAACCATCAGCCTGATCATTGTCGTGATTGACCTGCTCATGAAGGAAAAGATCGGTACCGGCACCGTGCTGGATGCCCTGCTGGTCGGGAACTTCGCGGACCTGATTGTCCGTACAGGGCTGATCCCGCTGCAGCACAGCATCCTCTCCGGCGCTGCACTGCTCATCATCGGCATGATCCTGATGGCGCTGGGACAGTACTTCTACATGGGTGCCGGGCTTGGCTTCGGGCCCAGGGACACGATGATGGTAGGCCTTGGCAAGCGTTTCCGCACCATTCCCATCGGTGCTGTACAGACAGCGATTCTGGTGGTTGTCCTGTGTGCCGGCTGGCTGCTGGGTGCCCCGGTAGGCATCGGTACACTGATTACCGTATTCGGCCTCGGCACAACCATGCAGATGGTATTCAAAGTGCTGCACTTTGACCCGAGAGGCATTGAACAGACCGGCTTTGTAGAATTCTTCCGGGTCCTGTCCGGAAAGGACTGAGAAATTCCTCTGCAAAGATTCTTTGCGTGACTGCACGGATCCCTGAATGAAACAATGGAATCAGGAGGACACCATCCGCATGAACAATGTCGGCAAGAACATTAAGAACCTGCGCCGCTCAGCGGATCTGACGCAGGATGATCTGGCGGAAAGAATCCATGTCACCCGGCAGACAGTATCCAACTATGAAACCGGCAGATCCGAACCGGACATTGAAATGATGGGTCTGATCGCCGAAGCACTGGGCACGGACATCGCCGGTCTGATCTACGGGAAGAAGAAAGAAGTCTCCCCGGAAAAGCCCTGGTTCCTGTTCGTGATGCTGATGGTATCCGCGGCCGTGAGCATATTCATCCATCGGTATGCCGGCGTACTGTCCGCAAGAGGCTCCGCGCTGTTCGTCGTCCCCTACGCGGTCTATGTGCTGCTGTATGCAGCACTGCCGCTCTCTGTATGGCTGTGCGGCTTCCTGGGCGGCGCTCTGCTGCAGAGAACCATGGGATTCCGGTACAGGAAGCCGGTGTACCTGGTGTCTGTTCTGCTGAGTGCCTGTGCCGGCCTGTTCCTGGCGGTATTCGCGGCAGGCTATACAGCAGCGGGCCATGGGTACCTTGGGTATGCCGGGTTTCTCGTCCCGATGTACAGATGGCTAACACCGGTAAGGAACCTGCTTCTTCCTGCAGCGTTCCTGTTGGGTCTGACAGCGGGAATTACTTCCCGGCTTTCCGGAGCAGCGGAGAACAGCAGCAGAAGAGCGTCCTGCAGGCTTGCGGTGCTTGCCGCGTTACCCGTCCTGATACTGGGCCTGTATCTCTTCAAGTATGAAGCACCCTGGCTTTACCGTTCGCACCGTTCCGATGAACGGATCCAGTACAGAGTTCCGCATGAAGAGATGGTTCTGACCTTCTATCAGCGGATCAACGGAGACCTGAGCGTAAGCCATAAATACATCAGTGCAGAGTACTTCCTCAATGCTGAAGTACGGCTGCCCGATTACCGCAATACACCCTGGCTGCG
>JAFOIY010000053.1 GCA_017420505.1 Solobacterium sp. | reverse complement strand
TATCTGAAGAACGTATATTTCATTACAGGAACCCATCTGGGCGGCAAGACAACGGTATCGAGGATCCTGGCGGAACGGCATCACATCCCGGTCTACGACATGGATGACCGCTTTCCGTTCCACCAGCAGATCTCCGATCCAGAGCACCAGCCGGCCATGAACCAGCAGTTCTGGGACGCGGATGAATTCTTCGGCAGAAGTGTGGAGGAGTACCGGAACTGGCTGATCCACAATACCCGCGAACAGCTGGATTTCATCCTGCTGGACCTGGTCCGGGCAGCTGCAGATCACCCGGTCATCTGCGACTGCCATCTGACGCTGGAACAGGCAGACTGCCTGACAGAGCCTTCCCGGATCGTCTATCTGATCCGGGAACCGAAGGACAATGTCGAGGAATACTGCGCCCGGCCGGACCATCAGCCGTTCAGCCGCTGGATCCACAGCGCGACGGACTATGAACAGGCAAAGGCGACCTGCGACGAAACGCTGTATACTCTGAACAAGGACATGTACGACAACGTGAAGCACAGCAAGTACTTCTGGCTGGAGCGCGATCCGGCAAGAACGGTGGAAGAGACCGTTGCCCTGGTGGAGAAGCACTTCGGACTGACCGAATAAAAGAACCCCGGCAGTGCCGGGGATCTTTTATCATTTATACCTTGATCGTTTTCCACTTGCCCAGTCCGTAGACATACATGACTAGTCCTGTACGTACCACCTGGTCGATGAAGATCGCGTACCACGCACCCATCAGACCGAGCGCCAGAACGTTGATCATCATGTGTCCGAGCAGCGGACGCAGGATCAATACGCAGATCATGGTAATGAGCGCTGTCGCCTTGGTTGCGCCGGCGCCTCTCAGGGAACCGGCCAGGATGAACTGCGGCGTCTGCACCGGCTGCAGAACACCCAGAATGATCATGACCGGAATCGCAGCTTCGATGACTGCCGGTGTATCGCTGTACAGACCGACGATGTATTTGCCGAAGAAGCCGAAGAACAGTCCCAGCAGACAGCCGAAGCCGACACCGAGCCGGGAACACCTTCTGGAGTAGTGTTCCGCCATATCCGGTCTTCTCTTGCCCAGGGACTGGCCGACCAGCGTCGTGGAACTGACAGAGATGGCCATGCCCAGCATGAAGGACAAAGACTGGATGTTCATGCAGATCTGATGGGTTGCGTATCCCGGATTGCCCAGGCTCGCTACCTGTCTGGAGAACAGAATGATACCGACACGCATCGCAGCCTGCTCCATCAGGGAAGGAATACCGACCTTGACGATACGGGAGATAACATCCCATTCCACCCCGAAATGCCGGAAGAAGTCCAGCAGGGTGAGATGGAAGTAGTACTTGCCGCTGCCTACCGCCCGGATGGCGATGATCAGCGCCACAGCCTGACCGATCACGGTTGCCAGAGACGCACCGACAACACCGAGGGCCGGGAAGCCGAAATGACCGTTGATCAGCAGGTAGTTCAGGCAGACGTTGACTACGTTCGCGGTCATGTTGTACATCATCGGCAGCTTGGAGTTGCCGGTTCCCCGCAGGGCAGCTGTAAACGTCGCACCGATGCCCATGGTCGTAAAGCCGATCATCTGGATCTGCAGGTACTGGACGCTCATGCGCTCGATGTCAGCGGACAGTCCGCCGTTGGCCATGAAGGCCACCAGCGGCTTCGATGCAAGATAGCCGGCGATGGACGCAAAGATGCACACGCCCAGGGACATCACCAGGCCCTGCCGCAGGGTATCGTTCGCTTTCTCGTGCATGCCGGCGCCGCGGTCCCGTGCTACAGCAGCTGTAACACCGATGTTCAGGGCAATCATCAGGGAGATGAAGATGAACTTCGGCTGGTTGGCCAGACTGACAGCAGAGATGGCATCATCACCGTTGACCATGGAACCGACCATGATCATATCCGCCATGGATACCAAGCTGGTCAGGAGCTGCTCCACCAATGAAGGCCAGGCAATGCGCATAATATCACGGTAAAGAACGGTCTCATGACAGCCTTCCGGCAGTTCCTTCCGTTCCTTGCGGCTCTTGTTCTGCTCATTCACAAGATCCTCATCCGTTCCCCAGGGGATCTCATCGAGGTAGGTTTTCAGCATTCTTCTTTCAGACATGCAGACCCTCCTTCATCATTCATACACGTATTATGCTAACACAAAAAAGCTCCGCCTGTGCGAAGCTTCCTGGAGCACTATTCTGCAGGAACAGCAGTGACGAGAATGTCTCCTGTCGCATCATGCAGCATGAAGTACAGTGTCTGATCTCCCGGCTCCACCGCGAATTCCAGAGAGCCTTCACCGGTCAGTCCGGTTTCCTTGTACTGGCCTTCGCCGGTAAAGGACTCGATCAGTTCCTCCGTGGTCTTTCCCTCTGCTTCCGGCTGTCCGTCTTCCGGTACAGCCTGCTCACCGGCAACCGTGACATCGAACGTTCCTTTGCTGAGATTGTAGTCCAGGTGCAGGATCTCTCCTTCCGCAACCGTGATGACACCGCTGCCGCCGGTTTCTTCGCTGTTGAGCGCGGTTACCTTGATGGTATTGTCAGTTGTAGATTCAATGCTTGACTCATGCTTGGCGCAGGCGGTCATAGCCATCAGGGCCGCTGCGGCCAGCAGAGTTCCGATCATTCTTTTTCCTCTCATATTCCTTCTCCCTTCTGCGCCTGTTATTATAGCATTCCCCTTCTGCAGTACAAGCAATAACGGTTCCTGAAAAAACCGTTCCTGAATTGTTTGACTTTTACTGGTCCTGAAAGTATTATAAATAAGCATTGTTCTTGATTTGGACGGAGGTGGCATGCAATGAAGAGAACATACCAGCCTAGTAAGAGAAAAAACAAGTCTACCCACGGCTTCAGAGCCCGTAAGGCTACTGTCGGTGGACGTAAGGTTCTGGCTAGACGCAGGGCCAAGGGCAGAAAGGTACTGTCTGCCTGAAAATAAGCCACCTTCCGGTGGTTTTTTTTGACTATGAAGAAGATAAACCGTGTCCGTAAATCCCGGGAGTTCCAGACTCTCATCCATACCGGAAGAAAAACTGTCTGTGACAGCTTTGTTTTATATGTTCTTCCGAAGAAGGAACTTCAGGCCCGCGGGGGGATCTCCCTTTCCCGCAAGATCGGCAACGCTGTCGTACGCAACCGGATCAAGCGCCAGGTGCGGATGATGTGCATGGAACTGGTGGATTTTACAGCGGCAGAATACGACTTCATCATCATCGTACGGCACGGATACCGCACAAGATCCTACGCGGATAATAAAAATGACTTGGAAAAACTGTTCCGTACGGCTAATATTATATAGTTACTATACGACCGATTGAAGGAGATTCCTATGAAGATCAACGCTCAGATGAAAAAGATGCTGATACTCACTGCTGTCTTCCTGTTCATGGTCACCATGACAGGCTGCCGCGTCGCGACAGACACAGACGGAGCGATCAAGCTGATTTATCCCGAAACAACATTCGCTGAAACCATGGCATCCGAGAACTGGTTCAATGCCCTGCTGGTATGGCCGATGGCACAGTTCATCAACAAGCTCACACCGAAGATGGGTTCTGTCGGTGCACTGGCTGCCCTGACCCTGCTGGTCAACGCTGTCCTGCTCGTTGTTACCCTGAAGTCCCAGATCCAGCAGCAGCAGATGCAGCTTCTGCAGCCGGAACTCGAACGGATCCAGCGCAAGTACGAAGGCCGCACAGACGACGCGTCCCGCCAGAAGCAGGCGCAGGAGATGAACAAACTGTACCAGAAGTACAACGTCAATCCCCTGAGCACCATTGCCATGACGTTCCTGCAGTTCCCGATTGTCATTGCGCTCTTCCATGCAGTACAGCGTTCTTCCCTGCTGAAGTCCACCCCGTTCATGGGACTGAGCCTGGAAGTATCCCCGCTCAACGGTATGAAGGCCGGCATTCCCGGGTACTTCATCATTTTCCTGGTCATGATCGTCAGCCAGGCCATTACCATGTTCATGCCGCGCTGGATGGCCAAGAAGAGAGCGCAGGAGGAAGCGGAGCGTACGCACCGCAGAGTGCAGGAGAGCAAAGCTTCCACACAGTCCAATATGATGATGATCTACATGGTCATCCTGTTCTCGGTCATCGGTCTGACACTGCCGTCCGCCATGTCCATCTACTGGACCATCTACTCTGTTGTCAACATTGTCAAGATGTTCGTTGTCCAGTCCATCATTACTAAGCAAGGAGCCTGATCATGATTGAATATACAGCAGAAACCCTGGAAGCCGCGCTGGAACAGGCTGCCCAGGACAAGCAGTGCACCGTCGGTGAACTGAAGTACTATACCAAAGAAACAGAGAACGGTGTCACCGTCGGTGCCTACACCCAGGATGACATCAAGGAATTCATCTTCGACTACCTCGGAAACTTCTTTGTCGGCATCGGCCAGGACATCGAAGTCGCGATCGAAGAAACCGATACCAACGGCTTCATTGTCCGCCTGAACGCCGACAACAACGCTGTACTCATCGGCAGGCAGGGAAAGACGCTCACAGCGTTCAACACTGTGATGCGCGGAGCTGTGAATTCCGAGTTCAGAAGCCGAATCGATGTCCTGATCGACATCAACAACTACAAGGAAGAGCGCTACAGCAAGCTGAGCTACATTGCCAAGACCAATGCCAAGCAGGTCCAGCGCTCCCATGTGGACGCTTCCCTGGATCCCATGCCCAACGATGAGCGCAAAGTCGTGCACAAGACACTGTCCGGCTGGCACAACATCCACACCCAGAGTGAGGGTGAAGGACCCGACAGGCACGTCGTCATCAAATACGTACCGGATGAAGAGTGAGGAATCACTCTTTTTCATTGATGGTATACTTGGTAAATACAGGAGAAGCACTATGAACCGAACGAAGAAGCTGCTGAGCGCAATGATTGCAGTACTGATGATTGCAGGCTGCAATCCCAGGGACCTGCAGCCGGAAGAACCTACAGCAGATTCAGAAACACCGGAATCTCCGGATGAAACATCTTCATCCGTCCGCTTCTGTGACCCGTCTGTATTCGAAGGCTTTGATCACTTCACCACCGTCTCCGGAGATACAGAGATCACCATCGGGGACTCTGCCTTCTCTGCACTCGGTGATCTTCCTGTCGTACATGTCACCCAGTTCCAGGGTCTTGGACAGACCGGAAAAACCGATCCGGAAACGCTTGACCCCGGAGCGCTGGGACGGATACTCATAGACAGTTTTGCGAAGAGCGGACTGCCGGTCATGATCCGGATCTATAATCCTTACGACACACCCGCTGCTCCTGCAGACTGCCTGATCATCGGTGTCGAAAACAATGACGGAATCATTTTCTCCAACGGCATCCGGTATGATTCTGGACTGGAAGAATACACTGCCCTTCTTGGTGAACCGTCCGGTATCAGCGGTGAGGTATACTTCTGGTGTGATGAAAACCAGGCACACATCGTGAATGTACAGGTAAAGAACGGGGAAACAAGTCTGCTGAGCTACATGAACCTTACTGCCGTACAGAAACAGCTCCCGTGAACAGAAACAGAACAGACCGGCTTCAGCCGGTCCTTTTATTCGGTTTCATCCAGTCCGCAATGGAAAACGTCTGCCTCAGCCGGTGATGCGCCATGCTGCCATCAGCGCCGCTGCAGGGATGATTCCTGTTTTTTGTGTGCCTTTCTGCTTTTATCTGCTGTTCTGCCTCTGCAGATAGTACTCCAGAATCCGGACCGCTGCCTGCTGGTCGATGACCTTCTTCCGCTTCTTCCGGGATACATCCAGACCGATGAGGAAGTCTTCGGAATCCCGCGTCGTACTGCGTTCGTCCTGCAGAACGACTTTAATGCCGGATTCCTGCTCGATGATCTCACCGACAACCCGGGAGAGCTTCGCCCTCGGTCCTTCGTCGTCATTCTCCAGCAGCGGATAGCCCATCACGATAATATCCGGCTTTTCCTTCTCTACATATTCCAGGATGCGGTCAATCGCATCGTCGTAGTCCTCCCGGCGGAAGCGGATGGTCTTCACCGGTGTCGCCAGAAACCCAGTATCCGACTTTGCAATACCGCAGGTTACACTTCCAAGATCCAGACTTACATACTTCATTGCGGTTCCATTATACCTGAAACTGTATGCTTTGTTCACCTGTATGCTACACTGATAGCGGATTGGATCCGTATCATTCACCAATTCATACAGGAAAGCCTGCAATCCAAAGAAAGGACAGACTATGGAAAACTATGTACACAACATCCCGACAAAGGTCTACTTCGGCAAAGGCGCGATCTCTCATCTGGATGAAGCCCTGAAACCGTTCGGTAAAAACGTTCTGCTCACCTACGGCGGCGGTTCCATCAAAAAAACCGGGCTGTATGACGAAGTCATGAAGATTCTGAACGAGGGAGGATATACCGTAACGGAGCTCAGCGGGATCGACCCCAACCCGCGCATTGAATCCGTAGCCAAGGGCGTTGCGCTGTGCAAGGAACACAATATCGATGTCGTTCTCGCTGTCGGCGGCGGCAGTACAATCGACTGCTCCAAAGCCATCTGCTCCGGCTTCTACTACGAAGGGGATGATCTCTGGCATATGGTCAAGCATGTCAAAGGCTACAAGAAATCCCTTCCCCTGGTGGATATCCTGACCCTCAGCGCAACCGGTTCCGACTTTGACGGCGGCGCAGTCATCTCCAACATGAAGACAAATGAAAAGCTGGGCGGTTCCTACACCTATCCTTCTGTATCCATTCTGGATCCTACCTATACATTCACGGTATCCAAATACCAGACCGCTGCCGGTTCCGCGGATATCATGAGCCATATCATGGAAGGCTACTTCTCCCGCACACCGGACAGCGAACTGGCAGACGGCATTGCCGAGACCATCCTGAAGAGCGTAATCCGCAATCTGCCGATCGCCCTGAAGGAACCGGACAACTACTCTGCCCGTGCCAATCTCATGCACGCAGAGAGCGTCGCCTGCTCCGGCATCCCGGAATACGGCAAAAAGTCCACCGGCTGGCCGTGCCACGCGATGGAGCATGAGCTTTCCGCGTACTATGACATTACCCATGGCGTCGGCCTGGCCATCCTCACACCCCGCTGGATGCGCTTCATCCTGAAGAAGGATCCAACCTGTGAATGGCGGTTTGTCCGCTTTGCCAGGAATGTCTGGGGGCTGGACGGTGAAGACGAACATGAGCTGGCCCTGAAAGGCATCGATGTCCTGGAACAGTTCTTCAGGGGCAACGGAATTCCGATGACCCTGGGCGAACTTGGCATCACAGACGAGCATTTCCGGGCAATGGCAGAGCACGCAGATATCGGCGGCAGGCTGTCCAATGCGTTTGTGCCGCTCACGGCAGACGATGTCGTGCAGATCTACACCGACTGCCTGTAATGAAAACGACCACCTTACGGTGGTCTTTTTTTATTCAATCCTGTGCAGGCCCGTCACGCTGAGTTCATAGACAGTGTCCACCACTTCCCCGATGAACAAACGGTCATGGGACACCGACAGTACAGCGCCTTTGTAATCACGAAGAATCTGCCTCAGCTGCGGTCCGGACAACGGGGAGAGATTCCGGGTCGGTTCATCAAGAACGAGCACATCCGGATCCGACAGAATAAGCCCTGCCAGAAGCGTTTTGCACTTCTGTCCTTCCGAAAGGTCCGCAATCCGGTGCGTCATTTCTTCCGTTGTGAACCGCAAAGATCCGAGCAGCGATGCGCTCCGGGTCCTGTCATCCGAGATTCTGTTCAAGTATACAATCGGGCTCTCTTCTTCGTTGAGCACTTCATGATAATTCTGGGGCATATACGCACACCGCAGTTCAGGCTTCTCCAGCAGTCTTTCATAGAGGACCTTCAGCAGTGTGGTTTTTCCGCATCCGTTTTCACCGATGATGCAGACTTTGTCCCTGCCTTCCATACGGAAACGGAGATCCTTTGCCAGGACCCTGCCCCCTGCTTTCAGCTCAGGGATAGATTCATCCAGGAGCACCTTGTTCGGATTGAGCAATACATCGTTGAAGAAAATCTCAATGGCCTCCTCCGGTTCGTATTTCTGAGTCTGCTTTTCTTTCTTTTCGTCTAGCCTCCGTCCTTGTGCTTTGAGCTGCTTCATCTTCCGCTTAAGCATCTGTCCGCCGTGAGGATCCTGGCGGGAGATGGATGACTGACGGTGTTCCACCTTCTGGTAGATCTGCCGGTAACGGTCCAGCTGCTTCTTCAGTTCCGCTTTTTCTTTGGCTGCCAGCTGGTTCGTTCTGCCAATCGTATGAACCCTTCTCTTCTGGTATGCTTCATAGGCTTCCCCGCTGACCGTAATCCGTGGCTCTGCTTTCCGTTTGAGCTGTTCCAGATGGATGACACTCTCGGCACAGTTCTTCAGCAGTGCTTCGTCATGCGAAATGAACAGGATCCCGAGATCGCTGTTCCGGATGAATTCCTCCAGCCAGATCAGTGTCTTCAGATCAAGGTCATTGGTCGGTTCATCCAGCAGAAGGATGTCCGGATCCTGCAGGAGAACTCTTGCCAGTGCGGCCCGGACTTTCTCCCCGCCGCTCAGTTCCTGGAGGCTTCGCCCTCTGAACACACTCAGGTCCGCTTTCATCCTGCGGGATACCGGACCAAGCTCTTCTTCATCCCTTCCGTCCAGGATGTATTCACAGGCTTCCTTCTGGTCATTGATTGTCTGCGGCAGATACGCCGTCCTGCCCTTTGTTTCCACATGTCCGCTGACCTGGACATAATCACTGACATCAATCCCGGCCAGGACCTTCAGAAGGGTGCTCTTTCCGTTCCCTTCT
The DNA here is from genome assembly GCA_017420505.1 of Solobacterium sp. Taxonomy (GTDB): domain Bacteria; phylum Bacillota_I; class Bacilli_A; order Erysipelotrichales; family Erysipelotrichaceae; genus Bulleidia. The sequence continues at coordinate 8,227 of JAFOIY010000053.1, read as the reverse complement.
TCTCCGATCAAGGCCGTCTTATCCCCTTTGTTCAGGACATAGGAATAATTTTCAACCAGCTTTCTGCCCTTCAGTGTTGTGATTGTTATATGCTGTGCTTTAAGCATGCGCTGCTTCTTTCCGGATATTATTATACGGAAGAAGTCCTCCTGAAGGAGAACTTCTCTTTTTATCCCAGATATTCTATGAGTGTATCCCTGACGCTTCCGGGGCCTCTGAGCATATCCCGGAAGAGATCTTCGATCAGTGTACCGATGCCTGCTTCATAGAGATCCGAGCCGAAGATGTTGGCGTTGGACAGCAGCGGCTTCAGCTGGACATCAAACGTTTCCGGATGCCCGGTGATGATGTCACCGAGCATGAACTGGATCTCCTCGTTCATCGGATCGGGGGACAGCGGCATGAACCCGCCTTCATCATCCTCTGCCAGCATATACCGGAGCCAGCCGGCAATCGCCAGCGGAATGCCCTTCAGCGCCGACGCATCACCGTCCCTGGCTATGTATTCCTTGATCGTTTCTCCGAAGCGGATGCCGACCATCTGCGATGTATCTACGACAATCCGCTGCGGTGAATCGGGAATATACTCGTTGGGGAAGCGTACATTGATGCATTCATCCAGGAAAGCCTGGGGATTCAGGATCCCGGGATCCTTCACCACGGCCATTCCCTCTTCTCCTACCAGATGCACCAGCTTCTGCATCTCTGCATCCTTCATCACATCGCTGAACCGGGTATACCCCAGCAGACACCCGAAGGGTGCCAGTGCTGTGTGCAGCGGGTTCAGGCATACCGTGACCTTCATGCGCTCGCACGCATTGACCGTATCCCGGTCGGTCATGTATACACCGGTATCCTCCAGCGGCGGCCGGCCGTTCGGGAAACGGTCTTCCACCACCAGGTACTGCGGACCTTCCGCATTGACGAACGGTGCAATATAGCTCTCCTTTTCCGTCACGACAATGCCCATGTCCTTCAGACCGAGGCCTTCCAGCTGCTTCTGTACATCTTCGCTCGGCCGCGGCGTGATCTTGTCAATCATGGTCCAGGGGAAGGATACGGTGGCTTCATCGGAAACATAGTCCAGGAAATCCTTCGGCACCCATTCTTTCTCCACCCAGCTTCCGGCAATCTCCAGCACGGCATTGCGCAGCTTTTCTCCGTTGCGGGAGACATTGTCCATGGACACCAGCGCAAGCGGATACTTCCCTGCCAGCCAGCGGGCATACAGCATCGCCGTCACCAGGGAAAGTGTATGCCGGACACCGGCCGGTCCTTCTTCCGCATCCTGGCGGACACTGTCGAACAGTTCGCCTGCCGCATTGCGCAGGGCATAGCCTTTTTCGGTAATGGTGAACGATACCATCTGCAGGGAAGGCGCGGTGAAGATCCGCCTCAGTTCCAGCACGGCCTTTTCATCGTTCGGCCGTACCGTGATCTCCTCCGCGATACTGCCGATGACCCGTTTGTCGCTGGTACCGTCAGTATGAAGGATGACCGAGAGAGCCAGGTTGTCATACGGTGCGTAGATGCGCTCCGGAATCTCATAGTCGAAGGTTTCCACACCGCTGATTCCGGCTGTCATCTTCCCGGCTTCCAGCAGATCGTCCGCAATGCCGGCAATGAAGACCCGGAAGATATTGCCGATGCCGAAATGCACCCAGACCGGAGCTTCCTTCGTTGCGTTCACCATCTGTTCGATGCTGTAGGAAGGGAGCCGGATCCCCGCTGCTGCGTACGCTGCTGTCTTCTTGATGCCTTCCCGGGTCAGCTTCATTCCGCCCGGCCTGTCTCCGTAGTACTTGCCGGTCATTTCATTGACCGTAATCTCGATGACGCCGGTTCCCTGCACCATCCTCTCCGGCAGTTCCCTGTCCTTCAGTTCCGGTGTATACTTCACCACCACGGTATGCAAAGCTTCCCGTTTGGCATCCGGATCCTGTACCATGCATGCCGTGCCCTTGATCACAGCACTGCGGTACGCGGTATTTGTTTCACACGGTCTTCCTTCCGGATCCATCAGGTAGCCGTCCATCTGCCATACGGTAAAGCAGACGGCAGGATTCCTCAGAATATTGGATACTTTCTCTCCTGCAGGAAGGCCGTGGATCCATACCTTCCCGTCTTTATATACATAATGAACAGGTACAGCGTACGGCGTGCTGTCTTCCCCGATGGTCGCCAGGCACCCCGTCTCTGCAGTCTCCAGCAGTTCCCGGCACTCTTCCGGTGTAAGCTGATGGGTCTTCATTCTGTTCTGCATTAGGTCATCCTCCTCTTTTTTTCAGTATACCATCTTCCGTTGGAATCCTTTCTGTCCGTGTGTGCTACACTGAATATAACGAAAGAGGAATACCACTATGTTTGATCATTATGTATGTGATGGAAAGAATAAGTTCCGCATTGACAAAGCTTCTACAAACGATACTTCCCTGATCGGAAGCCGCAAGGAAGCAGAAGAGAAGCTTGAGAAGAACAATTCAGAGATCGATCAGCTTCAGGCTCGTCTGTACGCTGACAAGAAGGAGGGTGTCATCTTCCTGTTCCAGGCGATGGACGCGGCCGGCAAGGACGGTACGATCCGGGCTGTACTGCAGTGCCTGAGCCCGCACGGTGTCCATGAGGCAGCCTTCAAAGCGCCGTCTTCCACCGAGCTCGCCCACGATTTCCTCTGGCGCATTGAGCAGCAGGTGCCGGCCAAGGGAGAGATTGCGATCTTCAACCGTTCCCACTATGAAGATGTCCTGATCGGTAAGGTCAAGAAACTGTATGAAAACCAGGACTATGCAGAGCGGATCGACCGTTCGAAGATCATCGATCACCGTTACGAAGATATCCGCAACTGGGAGAAATACCTCTGGCACAACAATATCCGGGTTGTCAAAATCTTCCTGAACGTATCCAAGGACGAACAGGCTCTCCGTTTCCTGTCCCGGATCGAAGAACCGGAAAAGAACTGGAAGTTCTCCGAATCCGATTGGAACGAGCGCAAATACTGGGATGCTTACCAGCAGGCGTTCGAGGACTGCATCAACGAGACAGCGACGGACTACGCACCGTGGTACATTGTACCGGCTGACCACAAGTGGTACATGCGCTACGTTGTCAGTGAGATCATTCTGGCTACCCTGAACGAAATGAATCCGCAGTATCCGGAAGTCACTCCGGAAAGGCTGGAAGTCTTCCGCAAGCTGAAGGAAGAGATCCTGTCGGAACTCCCTGCAGAAAAGCTGGAAGCGGAAAAGAAGAAGAAGGACAAAAAGAAAAAGAAGGCCGGCAAGGCAGCGTAGAATGGCAGAGGAACTGTATAAAAAAGGCTATACGCAGAACCGGGAGCTTGCCTGGCTGCGCTTCAATGAGCGCTGTCTGGAGGAAGCCGGTGATCCGGAAGTGCCCCTTCTGGAACGGCTGAAGTTCCTGGCGATCTTCTCGTCGAATCTCGACGAGTTTTTCGCCGTGCGTACCGGTCGTCTTGCGGGCATGAAAGCGATCCGGGAAGACGAAACCGACAGCCGCAGCGGTCTGAATGTCGACCAGCAGCTCAAGAAGATCTACCGCAGCGCCAACAAGCTGTGCAGAATGCGGGAAGACGTCTTCCGGGATCTCAGAAAGACCCTGAAACAGGAAGGGATCCAGGATCTGTCTCTCGAGGAATGCACAAAGACAGAGCGCAGCTGGCTGAAGAAGTACTTCGCGGAGAAGATCCAGCCGGTTGTGGGTGCCCAGATCATTGACGGCAGACACCCCATGCCCACGCTCCAGTCCGGTGCGGTATACACCGCTGCCCTGATGAACTACCGCGGCCATGAAGTGTTTGCCTTCGTCTCCGTTCCGGCAGGACTGGAGAAGCTGATCCGGCTTCCGGGCCAGGCTGTCCGTTTCATTCATACAGAAGAGCTGATTCTGACCCACATGGAAGAACTCTTCAAAGGCGCCCGGGTTACCGAGCGCACCCGTTTCCGCGTGATACGCAACGCCTACGTTGATCCGGAGGAAAGCACGGATGAACTGGATGACTACCGGGAACGGATGCGCGGTATGCTCAGGAAGCGCAGGCATATGTCCTTTGTCCGGCTGGAGATCTCCGCCGGGCAGAATTCCCGGATCTACCGTCTGCTCACCCGGAGCCTGCCGGTGGATGCTGGAATCGGCTATGAAGCGAAGATGCCGATGGACTACCGCAGCTTCCCGCAGATCGCGTCACTGGTCTCTCCGGACCGGGCAGCCGTTCTTTCCTGGCCGGTCTATGTACCGAAGCTGAGCCCTGCTCTGAACTATGCCCGGAATCTGTTCACCCAGATCCAGAAGAAGGATGTTCTGCTGGCCTATCCCTATGAATCCATGGAACCCTTCCTCCGTCTGCTGCGCGAAGCCGCAACCGATCCGAACGTCCAGTCCATCAAGCTCACGGTCTACCGCCTGTCCTCCAAGTCCCGTCTCGTGGACTACCTGTGCCTGGCAGCGGAGAACGGAAAGGAAGTCACCGTGCTCATTGAGCTGAAAGCGAGATTCGATGAACAGAACAACATCGACTATTCCCAGAAGCTGCTGGATGCCGGGTGTATCGTCAGCTACGGCTTTGAATACTACAAAGTACATGCCAAAATCTGCCTCATTACCCGGCGGAAAGCAAACGCACTCGAGCACGTAGCACTGATTTCCACCGGCAACTTCAATGAAAGCACGGCCCGCCAGTATACCGATCTCGCTGTTCTGACTGCCGATCCGGTCATTGTATCGGACGCGGTGAAGTTCTTCGACAATATGCTGAAAGGTGTTCTGGACGGTCGTTACCGGAACCTGCTCGTTGCCCCGGCCGATCTCAAGCCGGGTATCCTGCAGCTGATGGACCGTGAGATCGCCAAAGGGGAAAAGGGCAGGATCCTGATCAAGATCAACGGCCTGACGGATGAAGACCTCATTATGAAGCTGCAGGAAGCGTCCGATGCCGGTGTGGATGTACAGTTGATCGTACGGGGAATCAGCTGTCTTCTCCCGCAGAACCGGAAGAAGACCTCCAACATCCATATCCGCTCCATTGTCGGCCGCTGGCTGGAGCACAGCCGGATCTACGTCTTCGGAAGCGGCAGAAGCGAGAAGATGTACCTCTCTTCCGCCGACTTCATGAACCGGAACATGGAAATGCGGGTGGAGATTGCGGTGCCTGTCAAGGACAAGGATATCCGCAGGCGCCTGCAGGACTATCTGCAGCTGTGCCTGGCCGACAATACCGATGCCCGGGAAATGAAATCCGACGGGAAATACCGGAAGATCAAGAACGCAGAAGAACGGATCTCCTGCCAGGAAACCATGGCGGCCATCACTGCCGGCAAGGAAGAATCAGCGCCTCAGGCAGCAGTGCATGCGGAACCGGCAGCCAGTGTACACCGGAACCGGTACAGCAGAGAAAAACAAAAAGGGGAATAATCCCCTTTTTTCTGTACGATCAGTTTCTCTTGATGAGTTCAACGTTTTTATTGTTGAAAATCTTCAGAGTACCCTCTTCATAGACAAACGGCGTTTTGATGGACAGCGTGCCGTCGCTGGTCTTGATTCTGCCGGCAATGACCATCTCTTCCATATCAATGGTATACTCACCGTTCAGCGTCTGTCCTCCGGTCAGTACAGCGAATGTTCCGTTGTCGAAAGCCAGCGTGCCGGACCCGTCAGGCATATCCCACGTTCCCTGCAGAGCCTTCTCAACATCTTCCGCCGTTACTACGACTTCCTCCACCTCTTCCACTTCTGTGATTTCTTCCTGTTCATTGTCTGTGTCTTTCGGTGTGTCGGACGAACCTGAACAGGCTGCGAGCGAGACTGCTATGCCCGCTGCCAGCATCAGCTTCATGAGCTTTTTCATTGTTCTTTTCCTCCCAAGCGGCAGATTATTGCCGCTTACTATCCATTATAGACCTCTTCACTCCAGAGTGAAGTCGTAGTACGTCTCCCCGTTCATGCAGGCATACAGCGCTTTGGACGGATCATTGTAGCTTACAACCATGATTGTAAACGCAATGTCGGAGTATCCCTCATCGCACAGTACCGCATATCCACTGGCTGATACCCCGTTCAGATTTTCGGTGAAATCCAGCCAGTACAGATAGGATTTGCTGTCATTCAGAATAGCGTCTTCCCAGTTCTTTCCGCCGGTCAGTGTTACCGTAAGCATATGGTCTTTATTGCGGTAGGTCACCTTCGGACTGTTGTCGGAGAAACTGGCTAGCATCTGCTTTTCGATCTTTCTGTAGGTTTCGGAGTTCTCAAATGAAGTGCTTGTATTTACTGCAGCTGTTTCCGCAGAAGGGGTCGGTGATGGCTTCGGGGTTTCCACAGGTGCCGCGCTTTGGACAGACGGCTGATAGGCTGCCGTTCTCGCTCCGTTCTCGGCATAGTACAGGAGCTCAGATCCGTCATTGAAAGCTATGATGAACCGGATTCCTTTGTAGCCGCCCGCATTGATCGCTGTCTGGACCGACGATTCAATATTATCAAGCGAGCTGCACAGTTCCTTGAAGCTCGAAGCCACTTCAGACGATTGGTCAACGGCCGCTTTCAGACCATCCATATACAGATTCAGTATCAATGTGTGCTGCTCGCCGTCATAATCCAGTGTATGCTCAAAGCCGCTGAACGTTTGTTCAATGACCTGCTTCACGTCACTGTATGTATTGCTTGATTCAAAGCCATTCAGTTTGCTCTCAGCATCTTCAAGGTTTTCATACGGTCCCGATGAAGCCGTGCGCTGTTCTCCGGACAGACTGAATCCCAGGTAGTTGCCGTTCTCCCCGAACGAAGATACCAATGCAAGCTTGCTTGGTCTGCCTGTCTCTTCGTCTGTTTCGTAGGACAGGGTATACTCCGTGGCATCCCCTTCGAACAGAATCTTTCCGGTCGCATATCCATTGCTTTCCGCTACATCCCGCAATGATCCCTGCAGTTCCTTTTCCATTTCCCCGTGGTAATAGTATTTGAATTCCACATCCTTGCCGTTGGTGATTGTCAGCGCTGTGTTTTCCGCACCGAGCGCTTCACTGTTGTAGAACTTCTGGAGATTCTGGTTCTGATCGTAGACCATGACCCTCTGACAGTAATACGTGCCGTCCAAAGGATTGCTTTCCACTGCACCGGTTGATCCGGCGGAGCATCCGGCTATCAGAATGATGCTCAGGAAAAGGGAGACTGCTGCCCTGAATGTTCTTTTCATTATTGATCACATCACTTTCTGTCTGTACTGTTGATTAACAAAAGAATACCACATCCCTCCATTCCGCACTTCACTGCCTTTCCGCATTGTTCTCCTCGTTCCTTCTTTCAATGACAGAATATCGGAACGAAACAACAAAAAAAGCGACAGAAGCGGGACGGCTTCTGTCTTCAGGCATATCCGTACTTATTCCACGGTCGGATACGGCAGTCTTCGGAAGCCGCCGGCCGTAGTGATGGTCATCCGTTGCCCGTCCTTGATCGGTATGCCGTTGGACAGGCAGCCGTCCATCGTCGATACAAACAGTGCAGATGCCTCTTCCGGGACTTCCAGCTCAACAGTCTGTCCATTGTTGATCCGGGCACCGACGCTGTCCAGCTCTTCAACCGTGATTCTGGACACTGCATAGCCGCTGTCCGCCATCTCGCAGAGATCACCGGTAAAGCCATGTTCCTGCATGAACGCATCCTTGTCCCCGATGATGATCCAGTACGGAACCAGTGCCCCGGCGAATTTCTTCTTCCTGACAATCGTGATCTTTTTCATATTCTTTCCCTTGTTCATTATATATTCTTTGCCTTCAGAAGGTAGAATTACAGTATGAACCGTACCCTGCGGAAATATGTATACGCACTTGTCCTGCTGGCATTGAACGGCGCCGGAATGCTTCTTTTTCACCGCTTTCCCTGTTTCTTTTTCCCTGCCTACCGCCGCATCTCCCGGGCATGGATTGGATTCCTGGCGCAGCTGACCTCCTTCACCCGCGTTTCCGTATGGGACATCCTTGCAGCGCTGCTGTTCTTCGTCCTCCTGTTCTCCTTCCTCTATGTGCTCCGGAAGCACAGGAATATTCTCTCCTGGCTCGGCACTGTGGTGCTGACGGTATCGGTGCTGGCAACGTTCGCGGTATACGGCTGGATGCTGAATCACTACGCGCCTTCCCTGTCGGAAGAGCTGGGATATACCATCCGTCCCTACAGCAAACAGGAACTTTATGATGCCTGTGAATACTATCTGCTGCAG
>JAFOIY010000052.1 GCA_017420505.1 Solobacterium sp. | reverse complement strand
CAGCCGCGGCTCGATCACCCCGGTATCGGTGTAGATGTCGATGCAGGCCAGCTGGGCAGCCCGGCTTTTTGTCTGGGTGGAGACGGTACCGTTCCGGTTGCCGAGGTAGGCAATGTGCTGGTGGCCGGTGATCAGGACATCAATGCCCCGTACCTGCTCCAGAAGCGCAAAGCCTTCATTCTCTCCGGTCTGCTCTTCCGTAGGGATTCCGGTCACAGGGTCCTTCTCGAAGCCGCCGTGGTAGACACAGACGATGTAATCCGGCTTTTCCAGGTGCCTGATCAGGTCCACGGTCTTCTCCGCAGTCTTTACCGCACTGAGGAACTTCATTCCCTGGATGTGTTCCTGGGGCTCCCAGTGGGGTATATACGGTGTACAGAGACCGAACAGGGCGATCTTCTTCCCGGCGAGTTCCTTGATGACGTAGGTGGGTCCGAGAGGCACACCTTCGTCAATCACATTAGCAGTGATGCACGGCGCATCCAGATTCTCCAGATGCCGGTACAGGACATCCTTGCCGTAGTTGAAATCATGGTTGCCCACGTTGACGAAGTCATAGCCCATTGCGTTCATGACCTTGGTGACCGGGGATACTTCATCCCTGTGATAGTGGAAATGATAGTAATCAAGGGGCGAACCTTCCAGAACATCCCCGTTATCGATCACCAGGGTATTCTCATCCCGCAGGGCAGAAATCAAAGTATGCATGCGGGCCAGGCCCTGGTTTACCGATGAATTGTCCGTGTACTGACAGGGATAGATATAACCGTGCGTATCGCTGGTTGCGAGTATACGTATGCGTTTTGCCATGAGGAGTCCTCCACTATCATTTTATGACGAAGGAAGCGCAAAGAACAGGGGATATGAAAGGCAGCCGGGATCTCCGGCTGCCTGTAGTATTACTGTACAATCCTCTGCTGCAGACTGTCTGCTAGATGCAGGTATAGCCACCGTCTACCGGCAGAGCGATTCCGGTGATATAGGAAGAATTGGGGGAAGCCAGGAAAACGATCGCGGTATCCAGCTCGCCTTCATTGCCGTAGCGTCCGAGCGGGATCATGACCTGTGCGTTCTGCTGGAAGAATTCGGAATCCAGGGTTTCCTTGGTCAGCGGTGTATAGAAGTAGCCCGGGCAGATCGCATTGACGGTAATGCCGTAGGCGCCCCATTCCGCTGCCAGCGCTCTTGTCAGGTTGACGACACCGCCCTTGGCTGCGTGGTACGGCGCCGATCCGGCAATCTTATTGCCGACCAGACCGTACATGGAAGCGATATTGATGATTCTTCCGTATCCGGCCGGGATCATTGCCTGGTTGGCTACCGCACGGGCGAACTTGAAGGTACCGAACAGGTCAACGTCGAATTCCTTCTGGAACTGTTCGTCCGTGATGTTCTCCGCATGTTCCACCGCGCCGGTGCCGGCGTTGTTGACAAGGATGTCAACCCGTCCGTAGCGTTCTACGACCTTCCGTACGGTTTCTTCCACTTCCTCGGTATTCGTAATGTCGCACTTGATCGGCATGGTCTCAACACCGTGCTGTTCCTCGATCTCTTTGCACACTTCCTGCAGCTTGTCGAAACGGCGGGCAATCGCAACAATGGTGCATCCCTGGTTCGCCAGTGCATGGGCCATCTGTACACCGAGTCCTGTGGAGCAGCCGGTAACGATGGCAACGTTTCCGGAGATTTCAAAAATACGTTTGAACATGATGTTTCCTCCTTATTATGCAGTTCACTGCTGACGACCGCAGTCGTCTCTCTTTATAACCATTATAGCCGATAAAGGCAGGAAAACCCACAGAAGCAGCCGGACCGTGATTGCGTCACAGACAATGCCGGTATCTATACGGTATATTGATGGTAAACAGGAGGAATCATACCCATGCTGATAGTATACGGAAGCAAACACTGCCCTGACTGCACAGCCGCAAAGGAAGCCCTGGATGAGAACGGTACCGCCTACGAGTTCGTAGACATTCTGGAATCCCTGGACAATCTTCACGAGTACATTGTCATCCGTGACAGGAACGATGCTGTATTCGAAAAGGTAAAGAAGGTGGAAGGCCTCGGCATCCCGATGTTCGTCGCCGATGACGGCAGCGTATCGCTGAACGTAAACAACTACCTGAAGTAGAACCCTGCAGCAGTATACAGAAAAACACCCGGTATTGCAGGGTGTTCTTTTCGCTTACTCCTTGTCTGCTGTAATCTTGTCCAGCAGTACGAGCAGTGTCTGCTTCTCTTCTTCGCTCAGGTTCCTGAACACTTCCGCAGCCGCAGCCTGGCGCTCATCCATGACTTCGTAGGCGCGCGCTTTGCCTTTCTCGGTCAGTGTGATGATTGTAGCCCGCTTGTCTGCCGGGTCGACCGTTCTTTCGATATAGCGGTCGGCTTCCAGTTTGTCGATCAGTTCAGAGATGGAGGAAGGATTGATGCGCATTTCTTCCGCCAGTTCCTTCTGATGGACACCCTCGTCTCCCTTGGCCAGGATCATCGCCAGAATGCGTTCTCTCGGCAGACGGCGGGGCTGGTGCTTGTGCATCTCTGCCTCATGTCCTCTCGGACCATGCATCATACCGTGCATGCCCATCATCGGCGGGCGCCGGCGACCTCTGCGTGTATGCCTTGCGGCGAAGTGAAGCTTTTCCAGCAGCAGTTCATTCAGTGTCTTTTCCATGATGTAATCCTCCTTTCAATGATTCGGTACCGAATTAAATATAGCACATAGATCTGCCCTGTCAACTGTTTTGGTACCGAAATATTCAATATTGTTCTGTGTTTACAGAGTTTCAAGGAAAGGATACAGATAATGCGCCTTTGTCACGGCTTCGTTCACTCTGCCGGTATACTGCCCGTGTTACAATGAACCCAGGAGGTATTCATGTATGAAGAAACTGGTTGCTTACTTCAGCGCGGAAGGCACGACAGCCAAAGTTGCTGCAGATCTGGCCGAGGCGATCGAAGCGGATCTCTATGAAATCAAACCGGAAAAACGGTATACCAAAGCCGACCTGAACTGGATGGATAAAAAGTCCCGCAGTACGCTGGAAATGAACGATCCTTCGTCAAGACCGGCACTGGCAGATCACGAAGCCAATGTAGAAGCGTATGATACGGTATTCATCGGCTTCCCGATCTGGTGGTATGTGGCACCGACCATCATCAATACATTCCTGGAGGTGTATGACTTCTCCGGCAAGAAGATCGTGCTGTTTGCCACATCCGGCGGCAGCGGGATGGGGAAGACAGCGGAAGTACTGAAGAACAGTCTCCCTGATACTGCGGTGATCGCAGCCGAGAAGATGCTCAACGGTCGTCCGGATCAGGAAACGCTGAAAGCCTGGGCGGATACGATCTGAAGCAATAGAAGAGAGGATAATACATGATCAGCAGATTCAATGGACAGGGCGGACCTGTCAATCCTGAGATGCCGTTCTCTTCCGTAGTCATCCACGGAAACACAATGTATGTATCGGGCACCGGCGGCTACAATCCGGAAACCGGCACTCTGCCGGAGACATTCCTCGGGCAGGCAGAGCAGGTACTGAAGAACCTGACGGCCGCCATTGAGAATGCCGGCGGAAAGACGGAGAACGTACTCAAGGCTACCTGCTTTGTGAATACCATGAGCTATTACAAAGCGTTCAATGAACTGTTCCATCAGTACCTGCCCTGCCAGCCGGCAAGAAGCTGCGTAGAAGTGGTTTCCCTTCCTGCAGGCATGGCGATCGAGATTGAAGCGATTGTCGCAATGGACTGAAAGAGAGGATGATCTATGACCGAGAAAAGAAAACCCTCCTTCTCCTGTGATTACATGGAAGGTGCCCTGCCGCAGATCCTGAACCGGCTCCTGGAGACGAACATGATGCAGAGCTCCGGCTACGGAACCGATGACATCACAGAGAGCGCAAAGGAAAAGATCCGGACTGCCTGCGGCACACCGGAGGCGGATGTCTTCTTCCTCGTAGGAGGAACCCAGACCAATGCCACCGTCATTGATGCGCTGCTGCACAGCTATGAAGGTGTCGTATCGGCAGAGACCGGACACGTCGCTGTCCACGAAGCCGGTGCCATTGAATTGGGCAGGCACAAAGTACTGCCGCTGCCGCATACCGACGGCAAGCTCTCGTCGAAGACCGTGGAGGACTACCTGAAGGCGTTCGCGGCTGACGGCAACCATGACCACATGGTCCAGCCCGGGATGGTCTACATCTCCCAGCCGACGGAATACGGTACGCTGTATACCCTGGCGGAGCTGGAGGAGCTGAGTGCGGTATGCCGCAGATACAGCCTTCCTTTATACGTAGATGGTGCAAGGCTGGCCTACGCGCTCGGCTGCAAGGATAACGACGTAACCCTGGCGGACCTCGGCAGGCTCTGCGATGTGTTCTACATCGGCGGCACCAAGTGCGGTGCGCTCTTCGGTGAAGCGGTTGTCATCCCGAAGCACAACTACATCCCGCACTTCTTCACCATCATCAAGCAGCACGGTGCGCTGCTGGCCAAGGGCCGCATTGCCGGCATCCAGTTCGATGAACTGTTCACGGATGATCTGTATCTGAAGGCCGGCATGCACGGCATGGCAGCCGCGGAGAAGATCAACACAGCGCTCCGTGAGAACGGCTATGAAACCGCGTTCGGCTCACCGACCAACCAGATCTTCGTTGTACTGGATGACGCAGAGAAGTCCAGGATCACATCGGAGATCGATCTGGGATTCTGGGAGAACCTGCCGGACGGAAGAACGATCATGCGGATCGCCACCAGCTGGGCTACGACCAAAGAGAATGTAGACAGGCTGATAGAAGTACTGGAAAACCATTAGTATACAAACAGGTACACTTTAAGAAAAGGAAGAGGAACAATGAACGAGAGACAGAAACAACTGGTCGCCAACGCTGAGAAGTACAGAGATCTTATGTTTGACGCGGAGGAATTCATCTGGAAGCATCCGCAGACAGGCTTTACAGAGTGGGAAGCGCACAACTACCTCGTACCGAAGTACGAAGCGCTGGGCTATACCGTCAACCTGGCAGGAAAGATTCCCGGACACGGGAACATCCCGGGCTTCTGGGTGGATCTGGATACCGGAAAGCCGGGACCGACGCTGGGCATCTTCGGTGAACTGGATGCCCTGGATATCGCCAATCACCCGGAATCCGTCAACGGCATGACGCACTGCTGCGGCCATCATGCCCAGTCTGCGGCGCTGCTGGGACTGGCGGCAGCTTTGAAGGAACCGGGGGCGCTGGACGGTCTGAGCGGAAAGATCCGGCTGATCGCCGTCCCGGCAGAGGAAATGATCCAGCTCGGCTTCCGTGAAGAACTGCGCAGGCAGGGTGTCGTCAGCTACATGGGCGGCAAGGTTGAGTTCATGTACAGAGGCATTCTGGACGATGTGGACATTGCGATCATGGTGCACGGTACATCGGCCGGTCCCGGTGAGCCGTTTGATTTCTCCTGCGGCCTCGGCAACAACGGCTGTATGGCGAAGACAATCCGCTACAAGGGCAAGTCAGCTCATGCCGGCGGATCCCCGCACCTGGGTATCAACGCAGAATACGCGGCCATGCTCGGTCTGCAGGCGGTAAACAACCTGCGTGAGACCTTCCAGGAGAAGGATTACATCCGGTTCCACCCGATCATGATGGGTGTCAACTGTGCGGTAAACATCATTCCGGATGAAATGAAGATCGAAAGCTATGTCCGCGGCAAAACAAACGAAGCCATCAAGCGCGAGAACATCAAGATCAACCGAGCGCTTGCCGGTGCTGCACTGGCCACGGGCGCCGGTGTGGAGCTGATTGACCGTCCGGGCTATTCACCTGAGGTGCATGACTACGACTTCATGAAGCTCGTGGAGAAGTGCTGCGCCGATCTTGTCGGCGAAGACAGGGTCAGGTTCGATTATACCGAGTGGAGCACAGGCTCCTCTGACTTCGGCGACATTACCTGTGTCATGCCGGGTGTTCAGTTCAATGCGGCGGGTGCGACAGGCACCTTCCACGGCATTGACTTCAAGGTAGCAGACAAGGAAAGAATGGTTGTGAACTCTGCCAAGGGACAGCTGTTCGTCATCGATGCGCTGCTCAGTGATGATGCGGCGAACGCGAAGCGGATCATTGCGAACTACAAGCCGGTCTACGGATCCATCAAGGAGTACTTCGACGATGTGAATGATTTCTTCCTGGACAAGGATGCGGTTGTCTACGACGAGAAGGGAAACGCAACGGTAGACTTCAAGAACTGATCATGAGCTACATAAATATCAGGGAAATCGTACCGGGTGATGCAGAGATCCTGGCCCATATCCAGTCAGCTTCCTGGCGGAGCGGGTTTGCGGGCATTCTGGAAGACAGCATCCTGAAACAGCGCACGGATATTGTGCGTCTGACCGCGATGTATGCCCGTGCACTGACCGGTAACTTCGGACATGGAATCCTGCTGGAGCTGGAGGGAAAGCCGCACTGCATGGCGATCTGGGACAAAGCGCGGGAGGACTGGTTCGACGGCGCGGAGCTGATCTGCATCCACAGTCTGCCGGAGCACTGGCAGGAAGGCTACGGATCCCGGGTCATGGAGCGTGTGCTGAAGGACATGAAGGAAGCCGGGAACAAACGAGTGATGCTGTGGGTGTTCGAGGAGAATACCCGCGCATGGCGCTTCTATGAGAAGCATGGATTCCATGTGACAGAGCACACCAAGACCGAGCGCGGTCCGGTGGAAATCCTGTACGAGAGAGAACTGTAGCAGCAATGCAGGCAGGACCCGGAAGGGTCCTGCTTTCTGTTTGGAAGGTGATTGACTGCACGGTCAAAAGGGCTGTTTCCGCTGGGCTTTGCCTGTTTGCGCCGGAAATCAGCGGAAAATGATGGTTGACCGAGCAGTCAATACTTGATATTCTGTTTCTGAACAACGATTGACTATATGGTCAATCACGGATGGAGGCACAATGGCATACGAGATATTCGAGAATCTGCCGGAGGAAAAGCAGGAGCTGATCCTGTCCACGGGGATCAAAGCATTCTCCGGGAATACCTACAAGGACGTCAGTACTGACAGCATTACCAAACAATGTGGAATCTCCAAGGGACTCCTGTTCCATTATTTCGGCTCCAAGAAAGACTACTACCTCTATTGTCTGGAGAAATCCATGCAGCGGCTGATCGGCGGAAAGGAGAACCTGTCCGGCGATGATTTCTACGGTATCCTGTTCGACAGCATGAACCGGAAGATGGAAACGTGCATGCAGTACCAGGATGAGATGCATATGGTGAACATGGCTTCCCGCGATGCGTCCGTGGATGTCGCGGACAGCAAGGCGGAAATCCTGCGCCGTTACCGCACAGTCATCCAGCTCCGGTCTGCCCAGACCCTGCAGAAAGCCATGGCCAGGCTGGAACTCAAGGATACCGGCAGGCGGCAGATTACAGCAGAAGGACTGCAGCTCTACATCAATGCGGTAATGAACAAATACCTGGCCCAGTATCAGCAGACGCCGGACCGTTTCTTCGAGAACAGCGAACAGATCCGTCAGGAGATCCGGATGTACCTCGATCTGATGCTGTATGGTATCTG
>JAFOIY010000051.1 GCA_017420505.1 Solobacterium sp. | reverse complement strand
GGAAGGAAATTACTACCTGCGTGTACGGGTGCAGAACGGTGACTATGATGCGACGCACCTGGTCATTTCCAACAAAGAATCCATGGACCAGGAAGAGATGGAACAGGATGGTCTGAAGTTCCGCTTCTACGCAAGCCCGATGTCCAATTTCCGTCTGGAAGTATCCAAGGAAGTCAGCGGTCTGGACCGCAGCCTGATCAGGAAACCGACCAGAAAGGCTTCTGTCTATGCAGAAGAGGAGATCCGGATCAGTGAAGATGCTGTACTGTATGTCAAGGGCAGCGCGTTCATTGCGAACACCTACATCAACGAAGAGAATCATCCTGAGTACACGATGATTCTGGAGGATGAAGCAGGAGCACTGCGCACCTATACAGCTCAGAATGATGGTTGTGCCTTTGACTACGCAGCCATGCGGAATTCCAGGTTCACCATTATGGATTCCTGCTTTACAGCTGAGGCAGACCTGCATGATCTGCCGGACGGCACCTACCGGCTTCTGCTGGATCTTAAGACAGATGAAGCCAGGGATATCTTCAGCCTGTACAACTACCGCCCGATCGATGTCACCGCAGTCACCTATGAAAACAGATCGTATACCATCGTCAGATCAAAAGTCCATGACCGGTATCTTCTGATCATTGAAGAGATCCAGCAGTAGTGTGCCGAAAGCCTTCTTTCTGTACACCTGCTTCATCATCACTTACTATGCCGCAGAACAGTGTCACATTCAGAATAAAGCTTGCCGGTATCCCTGCGGAAATCCGGTGCAGACAGGAAGAAACCCGTACTTTTCTGCATGACTGGCTGACAGAAGAAAGGCCGGAATTCATCTGTGAAGTCACGGATGACAGTATTGACATGGTCCGCAGAAACCTGAATGCAGAGGACAGAAAGTACGGAGTTGTGAGGGAATACAGCCTGTGCTGGCTGGAGAACAATGCGGTCCATGCAATCCTTGCAGAGAAACTGGTGGACTACGGTGTGCTTCTGATGCACGGATCGGCCATCTGTGTCGACGGACGCGCCTACATCTTTACTGCAAAGAGCGGCACCGGCAAGAGTACCCATGCAGGATTATGGCGGGAACTGTTCAAGGAACGGGCGTTTATGATCAATGATGATAAACCGCTGCTGAAGGCCGGAGATAACGGAATTATGGTCTACGGTACGCCGTGGAACGGCAAGCATGGCCTTGGCAGGAACGCCTGCGCTCCGCTGGAAGCCATTGCGTATCTGAACAGAGCACGGGACAACCGTGCTGAACGTATGAGCGCTGCAGAAGCCTATCCTGTCCTTGTGCAGCAGTCCTACTCATCCAAGGATACTGAGACTATGAGGAAAATCCTGGATATACAGAAACGGATCATACAGTCTGTACCGTTCTACCGCTTGTGGTGTAATATGGAACCGGAAGCGGCATATACCGCATGGAGTGCCATGAACAGTGCAAAGAACGCTTCTGAATGAAAGGCAGAATGACAGACGCTGATGCGGTATGCTGTACATGCCGCATCATTGTTTGCAGGTAAAGAATATGAAACTGAAACCGGAATACATAGCACAGAACATTGACGGTACCCAGTTCCTCGTATCTGTCGCACAGGATGGATTCAGTGGAATCATCCGTTCCAATCCGACAGCTGCTTTCATTGTGGATCTGCTCAAGGAGCCGGTCACAGAGGAAGAGATCGTGGAAGCGATGTGTACCCGGTATGATGCGGACAGGGAAACGATCGCCGGGGATGTTGCGCGGGTTCTGGGCATCCTGCGCAGAATAGGCGCACTGGAAGAATAAATGACCTTTGAAGAGATTCTTGAGAAGGACGGCCGCCTTGTATACAGATTCCGAGGTGTCAGCATGAAGCCGATGCTGTATCAGAACAGGGATCTTGTTGTCATTGAAAAGGTCAAGGACCGCCTGAAGAAGGGCGACGTCGTTCTTTACCGGAGAGGGAAGGATTATGTCCTGCACCGGATTGTGCGTGTAAGCGAAGACGGATATGTAATCCGCGGTGACAATACATATGCCAATGAGACGGGGATCACCGATGAGGATATCGTGGGTGTTCTTACGTCTTTTGTGCGCAACGGGAAGACCATAAGTACCGATGATGCCCGGTATCTGCGCTATGTTCGTTTCTGGAATGCTGTATATCCGCTCAGAATACCTGCTGTGCGGATGTACAGAGCCTTGAAAAGAACTGCAGGAAAGAGGAAGAAATGACGGCTGGGAAAGAATACGGCAGGAATGAAAAAGACCTCGTATATCTGCTGAAATGCGCTCTGAACGGTATCCCGGCAGATGTGCAGCGGGTCAGCGGGATGGATCTTGACGCAGTGTATGAGGCTGCGAAGAATCACATGGTCAGTGCAGCGGCTGCTTTTGCCCTGGAAAGCGCAGGCATCAAAAACCCGCAGTTCAGTACGGCCATGGCCTCGTCCATCCGGAAAGCGATTGCCTACGACTATGAGAGAAAGCGGATCGTCGAGGCCTTTACAGCCCATAGCATCCGGTACATGCTGCTGAAAGGCTGTGTGCTCCAGTCATACTATCCCAGGTACGGGATGCGCGAAATGATCGACAACGATATACTCGTCGATGCATCGCGGATGGATGATATCCAGAAGATCATGCAGGATCTTGGCTATGAACCGGAACAGACAGGGCTGTGGAAGAGCATTGATGTATCGTATACAAAAAAACCGTTTTTCCACTTTGAAATGCATACCTCACTGTTCGAACAGGACATCAATCGTTCTGTCTATGAATACTATGAACACGTATGGGACAGACTGAAGGCAGACGGATGCGCATACAGATTTACGGATGAAGACTTCTACTGCTACCTGTGTGCGCATGACAGCAAGCATTACCGTACAACAGGAATCACCCTGCGCTCTGCCATGGATATCTATATCTTCCTCAGAAGAAAGGATAAGCTCGATCTTCCCCGCATTGAGGAAGAACTGCAGAAGACAGGCATTCTGTCCTATGAACAGAAAATGCGCCGTCTGGCATTCAGCCTGTTCGGCGGGGAAGAAATGACCTCAGAGAGTGAGATACTTCTCGGAGAGATCCTGTCCTCAGCAGAGAAGACACGTACACAGAACAGGATTGAAAAACACGTCGATGAACAAGGCAGACTGGCCTATACGCTTCATCGGATCTTCCTGCCCATGGAATCGATCAGGACGCATTATCCTCTGTTCTATGAACATAAAGCGCTTCTGGTATTCCTGCCGGTATACCGGCTGTGGCGGGGCGCAACGAAGAGGCGCAGTGTTCTGAAGGAAGAACTCAGCGCACTGTTCAAGGAAACCAGGAAAAAATGAAGAAAGGAGAGTTATGCCGTTTCAGGTAGTCAGGAACGATATCGTCAGAGTAAAGGCGGATGCGATCGTCAACACTGCCAATCCGCAGGTACGGGTAGGTCCCGGTGTGGATTCCGCAATCTACGAAGCAGCCGGCAGGGAAAGGCTCCTTGCCGAGCGGGAAAAGATCGGTGTACTGCAGCCCGGAGAAGCCGCTGTAACGCCTGCTTTTGACCTGGATGCCGAATATATCATCCATGTCAGCGGACCGCACTGGCAGGGCGGAAACCGGGGAGAGAAGGAAATCCTGCGCAGATGCTATGACAAAGCACTGGCATTGGCTGCAGAAAAAGGATGTACATCCATTGCTTTTCCCTTGATGGCTTCCGGTGCCTATGGGTTTCCGCACGAAACAGCACTGCGGATTGCGGTCAGCGCGTTCACTGATTTCCTGATGGAACATGAAATGGATATCATCCTGGCCGTCTTCAAGGATGAATCCTACCGGATCTCCGGCCGTCTTTTCAGCAATGTGGAAAGCTTCATCGATGAAGACTATGTAGACCGGGCGGAGATGATGGAAGGTGTCCGTCCATCCATGCGCAGACGGGAACGCCGCCGCAGCACCATGAACGCCAGGGAAGCCATCGTAAGCGCAGAGCCGATGCAGTCCATCGCTCCATCATTCACGTATTCATCCCTGGAAGATGAGCTGAAAAGAATCTACAAGGATTCATTCGACAAGCATCTTCGTACCATGATCAAGGAAAGAAACCTGAAGAACGCAGAAGTCTATACCGCTGCCAACATATCCAAGCAGTACTTCTCCAAGCTGCTGAAAGGGCAGGTCAATCCCTCCAAGGAAAAGATGCTGGCGCTGGCAGTCGGCCTTCGCCTTACACCGAAGGAAGCGGAGGATTTCCTCGGTCTGGCCGGGTACGCATTCTCGCCGATCTCCCAGACGGATATGGTTGTCAGGCATTTTCTGAAGAAGAGGGAGTACAGTGTGATGAAGATCGATCTCGTTCTGTACGACTTCGGTCTGGAGGCGCTGTCCGGTCCGATGGCATAAAAAATATCAGGTCGCCTGCGGGTTGACCTTTTTCTTTTTCCTTTTGTCTATCATGACAGTGGAAAGAAGGAGGTAAACCTGATGAACAAAGAATATACAGAAATCGTCTACATTCTCGACAGAAGCGGATCCATGGGAGGACTGGAAGCGGACACCATCGGCGGATTCAACGCCATGATGGAAAAGCAGAAGAAGAGCGGAGAAAACGCTGTAGTCTCAACCGTCCTGTTCGATGACCGGGCAGAGGTACTGCACGACCGCATCCCTGTCCAGGAGGTCCCGCAGATGACCGGAAAGGAGTATTGGGTCCGGGGCTGTACAGCATTGCTGGATGCCGTCGGTGGATCCATCCGGCACATCGGCAACGTCCATAAGTACGCACGCAAGGAGGATGTACCGGCCAAGACCCTGTTCGTGATCGCAACCGATGGTATGGAGAATGCCAGCAGGCATTATACGTACGCCCAGGTCAAGCGGATGATCGAGCGCCAGCAGGAGAAATACGGATGGGAGTTCATCTTCATCGGCGCAAACATCGATGCGTACGCAGAGTCCGCAAGGATGGGCATCCGCAGGGACAGGACAGTGAACTATGTTCATGATCCGATCGGTACAGCAAACGTATTTGCCGGTGCCGCAAAGGCAACAATCGCTGTCATGAAGGCGAAGACTTCCGTGGAAGCGGAAATGATGCTCAATGAGAGCGGATGGGATACAGAAATCAATAAAGACTACAAGGAAAGGGGGAATCACTGATATGGCAGTCAAAGGAGCAGTGCTCGGAGATATTCTCGGCGCCCAGTATGAATTCAGCAGACCGTATGATCTGGACTGGAAAAATGTACCACTGATCAAGAAGGATATGGCAGGCTTCACGGATGATACCGTGATGACGCTGGCAATCAAGAAGGCATTGCTGGAAGGCAGGGATCTGGTACGGACGATGGTGGAAGTAGGGCGCAGATATCCGGGCTGCGGATACGGCGGACGCTTCTACAGCTGGATCAACGGCAGCCGGCAGGAACCCTACGGCAGCTGGGGAAACGGCTCTGCCATGCGGGTTTCCTTTGTAGGTGAATACTACGATGACTATGAGGAAATGCAGCGGAAGGCGGCTGAAACGGCTGCTGTATCCCACAATCATCCGGAGGGCATCAAAGGTGCGGTTGTGACGGCATCCTGCATCTGGATGGCTAAGCACGGCAGGACAAAGCAGGAGATCTACGACTATGTTCTCGAACAGTATCCGAGCGACCGGTATCCCTACAGCATTGATCACAGCCTCAAGGAACTGCGGAAGACCTACCGCTGGACGGAGAAGTGCAGTGACACGGTGGCACCGGCAATGCGGTGCTTCCTGGAGAGTACGGACTATGAATCGTTCATCCGGAACGTTTACAGCCTGAAGTGCGACAGTGACACCTTCGGAGCCGTTGCCGGCGGGGTGGCGGAAGAATTCTACGGAGGATTCGGCAGTGTCGACGCTGAAAAGATCCTCAGGGACTATCTGACACCCGATCTGTACACCATACTTACGGCATAACAAAAAGGCACGGAATCATCCGTGCCTTTGTTCTGATCGTCAGTTGGTTTCACCCTCGAAGATTTCAAACACAATCAGCGTCGTTTTGTTGATCACGGCACCATTGGGCGGCGGCGTGATGGACTTGATGCCGGTCATGTTGCTGTACTCGGTATCACCGCCGGTCGGAATGGTGGTGAAGCTGAGATTGTAGAATCCGGCATTGTTGTAGATCTGCGTCAGGGAAGAAATGATGGAAGATGCGCTGCTCGCGTTGTCGTACAGTCCGAGCGGGAAATTGGGCAGGGCAGCGGTTTCCACCGGCTTCGGTCCATCAGACAGGCTGATGATGATCTGCGTGCCGGGTGCCCGCTTCTCGCCGCCGGCTACAGACTGTGCAAAGACAATATTTGCCTGGTGATCGTTACTGTAGCCGATGTTGTTCAGGGATACGGTGAATCCGGCATTCCTCAGCGTCTGCTCTGCCGTGGATGCGTCCATGCCGATGACGTTGGGTACAGTGGCAACCTTGCCGGAGGAAACCGTGACCGTGATCGTTTTGCCGGAAGCGGATCCGTTGATGATTGTTCCGCTGTCATAGGTTTCACTGTCTGCGTAGGAAGTGTTCAATGTCCATCCGGCACCGGATTTGTTGGCATTGTTGATGGCGTTCTGCAGTGAACTGAAAGGTGCGCCGGCAGCGTACAGGGCAGCATCCGGTACATAGCTTCCCAGCGACAGTACATAGTCGATGGCTGTGTTGGCCTCGAAGGTGCCCGCGGTGTTCGAGATCAGTGATCCTGCCGCAACACTGTCGCTGTACTGGCGGGAAGCGGTTCCCTGCTTCATAGGCAGGGAAGCCAGGTAGGAGAGGAATTCTCCTTCCGGCATGCCTGCTTTACTGTCAACAGCGATCTTTTTGGCAGAAGCGACCGTAACTTTGATCGTAGTGCCCGGTGCGACGGATCCGGAAGCGCTCTGGCTGATGATCGTTCCGGGTGTAT
>JAFOIY010000050.1 GCA_017420505.1 Solobacterium sp. | reverse complement strand
TGCGTATACAGATTCAGCCTCTCTCCCATCGTTTTCTACCTCACAGAATCATTATACCAATACAGTCTGAATCACTTCATTGTTGATTTTCAAGCATGATCTGCTATTATTATCTTACTGTGCCGCTTTAGTATAATGGCAATACGCAGCAATGGTAATGCTGAACTGGCAGTTCAATTCTGCCAAGCGGCACCATCAGTCAAAGAAACCGCACAACCGTGCGGCTTTTTTGTTGCCTGTACAGGCAAGCGGGACAGAAGAAAAACCATTGTGTACCGAGGTACTCAATGGTTTCTTTTCATTATGCGTAGATCGGTGCCGGTTTCCTGTCCTTGGCGATGAAGCACTCGTCTTCGTAGACCCTGCCATTCAGGTTTGCCTTGAGCTCTTCCTTTGCCTTCTCGATCAGTTCAGGCTTCTCCATCATATCGAGCGCAATGTTCGCCATGATCTGGGCGGCAAGGTTCATGCCCTTGTGGGCTGTAGCGCTCTTGCCCTGGGCTGTAGCTGCCCAGCTGTGCGCTGCTGTGCCGACGGCCCATGTCGGTACCATGACCATGGAAGTAGGCACAACCCAGCTGACATCGGCCACGTCGGAACTGGTCGGTTCATCCTCATGGATCTTATCATCCACCAGCATGCCCTGCCCTGCTTTCGAACCGCAGGCAATGAACTTCTCGAGGTAAGCCTTCTCTTCATCTGTATAGACGATCGGCATGCATTCCTTGATGTTCTCACGGGCAACATCCGCCAGTGTCGGGTTGTCAATGAAGGATGAGAACGCGGATACAACCTCCGGCTCTTCCACCGTTGTTTCCGTCATCATCGCTGCACCCTTGGCGATCTTGTCCACTCTGACCTGCATCTTCTTCAGTTCAGTGTTGTCCTTGGCCCGGATGACATACTGGCCTTCTGCATAGTCCTGCACGACATTGGCAGCGTTTCCGCCGGTATTTGTAATGGCGTAGTGGATGAAGGTTTCCTTGGTCATATGCTCACGGATGAACTGGATGCCGATGTTCATCAGTTCCAGTGCGTCCAGCGCGGATCTTCCCATCTCCGGCATGCCGGCCGCATGGGCTGCCTTGCCGTGGAAGCGGTAGTTCTGCAGCAGAATGGACTTGCCGTCATGTACAATGCCGAAGCTGCTGCTCGGATGCCAGTTGACACAGAAGTCAACCCCATCGAACGCACCTCTGTGGATCATGTAGACCTTGCCTACACCGCCCTCTTCCGCCGGACAGGAGAAGTACTTGATCGTACCTTCCAGATTGTGCTCCTGGAAATACTTCCAGAGAATGTACGCACACTCCATTCCGCCGCAGCCGAGCAGGTTGTGTCCGCAGCCGTGTCCCGGCGCACCGTTCTCGACCGGATCGTGCTGATCGACGTCTGCCTTCTGGCTCAGGCCGGGCAGTGCGTCCAGCTCGCCGAGAATGCCGATGACCGGCTTGCCGTGTCCTGCTGTCGCGATGAACGCTGTATCCATATCCGGCAGCATACTGATTTCAAATCCGAGATCCTCCATGCACTTCTTGGCGGCCGCATGGGACCGATGTTCTGTAAAGTTGATTTCCGGGGTAGCCCAGATGGCGTTGGCGCAGTTCTCGAAGATTTCCTTGTATTTCTCGGAGAGTTCTGCGATTTCCTTTCTCATCATATTGTCAGTTCCTCCATGACCATATATGGGAGTATTGTACCACTAACTCCTGCCAAGGTACACAATTCAGCACGAACGATCTTCCTTTGTCCGGGTTTCTGAAGGCAGGGATATGAAAAAAGCAGTGAACTGTTTCACAGATCACTGCTTCACTTTGTTTACCCGCTTCCTGCCCGGCACGATGGCCCGTTCCGGACAGATCAGGATGCACAGATGGCAGCCGACGCACTTCTTTCCGTCCAGTACCGGTCGGCGTTCCTGGTTCAGCCGGATTGCCTGATGCCCGCCGTCTCTGCAGGAGATGACGCATCTGCCGCATCCGCTGCAGCGTTCGCGGTGGAATCGCGGATACAGGATGGTATCCCTCTCCAGCACATCCGATGTCGCGCTGACGCTCTCCAGGGCCAGTCCGCGGACCTCGTCCACATGATCCAGGCCTTTCTCGGCCAAATACAGGTTCAGGCCGGTCTTGAGATCATCGATGATCCGGACACCGTACTGCATGACCGCTGTCGTCACCTGCACGCTGCCGGCACCGAGCAGGATGTACTCCAGCGCATCCTTCCAGGTCTCAATGCCGCCCATGGCACTGATGTGCATGCCCTCCAGGGCAGGATTCTGACCCATTTCAGCGATGAAGCGCATTGCGATGGGCTTGACCGCATTACCGCTGTAGCCGCCTACCGCGGACATTCCGTGTACAGACGGCGAAGATACATAGGTGTGCACATTCACCCCGGTGATGCTTTTGATGGTGTTGATGGCCGCAATCCCGTCTGCACCGCCCCGCTTCGCTGCTTCCGCTGCCGGACTCATCTCCGCTACATTCGGCGTCAGCTTGACCAGGATCGGGAGGGTCGTTCCCCTTCTGGCCGCGGCGGTGAACCGCTCCACCAGCTCCGGTACCTGACCGATGTCGGAACCCAGTCCGCCGTCCGCCATGTTCGGGCAGGAGAAGTTCAGTTCTATGGCATCTGCTCCGTTCTCTTCACACAGACGGGCCAGTTCCTCCCACTCCTGATCATTCTGCCCCATGATGGAAGCCAGGATGAACTTGGTGGGATACTTTGCCTTCAGCCGGCGGAAGGTCTCCATGTTTTCCGCTACGCTGTGGTCGGAGAGCTGTTCGATATTCTTGAAGCCGATGATCGCGCCGTTGTCGCCGGTAATGGCGGAGAAACGGGGCGATGCTTCATGAATATCAAAACTGCAGATGGTCTTGAACGCCGCACCTGCCCAGCCGGCTTCGAAAGCCCGGGCGCACATGTCATACGAGCTGGCGACCACAGACGAAGACAGCAGGAACGGGTTCTCCAACGGGATGCCGCAGAAGTCCGTTCTGAGACGGGATTCATCCTCAGGCATGCCGCATTCCGCTTCCACTTCTTCCTTCAGGCGCTGGATCAGGGTACGTACCGGTACCTCATGCGGATGGATGCAGGCTTCTTCGCAGCGTGCACTGCATCCGGCGCAGGGACTGTTCTCCGGAAGGCTCAGGGCTGCTGTCTTCTCATCATCAAACCAGATCCGGCGCAGCAGCGCTGCCGGATCCAGTATTCCGCAGGCGGCTGTGCACGGTGCTTCATAGCACAGTGCACACCGCAGCATATCCGTTCGGTACAGTTTCCGTTCAATCATCCGTGGCCTACTCAACGGTCAGAATGTCTGTGAACCCCGTTACCTCAAAGATCTCCATAATGATCTCGCTGACGTTTCTGACCTTCATCGTGCCCTGCTTGTTCATCGTCTTCTGTGCCTGCAGCAGTACCCGCAGTCCGGCGGAGGAGACATACTCCAGCTTCTCCAGGTCAAAGCACAGGGTCTCCACGCCTTCCAGCGCTTCCTTGACCACTGCTTCGAGCTCCGGTGCTGTTGTCGTATCCAGACGGCCCACCAGGGCGATCGTCAGTTCGCTGCCGTTCCTTGTCTGATTGATGTTCATATTCTTTCCTCCTGTTTTCTCAGAATGCTTTGTCTACTGTTATTTCAACATGTGTGCCCTCAATGCTCACACGCACTTCGTCCGCAATGCTGGCGATGATGGACCTCTCCAGTTCATCCATGGCTTCTTCATCATCCGCCACTCCGTCCCGGTACTTCTGCAGGGACCAGTCATAGGAACCGGCACGGTAGCCGTTGGGGCTGCCCAGGCTCATCACGCCCAGAGAGGCCAGGGACGGTCCTTCCTCACTCGGCGCAATCACGGTCGTGATCATGTCCTTGATCCTGCCCATGATGCCTTTGGCGGCTTCATTCTCCTTGCTGGTGGACAGAGCGATCAGTGCTTCCCGGTCTTCCCTGGACAGTTCGGCATCCATCGTCAGATGCAGCCGTACCTTGCCTTCTGCCTGCTCCAGCCAGTAGTCGGCTTCCAGATCATCGATCATGCTGCGGATCAGACCGAGCAGTTCCTCCGCCAGCAGACGG
Organism: Solobacterium sp.; assembly: GCA_017420505.1. GTDB lineage: Bacteria > Bacillota_I > Bacilli_A > Erysipelotrichales > Erysipelotrichaceae > Bulleidia. The sequence continues at coordinate 2,625 of JAFOIY010000050.1, read as the reverse complement.
AGATGCAGCCGGTCCTTCTTCGGAAGCATACTGTTCGCTGCAAACTGCTCCGTTGCCTCCAGTGCCTGCACCAGGCCGTCACCCGCTCCGGTCACTCTGACTTCCATTGTTTTCATAGCCGTACCTCGCCGTATTCCGCTATATACATCATATCTTTCCGAAGGTCATCCTTCAACATCAGCGGATCCATTTATCCGCAAGGGTCGGTGTACTGTATCCCCAGTCTTCCCCGACCGCATGGACAACCTGATCAAACCCGTTCTTCCGCAGTACACCGGCAGAAGCAGCGTTCTCCACCATCGTGCTGGCTGTAATGATTTCGATGTCCGTCTCCCGTCCGAGCCAGTCCACCATCATGCCCAGCGCTTCCGTAGCGATCCCCTGCCCCCAGTACCTTTCCAGCAGCCGGTATCCTACGCTGATCTTATGGATTTCTTCCTTGTATCCGTACAGCTCCATCAGACCGCAGAAGCCCTCTTCCAGGCAGATTCCCAGAATAAGCGACTCCTGCCGGCATTCATCGTACAGATGCTCGATGACACGGTGAACATCCCTGTACTTCCTTTCGCAGAGGAATGTCGGCAGCCAGCGGTAGACTGCGGGGCTGTCCACCAGCTCCTGCAGTCCTTCCGCATCCTTTTCCTCCACCTTCCGGATGACCAGCCGGTCTCCTTTGATGTACGGAATCTCTGTAAACAGCTTTTTCATTCCTCACCTACAGATAGACCATCATGGTCAGTATGACATGGGCGGCGATGATCCCGCCGAGGATCAGTGCCTGCTTGCCCCGGTGCTCCTTCAGCAGACCGGCAAACTCCCGTACCGCCGCATTCGGCCAGAAGTACCACTTCGTCGGCGCACCCATGCCGGCCGCTTTCATCTTCACCCTTCTCGCACACAGACCGCTGCGGAAAACGTGATAGTTCGAGGTTGCAAAGGCAATCTTCCCTTTCGGATCGACTGCCATGATCTTTTCCTTCGAGAACTGCATGTTCTCCATGGTTGTCGTGGACCGGTTCTCTTCGATAATCCGTTCCTCCGGTACACCGTTCTGCAGCAGCCAGTTCTTCATGCAGGTGCTCTCCGGAATGATTTCATCCGGTCCCTGGCCGCCGGACGGGATGAAATACAGATCCTTCCCTGTCTCCTGAAGCTGTCTGCTGCGGAACGCCAGCGCTCTTTCCAGCCGCCCTCTCAGCAGCGGAGTCGGCGTACCGTCCGCACGCATGCCGCAGCCGGGGATGATCACAAAATCACGGTCCGGATCAGGTTCATAGCGGGCTGTAATGACACCTCCCGCAATGGTCCCCACCAGCATGCATTCATAGTACAGGTAGACCGCCGCAATCAGATTGCCCAGCAGATCATGAATCATCACTTCCTGCATACTGCCGCTGACCGCATAGTCATAGCGGAACAGGAAGACCGTACCGGCTACGATCAGGAAAGAGAGAACAATCCCGAGTATATTGACCGGACGGAAGCCTTCATGGCGGATCAGGGAAAGATTGGAAACGCAGAGGCCCAGGCAGAACAGCACCAGGAACGGGAACGTCAGATACATATAGGTCTTTGACGAACCCAGCAGCCGGTGCAGGATTTCCACCGGACGGTAGACATCCGGACTCTGCAGGATGTGCACCGCCAGATCAGCAAGCGCAATGAACAGAAACAGCAGGAACAGGGCAAAGCCCAGGTAGTAGACGGTATTGTAGGAGTACGGATTGTACTGCAGCTGGCCGCGGAATGCCATCAGAAGCTGGATCACCGCCGCCAGTACGAACACAGCCAGCAGGATGCAGGCCAGGGCAGAATACCTGCGGGCATCCCGCTGCACCAGCAGTACAACAATAGCCAGTACGAAAATCACCTGGATCAGGATATTCCAGAGTGCCGGCTTCTTTGTGCGGGTATCAAACCTCATGGACCTCTGTTCCGGCCAGCGGAGCGATCAAAGCTTCATCATTGCGTGCTTTCTTCATCCAGCGGATGATGAGGAAGACCAGAACCAGCGAGAAGATTGCCAGGTTCACCGGCACAAACACCAGATTATCATTCCACTGCTCCACGGCATCGCTAAGAGTAAAGTCATAGAGAGCGTGCAGCAGATACGGTATAAGGTAGGACAGTGCATAGTACCCCTTCTTGCCCGTCTGCCGGCCTTTCGCGTAATACAGGCCCATCAGGAAGCCGTAGCCGCCGTGTCCCAGCGTAACGCCCCGCACCAGCATCTGGATCACACTGGTCGAGAAACCGTAGACGACGCCTTCCAGAACGCCGAATCCCATGCCGACAATGGTCATGAAAGCCACCAGATCCCGTACACTGTAGGGATGTTCGGTCTTCTTCAGGACCCTGCGGAACATCAGGAATTTCGCGGTTTCTTCACTCAGCGCGAAGACGAAGAAAGCCTTCCAGAACTCGGTCAGCAGTTCCTTTCCTTCATCATACACATGCAGCACGACATTGCCGAACAGACTCAGTACGAGGGAAAACAGAACCACCAGAAAACTCGCTGCCATACCGGCGAAGATTGCTTTATTGCATGTTTTCCGGTACGCTTCCCCTTCATTCTGCTTTCTCAGCCAAAGAAACATCGCCAGCGACGGAATGCCACTCGCCAGC
>JAFOIY010000049.1 GCA_017420505.1 Solobacterium sp. | reverse complement strand
CGATCGTAGCACCGAGAATGATGCCGGCAGACTGTTCGAACGTCATCAGGCCGGCGCGTACCAGACCGATGGTAATGGCAGACGTCGCGGATGAACTCTGCATGATCATGGTCAGGACGATGCCTACCAGCAGAGCGCTGAAGCGGTTTGAAGTTGCTTTATTGATATAATCGCGCAAGGCGTCACCGGCTACAGCCTTCAGACCATCGCCCATGAATTTGATACCGAACATGAAGAGACCGAAACCGCCCAGAATCGCTCCCCAGTTCAACGCAGACAGACCCATAGAAATTCTCCTGTCACATACTTATTAAGGATATCACAATATGGTATCAATAACCAAAAATAATCGTTGTATAAATATCTTTTATGGATAAAGTCCCGGTATCGAAATCATTTCCTGTACGCAGTATAATATAGGTAACAAAGGAATCCCTAAAAGGAGAATCATCATGAAGATATTAATGATCAATCATTTTCCTTTAACCGGTTCCGGAAGCGGAACCTACACCCGCAACCTTGCGGTCCATTTAGCGGCGCTGGGACACGAAGTGCGCATCGTTCTGCCGGAGAACACTGACCGTTTCATCATTCCTGACGGCGTCAGCATTCATCCGGTTTTCTTTACGCCGGATGACGCTGTCAAGGACAGCCGTCACCAGGGCACGACAGGTGAGTCCATGAACACGGCTCTCCCCTTCAATTTCCCGTGCTTCACTTCCCATCCCCGCAGTTCACTGACCTTCGGGGATCTCAGTGAAGAGCAGACCGCAATGTATACCGACGCTTTCCGCAGTGCTATCGACAAAGAAATGGCGGACTTCCGGCCGGATCTGATCCATGCCCAGCATGTGTGGATCCTTGCGGCCCTGGCAGCAGGCAGGAATGTACCGTTGGTCATCACCACGCACGGTACGGACCTGATGGGCTATGACAAATGGCCGGCACTGCGCCGCTATGCAGAAGAAGCCATACAGGCCTGCGATGCGGTGATTTCCATCTCCAAGGACAACAGTACGATGCTGAAGGCACGCTTCCCCGGCTGCGCGGACAGGATCACACTGCTGCGGACCGGCTATGATCCGGCCGTCTTCTACCCGGAGAAGCTCACCAGAAAGGAAGTGCTGGGCAGATACTGGATTGATGCGTCCGAATATGAAAACAAGCGTATTGTGACCTATGCCGGCAAGCTCACCTGGTTCAAGGGTGTCGATATTCTGCTGGAAGCCATACGGCTCTATGAGGACCGGGATCCTGCTTCCCTGACACTGATCGTAGGTGACGGCGATGAACGAAGCAATCTGCAGTGGCGGGCAAAGGACCTGAAGCTGAAATCCGTCCGTTTCCTCGACAATGTAGACCAGCAGGAACTCCGCAGGATTTTCAGCATCACCGATGCCTTCCTGATTCCTTCCCGCCATGAACCGTTCGGTCTGGCTGCGCTGGAGGCGATGGGCTGCGGAGTGCCGGTGATTGCGGCAGACCAGGGAGGTCTTCCCGATCTGGTCAACCAGGACGTCGGCAGACTGATCCGCCCTTCCGATCCGGAAGACCTGGCGGATAAAGTCACAGAGGTCCTGAAGATCACCTCCGAAGAATGGAGGGACAGGATCGCGGCCTACGCGCGCACCCGCTACGCACAGGACAGCCTGACCCAGGAACTGGTGGAACTCTACCGGAAACTCCTGCCGTAATGCGATGAAGGGCAGAATCAGTGTCTGCCCTTTTTTCTGTTACAATGTCCCTGTACATCAATGGAAAAGGAGACATGCTTTATGAGTTCTTTCAAGGATCTGCGTATTGTCGATAATTTCTATCAGACCTCTTCCTTCTATCCTATGCCCGTCGTCTGCATCTCCACCGTCAATGAAGACGGAAGCCTGAACGTCGGGTCCTACTCGCTTTGCTTTCCGTACTACATTGCCGGAAAAGACCGCTATGCCATGATCCTGGAATGCCGGAACAATTCCAACACCTGCCTCAATCTGCTGCGCACCGGCAAATGCGCGATCAATTTCATCACCGATGAGAAGGAGACCTTCAAGGAGGCGGTACGTCTGGGCTATCCCGGACCGTCCAAGGAAAAGATGAAGGACTTCAGGTGGCGTACGGAGAAAGGCCTTGCGGATCCGGAGGATCCCGAACGTCCTGAGGTACTGAGCGATGCTTTCCAGGTATTCGAGTGCACCTGGGCAAGGCATCTGGAAAATGCAGAACGCTTCCGCCCGGAAGACATCGATGACGGCTATGATGGTCCCTACAATGACTTCAACGGACTGACATCGAAATACGGTGCGCACTTCATTCTGTATGTGGACAAGATCCTGATGAAGGAAGCACCCTACCATGCCATCATCAACGGTGTAACGAAGAACAATTTCCCGCATGTACCCGTAGACTACGGCTACCGCGATTCCACCAATTTCTGGTATGTGCGCTTCCCGCGCTGGACAAAGCCCATCGGTGAGCCGATCCCAGCCCCGAAAGAGGTGGATATCGCTTCCATCCGCTTTGCGGCAGACAGAATCGATGATCAGGTGAAATTCACGGATGAGGCTCTGAAGAATTTCGTCAAAGTACCCAGACCATTCCTGAAGACCGTATTGAACGGCTGTGTTGCCTGGGCAAAGGAAAACAACGTAACGCTGATTACAGAGGAACATGTAAAGATCATCAACGATAAGCGGAACAAAGAAAAACAGGAGAAGCGCTGAGCTTCTCCTTTTTCTAGCATTCGAGGATCATTTTGACATGCGGGATGCCGTCTTCGAGGAATACATCCGAGACTTCCCGGAATCCCAGCTTCTCATAGAGCCCTTTGGCATAGACCTGCGCTTCCAGATAGATCCTGTCGGCTGCGAACTGTTCCTTTGCGGTACGGACTGCGTCGGATACCAGCCGGGTCGCAATGCCCTGCCTCCTCTTAACGGCAATCACTCTGCCGATCGATACATAGTCGCTGACGGCACCTCTGTCCATGATCCGCAGATAAGCGATCATCTCTCCTTCGTCTTCATACCAAAGATGCAGCGCGTTCTGATCCCGGTCATCCAGTTCCGGGTAGGGGCAGTTCTGCTCTACTACGAATACTGAAACCCGCAGTTTCAGAAGTTCGTACAGTTCATCCAGCGTAAGCTCGTTGAAGCGTTTGACATGCAGTTCCATACCGGTACCTCCGGTATTATTATACGCATGAAAAAGATCCCGCGTCTTCGTTCTGTGTTTCCGTTCACCTGATCTGACTGCGGGATCTCTTACTATTATTCATTTTTAACGGCTTTCTTTTCACCGTGGTTTCTACGGTTCGCTCCGGATTTTTTCCGCGCCGGTTGTCTCCGGCCTTTTCCCGGCGGACTCTTTACTCCGCCCAAGAACTGGTTTCTTTTTCATTACCGGTCTTCTGCCGGTATTTGGAGTATTCAGTTTTTACTCTAAACTGTCCATTGGTCTGTCCTGTTCTGCAGACTTCACTTTCTGCTGTTTTTTACCGAGGTACGGTCAGCTTACCGTTTTTCTGTTTTTCGTTTCCCCCGGCATTCTGCATCTACCGAAGGAAACTACGATGAGTATTCAAGCAGTACCTTCTTCATAGCGTGAGACCTCACTTTCTGCTGCGTCTCTTTACATCTTCAACTATAGAATAACAACAATAATGTGAAGAAACAGTCTTTTTTTACATATTTATATCCTGTATAATAATTTTGTTAGGGTTTTCAGGACCCTTTTTGTATTCAAAAACCCTCCTGGGAGGGTTTTTTGTTTACAGCCAGCGGTAGAATTCCTTGATCAGCTCTTCATAGTCGCCGCTTACGATCAGATGATGGTTGCCGATGGAGTGTGTGAGGAAGTAGTTCAGATCCTCCTTCTCCAGCTTGATCTTGATCTGTGTACGGCAGAGATTGGTCTCTTTGAGGTTCTCCTCCAGCAGTCCTGTTTTGACGAAGCAGCGGTCCAGCAGACCGGATGTCTTGAAGATGGTGCACGGGCCTTCCGGGATCCTGCCGCGGAAAGCGATGCCGAGACCGGATTCAAAGTGGGACATCAGTTCGATATCCGTAGGCATGTTCAGCGGCAGCGTGCAGTGTGCAAAGATGATCTCGTCGGTATCCGTCAGGATCCGGGAAGGATTGGCCTGGAACACCGGCTGGCCGGTCAGTTCACCGAGTACAGCCATGGAGATCAGACTGGGCATATCTCCTTCACATCCGGCATAGACGCCTTCCGCGTTCAGTACAGCGAGTGCCATACAGCCGGTCCCCTTGAAAGGCTGAAGCAGATCAAAACAGCGAACCGTCATTCCGTCCAGTTCATACTTCTCAGCCAGACGCTTCAGTGCACCGTAGATGCTGCAGCTGACCTCTACATCCTCCGGATGCCAGTTCTTTGCCTTGACCATCCGGGTCCATTCATTGTCTTCGTATTCCTTTTTGTTGACTTCCATGAAGAACTCCGTCATGGAGACGTCAACGATCGTAATGCCGTTCTTTTCCAGGCTCTTCTTCTTGTCCACATCCGAAGAGATCAGCCAGTCACTGGGCTTGCCGATGCTGCCGAGGCGCAGATGATTGATCTTCTTCTTTGCTGCAAATACCCTGGCCAGGACAGCGATCCTCGATGCCATCTTCTCCTCTGAGCCATGGATGATCTCACCGCGGATGCCGTTCTGCTCCAGATAGGACAGGATCTCCATGGAAGCCGCGAGGGAATTGTTGTACCCGGTAGTCATCAGAAGTACAGGGTGAGGCAGTGCCGGCAGGGCTTGCTTGAATCTGCCTTCAGTACCGCCGCCGCCGATGAATACCAGCAGCATATCCTGGTCCTTCGCTTCTTCCAGTTCAACGAACCGGATCTCCAGACCGGTCATCTCTGCCAGTCTGTCCACCAGTTCATGATTGTAGCGGTTGATGTTTTCACCGTCCGCATTGGTTGATTCGACATAGTAAACACCGATTTTCATATGGTATGTTCTCCTTGCTGTAGTTTGATTCCTGTCTTTATGATAGCGTAGATTGTTCTGCTTCCTCAACGGTAAAGATCCCGCTGTAGCAGGGCGGCTCACCCGTAGAGGCGGACCAGTTCCGGTCACCGTATTCATAGTGCCACCACTCCGACGGGATGTTGGTGAAGCCTGCCCGGGTCATGATATGGTACAGCATTCTGCGGTTCTCCCTGATCTCTTCGTTTGATTCCTGCTGCTCGTACCAGACCGTCTCTGTACGCTCCGTGAACGCGTCGAATGCCGTACCCATGTCCAGCTCTTTTCCGTCCGGTCCGGCAATGGTCAGATCCACGGCTCCGCCGGTCGTATGGGCAGGCGGATGAATCCGGTCCGGAACAGGATCCGCAACAAACCTGGAAATGAACTGTTCCCGTTCTTCTTCACTCTTGTCCATCAGGCCGAATTCTTCGATGATGCGGTCCCGGTAGTATTCCCGCAGTTCCTTCTGCAGCGCAAAGGGGCGCCAGGCATCCCAGATGAGGAAGCTGTACCCTTCCGGCAGGTATTTCTTTGCTTGTTCCAGCATCTCTGCCGCTTCTTTGCGCAGCAGGCATCGTCTGTAGCCGTTTTTCAGGCCAAGAGCAGGATACATCATGTACAGTTTCAGTCTGCTGTCTTCCCGGATTTCCACCAATGGTGAATCACGGAAGACCGGCTCTTTTTCCTCTGTCCGTACAGGAGACGGAATCGGTCCGTACTTCATTGTCATTCTATTCCCTTCCTTTGATCCAGCCGAAGTGAACACAGGCGTTGTATACGCCATCGTCAACGGATGCGTCCGTTATGTAGTCTGCTTGCTTCATCAGGCCCGGCCATCCGTTTCCCATGGCGATTGAGAACCATTCCCTGCCGAACATCACTTCATCATTCTCACCATCACCGAAGACAACCGCATCCTTCGGATCTGCATTCAGGTATTTCATCATTTCCCGGATCCCTTCATCCTTGCGGTCATGCTGGTACCAGAAGTACGGACCGCCCATCCGGATATGCCCCAGTAGGTCCCGGTTCACCAGCCGGTATTCTTCTTCTGCAGGCACTGAGATGTAGATCTTGTAGATCTCCGGCAGATCTTCAAAGGAACGGTCCGGTTCATAGTGGTACACCGTAGGTTCCCGGCGTTCTCCTGCCTGTTCCAGAAAGCGATGGTCCCGCATGAAGACATCCGTACTGTCATTGTATGCCGCAAGGATACCGTATCCCAGCGCATCCGCTTCCCGGATGATCCTGAGCGCTTTCTCCCGGTCCAGCGGACTGTTCTTCACCAGTACATCATCGATGATCAGCGCTGCGCCGCCGTTGGCCACTGCATTGTGGATACCGGTGCTTTCCATGGCCGGCAGGGTTTTGTAGCAGGCACGCCCGGTCGCAATCGCGGTGAAGTGCCCGTTCTGCTGCAGCCCAGCAATTGCCGCCAGTGCACTGTCCACGAATCTTCCTGTACGCAGATCCGTCAGCGTACCATCAATATCAAAGAAGAAATACTTTTTCATCGGCCGGCATTCCTCCTGTGCGGCAGGTGCCACCAGATCCGGTAGACCAGCCTGCGCGCCGGGTAATCACCGCCGTCCGCCAGATCGATCGGATCCGCGGCCTCAATGATCCTGCGGAAATCCAGCCGGTATTTCTGCAGTGCGGTACAGGTATAGTAGGCACCGGCATGGAAAAAGATCTCCTGGGCAATCTCCAGCTCACTCATGCCATCAATATGTCCGCCCTGGATGATCCGCCGCGCTTCCTGCAGGCAGGCCTGTCTGGAAAGATACATCCGGTTCATCCGTATATGCCATGTCTTTTTCATCATGCAAACCGGATGCCTTCTTCACTCATCTCCTGAACAATGGCCAGGCTGTATACCCGGTATCCGTCTTCCCGAAGCTTCCTGCCGCCGTCCTGGAATCCCTTCTCGATGCAGGCGCAGATGCCGGCAACTTCCGCACCGGCCTGTTCGCAGAGATCGATCATGGCCCGCATGGCTCTGCCGTCCGCGAGGAAATCATCCACAAGCAGCACCCGCTCTCCTGCATGCACATACTTCTTCGATACAACCATTTCATAGTCTCTGCCGTAGGTATAGGAGTATGCGTGCGATACATAGACATCACTGCCGATATTCCCGGATACCGCCTTTTTCGTAAAGACATACGGCACCCGGAAGTGCATCGCTGTACACTGCGCCAGGGCGATTCCGCTGGCCTCCACGGTCATGATCCGGTCAATCCGTTCCTCCTTGAACGCTTCGTGGATCTCCGCGGCCATCCTGTCCATGAACAGTGCATCGATCTGATGATTGAGAAAACTGTCCACCTTCAGGATACTGCCCGGCAGTACCCTTCCCTCTTTCCTGATTCTTTCTTCCAGTTCCTTCATATCCTTGTCCTCTAGATAGTAATGGTCAGTACATTCAGCCCCAGTATATTCCGGTACTCAATGCTGTCCGCCATGCTGTATACCATCCGTATTCCGATGTTCTTCGTCACATCTTCTCCCTCGGAGAGTTCCTTTCTCTTCTGCGGGTCAAAAGGTACACAGTCGTCCTTGATTCTCAGTATAACCTTTCCTTTGCGCCAGGAGGTCCGCAGATCGACAGTGTGCTTCCGGCTGTCTTTGGAAAATCCATGTTCTACGACATTGCCGGCCATTTCCTCCATGGACAATCCTGCGTAGTACGCTCTTTTTTCGTCCACACCCCGCGCGAGGCAGAATGCCTGGACTCTCCGCGCAACATCCACGACTTCCTCTACGGTACGGACGCTGACATCGATCCGGTCTTCCTCCGGTACACCGAATTCCTCCGGAATCATCATCAGCTCCTCCATGTCCTGCGGGAAGTGTTTCTGCCTGATCCACGCACAGCCGACAATGTAGAGCGTTGTTACGATACCGTTGAGCACATTGGCCCAGCAGACGCCCCGGATGCCCAGAAAGCCGCTAAGCAGATACGAGAAGCCCGCAACGCATACCACACCGTCCAGCAGTGACAGCAGGTTCACATAGAGATGCTTCCCGGAGGACTGCCCGTAGCACACAAAATGCATACAGATGACACTGAGCGGCATGCAGAGCGGCAGGATGCGCAGGCAGGACACCATCATCCCGAAAGCAGGAACAGCCGGATCCTGGAAGAACAGCCGGGCCAGCGGTACAGACAATGCCATAATCAGCATATCAACTACCAGTACCAGAGGCACAAAGCACTTCAGTACCACACGCATAATGTCTGCCAGGGTACGGCGGTCCTCCTCGCCTTCGCTGACACTGATCAACAGGCGTGATACGGCCAGAATCCCGCCCGGCAAAGCCCAGAAAATACCCAGGAGATTGTTCGCTGCCGCAAAGGCAGACAGACCCATACTCCCGGTATGCAGCGTAAGCAGGTTGTTGACGATCAGGCCGCGTACGGTCTGGTAGAGAAGACTGGCTGCGCCGGGGAAACCGACGGCCGCAACCCGTATGGACTCACCCCAGGCTATACGGCGGAACACCGGCTTCAGAACGGCTCTGTCCGACAGAAAATACTGCAACTGTACCAGCAGGAACACCCACATGCCCAGGGACGAAGCCAGCGCAAGGCCGAAAGCTTCCATTTTCATGTTTTTGACGAACACCAGGTTCAGTACCAGATTCACGGCAATGTAGATCACACTGGCAGCGGTCGTACGCCTCCGCTGGTTCTCGATGGCCAGGAAGACCGGCATCTGGCCGCCGAGGATCAGCGGCAGAATCCCGATGGCCTGCCCGATCAGATAGCGGTTGAACAGCGGACGGATTGCCGCATCCTGGGTAAACATCCCTGTCAGATCACGCATGCCCAGGAAAAAGCCTGCTGCCGCAAGAATCAATGCCGCAATCGTCGAAACAACCAGATCCAGCGCAAAAACGCTCTGAAGCCGGTCCATCCGGTTCTGCCCCAGATACTGTCCGCTCAGGATTGCACAGCCGCCTGCCAGCAGCGTCGAGACTGCACCGAGAAGGAAGCCGACCGGGCTGTACAGACCGACAGCGCTCATAGCGTCAATGCCGACATAGTTGGTTGCGAAATAGCTCGATACAATGCCGTTGATGGAACCGACCGCCGCCGCCAGAATCTGTACGGGCAGCAGACGGGCCATCAGGGACATGATCATTTTCAGATTTCTGTTTTTATCCACCTTCTGCATCATCCGTCATCCAGGGTATTCCAGGCGCACCATCGTAAGATCAAGAATGTCCATAATGAAAAGCCGTGCGGTCTGATGAAGGATTCCGGTCTTTTTCGTCTTCTCTGGCATCGGGTTCATTATTCTCCGGTATACAGCACGCTTTACTGCTTCATTGTACCATCTGCAGTAAGCTTTTTTCATCCGGGAACCGGTTTATGGTTCTGTCCGGAATTGGTAGAATGGAACAGAGAGAGGCTGACCGCTATGATTGCCAACTATCATACCCATACCGTACGGTGCGGACACGCGTCCGGAGCCGACCGAGAATATGTTGAGACTGCTGTAGAACAGGGACTGAAGACCCTAGGGTTTTCCGACCATGTACCTATGCCCTTTCCGGACGGGCATGAATCACGCTTCCGGGTTCCCCTCGGGAAGCTGGAAGACTATGCCCGCAGTGTCCTGTCCCTGCGCGAAGAATTCCGCGGTACCATTGATATCCGGCTCGGCTTTGAAGCAGAATACTACCCGGATCTCTTTGCGGATCTGAAGGCGCTTCTCAGCGCTTACCCGGTGGATTATCTTCTGCTTGGCCAGCACTTTACCGACAGCCGGGAGACCGTATACAACAGCAGGCCGCAGTCGGACGCTCATGCGCTGGCCGCTTATGTTGACGCCGTGAATGCCGGCATGGAAACCGGCTGCTTTACCTATGTGGCTCACCCGGATCTGTTCCGCTTTACAGGACCTTCCGGAATCTACCGGCAGGAAATGACCCGGCTCTGCCGCAGTGCGTATTCGCTCGGCATTCCGCTGGAGATCAACATGCTCGGCATGCGGGAACACAGGAACTATCCCGATGATCGTTTCTGGGAAATTGCAGCAGAGGAAAAGTGCTGCGTCATCCTGGGCTGTGATGCGCACAGACCCGAAGATACAGCCCATCCGGATCAACTGAAGGCAGCCCTGGATTACGCTGCACGCTTCGGTCTGACACCGGTGTCTGATATCACCCTGCGGAAACCGTTCTGATCAAAGAGTATAAAAGACCCTACATGTGCAGGGTCTTTCTTACAATAAAGAATCTCTATTCGGAATCCTTCCGGACAAACCAGACCGGAATCACAGCCGGAAGAGCGACGATTGCGGCTGCCAGAAACAAGGTATACGGCGGTACAAAGCCTGCACCGTTCATGCCCATGGCATCCAGCCCGATCAGCAACGAAATGATCGGCCCGACAATCATTGGAATCAGGACCATGAAGCACATGCGCACACCCTGGAAACGCCCTTCCGTACCTTCCGGAAGATAGTCCTGAAAGGAAGACGTAAACGCACCGGTCAGGGACAGAATGCCGCCCATCATCAGTACACCGCCCACATACAGGATCACGGTTTTCAGCATTCCGTCCGTGAACTGGATCAGCCAGAAGGAAAGAATGCCCAGAATCATGACCGCAAGCAATGGATAGTAGAAGT
>JAFOIY010000048.1 GCA_017420505.1 Solobacterium sp. | reverse complement strand
TCACGTACAGGCGGCAGAAAGGCCTTTTCTGCGAACAGGATGCCGTCACGGTATTCATCCCCTGCCCCGGCAACAATCAGCCTGTATGAAGGCTTTTCCGGCTCAGGAAGCGTATCTGCCGCGGTCTGTTCTCCACAGTAGGAATGATGTACAGCACGCTGTTCGTCCAGCATGGCCAGTGCTCTGCGCCGGGTATCGTTGATGACGCTGACCGGCAGGAATACATTGCCACAGTGTCCGTTGATCCGTTCTGCAATGTAGGGCTTTCCCCCTGCCTTCCGCAGTGCCTGCTCCAGCCTTTCCGCACTGAGGGGCGCTTTCTGCGCGTATTCACAGTTCTGTTCCGACAATGCGGATACAGAATGAATGCCATCATCAACCGTTACAATCAGCGGTGCGCCGGGTTCTGATGAGTATTCCATGGCTACCGGTACCGTGTGTTCTTCCTGCATGCCTTCCCGGATCCTGCCGAGCAGTTCCGTATCACTGGTTTTATGCAGCGGACTGCCTTTCTTCGGACATTCGTCCTGCGGACAATCAAGCCATACTGTATCTCCCGGCTCTGCCCGGCTGACGAGCTTGCCGTTCCGCTCGATCCTGACCGCGGTCAGTCCGATATCCGCAGGTTCCTGTATGATGCGCAGGCCATCATGCTGGTGGAGAACGTCGCTCAGCCGTACCTGTACTTTCCCTTTCCGGGATGAAACCACAGTGCCGGCCTGTACACCCAAATGATTCGGCCGGTAATGGTTCATCCGGGATGCGGTATCTGCCCCGAAGATATGCCCTTCGGTGAAATCACGGTTGAACATCAGCTTCAGTTCCTTCAAGCGTTCCCGTGATACCGTATATGTTTCATTACGGTAGCAGGCATCAATGGCTTCCCGGAAGGTTCTGACGACCAGCCAGACATACTCAGGACGTTTCATACGACCTTCGATCTTCAAGGAGCAGATGCCTGCTTCGATCAGTTCAGGAACCCGGTCGATCAGGTTCAGGTCCCGGGGACTGAGAAGATAGTCCCCGTCTGTATTCTTCCCGCCATCCGTCCAGTATTTCATCCGGCACATCTGGGCGCACATGCCCCGGTTGCCGGAACGGTTCTTCATGGCCTGGCTCATCAGGCACTGACCGGAATAGGATATGCACAGCGCGCCGTAGGCAAAGGCTTCCACATCGATTCCGGTACTGACCATCTCTTTCAGGACAGACAGCGGTGTTTCCCTGGCCGCAACGATTCTGGACGCGCCCTGTGCTTTCATGAAGGCTGCTCCGTCCGCATTGTGGATGTGCATCTGGGTGGAACAGAACAGCGGCAGATCCGGAAAACAGAGACGGGCTTTATGGAACAGACCGAGATCCTGGATCATGATGCCGTCCACATCATTCTCATAGAGAAAGCGGATTTCCTCCATGGCGGTATCGATTTCCTGCTCGAACATCAGGGTATTGATGGTTACATAGATACTGACATCACGGATATGGCAGTACCGGATCGCCTCCAGGTACTGTTCATGCGTAAAATTGCCCGCAAAAGCCCGTGCGGAAAAGGAAGTCAGTCCCAGATAGACAGCATCACAGCCTGCAGATACCGCAGCCTTCAGCGCTTCCGGATTGCCGGCCGGTGCCAGCAGTTCAATCTTCTTCATCCGTGACCTCCCTGATCTGCCGGTAGTACGGCAGCAGATCTTCCAGCTTCATCGCAGCGTTGGCGGGACTGGTACTGGGCAGACGTACTGCATCAATGTCTGCCGTTACGTATTTTCTGTACAGGTTCCAGGCAGTACTGCCTGTCGTGAATACCTGCCTGATTCTGCTCTTCGAAAGCAGTTCTGCAATATCGTTGACCTTTACATCGCGTATGGAACTGTCGGAGCTTCCGGTGATCGTACAGCTTTCAATGACATCCCAGAGAGCGATATGGTGCTGATGGCAGAAAGCCGCCCGGTCAATGATCTCTTCTTCGTAGATCAATGACATCAGCTTCCAGAACCGGTTCTGCGGGTGGGCGTAATAGAATGCGTTTTTACGCGACATGACACTGGGAAAGGATCCGAGGATCAGCACTCTTGATTCCTCATCCCAGAGCGGCGGAAACGGATGCAGCAGCCGTTCCTGCTTCATATCAGATCCTGTTCAGCAGCCAGTTTTCCAGGCTGCCCTTTTCTTCGATCTGCCCGGTCTTGATGCCCTGGTCCAGATCAGCCAGCGAACTGAGCAGACCGAGCAGCTGGCGGTTGTATACCGGCTGCTGTTCCGTAGATCGAACCGGGCTGTCTTTGAACCGGTGTACGCGATGATCTGGTCGTCCGACATGCCCTTGTCCGCGCAGAGACGGCTGTTGTACACCCTGCGGATCTGGGAAGCGATCAAGGGAATGATATCTGTATCAGAATATCCGGACAGTTCCTTGAGGTCCCGGTATGCCCGTATCATCAATCGGGTATCCTTCTTCAGGAGTGCTTCTCCGAGCCGCCAGAGATCCGCTTCGGCATTCGGGGGCATCAATCGTATCACATCTTCCCGGTTGATATCCTTCTTGCCGTACAGATCAAAGTTCTCAATGGCCCTGTAGATCTCGGAAATACTGCCGGCGGCTCTGAGGCGGATTTCCTCCACGGCATCCCGTGTAAAGGTATGATTGCTTTCGCTCAATGCCTTGTCCGTTGCAGTGTCAAGATCACCGAAGCGTAGATCTCGGTGCGAAATGATGGACGCGACGGACTTCGGACAGCTGCTGAGCACTTTGTATTCAGCTGCTGCTTTGCTGGCATTCCAGCCGGCGCAGACGAACAGAATGTCGCAGTCGTCATTGGGATTCCGGCAGTAGGAAGACAGCAGTTCTGCATTGATGTTCTTTCTGGGCTTCGGTTCTTTCTCTTCCCCCTTGCCGGTCATGAAGAACCAAGGATCGGTGACAACGACGGCCTTGCGGCTTTCAAAGAGAGAGACCGTCCAGACAACGTCGAGTATGTCCCGCATGGAAAAGGACTTCCTGTCGGATCCGTCCAGTTCGGTGATGACGGTATCCTCAGGAAGCTGTTCCATGATCCTCCGCTTGTCCCTCAGAACAAGCCAGCTTTCTTTGCCGTTCAGAAGATAGATCATTCTTCTTCCTCTTCTCCTTCAATGCGGTAATGGATCTGCTGCATCCTGCGGTCCAGTTCATTGCTGATGACTGCGCATTCCTTCAGCTCGTCGGATATTCCTTTCAGCAGTACAGGGTCCATATCCCGCTTGTAGCGCATTTTATGCTCCAGGTTTGCCCAGAATTCCATAGCGATCGTACGCAGCTGTACTTCTGCTTTGATCATCCGTCTTCCGGGCGGAAGAACGACAGGCAGTTCAATCAGAAGGTGCAGGCTCCGGTAGCCGTTGTTCTTCGGAAACATAATATAGTCCTTCTTTTCGATGAGGACAATATCTTCCTGTTTCAGCAGTGTATCCGCAACGCGGTATACATCGTCGATGAACGGACAGATCACCCTGACTCCTGCCACATCGTACAGATTTTCCGTAATGGACTGTACGGTTACAGGGAAGCCTCTGCGCTTCAGCTTTTCAAAGATGCTGTCAAACGTCTTCAGGCGCGTGCGGATATCTACGATCGGATTCTGTTCCCCGGCCAGGGAAAAGTATTCGTTGAGCATGCTGAACCGGGTCTCGAGATCCTCCATGGCGAACCGGTAGTAATGGAAAAATCCGGGTGTATGTTCCAGTTTGGCACGCAGGTCCATATACTCGGCATAGTCGACCATGTGTTCTTTTTTAAGACCGGTATTCGGCATGATTAGTTCAGATCCTTCTCTGCCAGCCAGACAGATTCTTCACCTCTTGGGGCAGCGCGCAGGATACGGAATCCGTTCTTTGCCCAGAACGCATTGGACTGCGGATTGCCCATATCGATGCATAGACGCACATGTGCGAAGCCGCTGCTCTGCAGTGTACGATACACCCCTTCCATGATCCTTGTGCCTTCCCCGCTTCCCTGCAGTTCCTTCTTCAGCATGAAGAAACCGATGAACGCTGTCTGTGCGTCAGGATAGCCATCGATCACATCGATCACAGCACACAGCTCATCACCGTGGAAAACCCCGCAGTAGTACTTGTCCGCAAGATCCTTGCCGGGAGGACAGGTATACAGGTCATCAAGGATCTGTTCAGCGTCCGGCCGGAAAGACGTATATGCATAGAACTGCGGGTTGCCTCTGCACACAGAAACCACCGCAGGTATATCTTCTTCCGTAAGCCTGCGGACAGTATACGTGTCAGAAAATGATTGTATATCGATCATATCTGCCTCTTGTATTCATTATAGCAGAGTACGGCAGAGAATTCAGACAGAAGCCGGAAAGAAGGCAAACCTGCCGGCAGAGGTAAGAAGCAGATTGCAGCCCGGCAGACAGAGAATGGTAATGTCTCCCTGGCGCTTTGTGTCAAGATAGGGAATCCGGTTGGCCTTCAGCCGCTCAATGACTTCCCTGCTGGGATGATGGTAGATCCGGTAGGATCCGCAGGAAAGTACAGCCAGACGGGGCTGTACGGACTGCAGGAAAATCTGGGAGGATGCTGTAGCACTGCCGTGGTGGCCGGCTTTCAGGATATCGGCTCTCAGCTGTCCGTATTCCCGGACCAGCCGTTCCTCCACAGCAGCGTCCGCGTCCCCCATCAGAAGCACACTCATCCCGTTGAGCCGGAAGAACTGTACCAGACTGTTCTGATTGTCGTTTTCTCCATCGATGTGATTGAGATCATAAAACAGGAGTTCTCCGCACTTCAGAGAGGAAAAGTGCTGCGTTACTGTCTTAAGGACATGGTAGTCCTCTTCAATCCGTTCCTGGTTTCCATTGTGATCGCTGTCATTGTGGGTGATGAAAAGAGTATCTACACGGCGGATGCCCTTGCTGAGGAGGAAGGTATCCACCTGATGGTACTGGGATGGTTTGCCGGTATCTACCAGGATATTGTTCCGGTTGAACGGCTCCCGGATCAGAATGGCATCCCCCTGCCCAACATTGATGAAGGACAGTTCCGCAAACGGATGGAACAGACCGCCGATCATGAACAGAAGGAACAGGAACGCCGGTCGCAGGATCTGCTTTTTCTTTCTGTATACCAGGATGGCGGAAAGCACATAGAACGGCAGACCGGCACCGAGAAGGGATCCCGGCAGACGGAATGCATTCAGGACCGCCAGAACATGGTCAGCCGTACGGTACAGTGCGTCTGCAGAAACAAACGGTACAAACAGCGATACCGCCGCAACAAGGAACAGGGTGCCGTAGAACGTCGACATCAGCGGATACAGCCATGCGGACAGTGGATTGACGGCATGGAAGAACAGGCTCTGGACGATCATGCCGGCATACCAGGAAGCGGCCTTCGGATGTTCACTGAACATGGATGCCGAGCGGTAGACGAAAGGAATCCAGAAAGAAGCGGAGAATACAGCATAGGGCATCAGAGTCAGACAGATCAGCGTACTTGCACCAAGACGCTTCTGACGGGAGAGCGCGGTTCTTTTCAGCATACGGTAGACTGTACTGTGCAGCAGAACAAAAGGAAACCGGTAGATGAGGCAGAGTACAGCGCTGATGGCGCATACAGCCAGGGACCTCCGGTCTTTGTCCAGCCAGTACTTCAGCAGACGGTCCAGGGCCATCAGCAGCCCTGCCCACGACAGTCCGCTGTCCATCAGAAAGCTCACTAGGGAAAGATCCTCTGTCCGCATGCCCAGCAGGACTCTGTACAGCAGCGGTCTGTCCCTGTGTCTTACTGCCCTCCTCTGGATCCATCCCCTGAGGGAACGGCTCTCCTGGATGGTTGACCACTGTCCTGCAGACCCATAATAATGGATTCCCTGCATGGCGTACTTCCTGCGGGTATTCGGCCGGTAGAATCCATAATTGTCCTCTACGGGCATGAAACCGGCTTCAAACGCGATGACAGAGTCCAGTACCGGGATCTCCTCACAGTACAGCTGTACCATCCATCCTTTGCTGTATACAACGGCAGACCTTTCCGAGACGGAGACGACTCTTCCTTCTGCAATCTCCGGCTGGGATGTCCTGCCCCGCGGCACAGAGACGATGAGAAAACACAGCAGCAGACCGATCACCGTCCTGTCCCGCGTACGCAGGAAGCAGTAACCCAGTGCGATCAAGGCAACAATGATCCGGTAGACATCTGCACGCAGGAAGAGCACAAGAAGGACCGCCGCAAGGTACGCATGATCCAGCAGGTCCTTACAGACAGATGAGATCTTCAATGTTCTCATACTTTTTGTCTCCGATTCCTTTGACCTTCTTGATGTCTTCCAGCGTTTGATAGTACCCGTTCGTTTCCCGGTATTCGATGATCTTTGCGGCGGTTGTCTCCCCGATTCCCGGCAGTGTACACAGATCTTCCAGTGTACCGGTGTTGATGGACACTCTGCCTGCCGGTCTGTCCTTTGCACGGATGATGACGCAGTCGCCGTCCTTCAGGACCGTCTGAGGATTCAGTACATCCAGATCGGCAGTTTCTTTTGTCCCGGCCAGATCCAGCAGATCCTGCAGTTCTGTATACGGCTCCAGCGTATAGACGCCCGGATACTCGACTTCTCCTTCGATGGTGACCTGAATGCCGGAGGTACGGATCTGTTCAGCAGAGAACGGATCCATGTCTATACTGAATGCCAGGACGGCAAGCAAAAACAAAATGAGCAGCCAGCGCATGATATGCCTCCTGCTCATTTATACGCAGATATTGTGGGTGAACGTTCAGCTGACCTTCAGGATTTCAACCTGATAGGGCTTCTTTACGTTGACGGTTGCCTTCGCACCTGCCTTCTTTTCCATGATGGCCTGGGCAAGCGGTGTTTCGTTGGACAGTTTGCCGTTCAGCGGATCGGTCTCGGTGCTGCCTACGATGGTGTAGGTTGCTTCCATACCATTGTCCAGGAAACGGAGCGCTACAGTAGAACCGATGCGTACAGTCCTGGACTTGGACTTCTTGGTATCGATCAGTTCATAGTGCTTGAGCTGGTATTCCAGGTCCGCAATCCTGGCTTCCACACGTGCCTGACGGTCACGGGCTGCATCATAGTCCGCATTCTCGGAAAGGTCACCGAGGGAACGGGCTTCCTTCAGCTCGGCCTTGACTTCTTCCCTCTCTACATGGACGAGTCTTTCATATTCTTCATGCAGGTCCTTGAGTCCCTGTTCACTGATGATGATTCTGTCTTCTGCCATTTCAATACTCCTTGTTCCAATAGCGGATTATAGCATTGTATCGTGGATAATGCTACTGATTTTTGTCTTCAGCAGATCGATTGCCACCGTGTTGCTGCCGCCTTCCGGAATGATCAGGTCAGCGTATATTTTGCTGGGCTCGACAAAGGACTGGTGCATGACCCGTACGGTATTGACGTACTGCGATACGACGGAGTCCAGTGTACGTCCTCTTTCCTTGACGTCGCGCACCAGACGGCGGATGAAGCGGACATCAGCCGGGGTATCCACAAAGATCTTGATGTTCTGCAGACTGCGCAGTTCTTCGCTCTCCAGCACAAACAAGCCTTCCAGTACGATGACATCCGCCGGCTCTACGATTTCCGTGACCTCGCTTCTTGTGTGGTGTACATAATCATAGGTCGGCTTGCGGATCGTTTTTCCGGCAATGAGTTCCTTGACCTGGTAAACCATATAATCGTTGTCAAAAGCGAAAGGATGATCGTAGTTCGTCTTGACACGCTCTTCGAAAGGCATGTGCGACTGATCCTTGTAGTAGTCATCCTGCCGGATGATGACGACTTTCTTCTCTTCCCGGAACTTTTCAACGATCTTTTCCGCTATCGTGGATTTTCCGGATGCGCTTCCGCCGGCAATGCCGATGATGATGGGTTTGTTCATAGGTTTTCTTCCTCTGCTTTCAGCAGTATGCCGCTGCGGCTGTATTCCAGCCTGTAGGTGAATAATCCTGGTTCATGATCCAGCAGCCTGGTGAGAAACAGCCGGTCTCCCGGCCAGAGATTCAGCTGCAGGATCTCTTCTTCCGGTATCCAGGCCAGGGTGCCTTCATCCGTGGCGTGGAAGTCTCCGGAGAAATCTTCTGAGGTATAGACGAAGATTTCCTCGTCGTCCTCACCGTCATACATGAAGTACAGCTTTCCCCGGAATTCCGGTATGCACCGGTAGCCGGTTTCTTCAAAGGTTTCCCTGACTGCGCAGGCTTCAGGTGTCTCTCCTTCCAGAAGCTTGCCGCCGACACCGATCCATTTGCCCTTGTTGATATCATGATCCTTCCGGTTTCTCAGCAGCATCAGCCACTTTCCGTCCCGGATCAGATAGATTAATGTACTGCGGATCAATTCAGATACTTCCTGACGTTGGCGTTATGCTCTTCCAGCGTCTCTGCGTAGTACACGGTACCGGTCTTTACATCTGCCATGAAGTACAGATAGTTGCTCGGTGTCGGGTGCAGTACGGCTTCAAACGCGTCACGCCCCGGGTTCTCGATCGGTCCGGGAGGCAGTCCGGCGTACTTGTAGGTGTTGTACGGGGATTCATAGTCGCTGTTGACTTCACAGGCCCACCAGTTGTCATCCTGCTCGATATCGATGGAATAGCAGACGGTGACCGAACTCTGCAGCAGCATTCCGGTATTGAGGCGGTTGTAGAATACACCGGCAATCATCTTCATATCCTCCGGCTTCCCTGCCTCATACTGCACAATGCTTGCCAGGGTGTACAATTCATGGATGCTCAGACCGGAGGCCAGAATATCATCCTTGTATTCGTTGAATACAGCCAGTGACTGGTCCAGCATCTTCTCTGTGACGGCTTCCGCAGTCGTTTCCCGGAAGAAACGGTAGGTCTCCGGCGCCAGGTATCCTTCCAGCTTGATCCGGATCTGGTCGTTGAAGATTTCATCCGTCAGGAAAGGATAGCGTCCCATCAGGGAGCGGATGTAGTTCTCATCATTCCAAAGCCTCAGCAGATCCTCTGCCGGTACCGTCGTCCGGGCAGCGATCTTCGAAGCAGCGTGCTTCGCCCAGTCTCCTTCTACGATGGTGACGTTGACTTCATCCGTCAGAGCCTGGGAAGAGTCTGTAAGGATCTTCAGAATGGTTTCCGGATCAGTGCTCGGGTCGATGATATAATTGCCGGCTTTCAGATCGGTCAGTCCGGCGCTTTTGCCGAAACGGTAAAAGGCTCCGGCATCCCGGATGATTCCCTCTTCTTCCAGACGGCTGCCGACACTGCGCAGTGTATCGCCGGGCTGTACTGTGAACAGGACCTCCTGCGATTCCTTCTGTGCCGGCTTCAGGTTGTTCCTGTAGCGTATCGTGATGATGCCGAAGACCAGTACGGCAGCCAGTGCAGCCAGCAGGATGATCCGGCCTGCCTTGATCTTCCTTCTACGCTTCGCCATCCACTTCTCCTGCTTCGCCTACGAAGGCATCGAGCACTTCTTCGCAGTATTCCAGTTCTTCCTCTGTCTCTACTGCGTACATATTGCCTTCGTCGTCATAGGTAAAGGCATATACGCTCTCGTCTCCTTCTTCCCGCAGAAGGACATAGTTCCTGTCTTCGTATTCAAAGGTCAGGATGATCTGTGCCCGGTGTTCGTTTCCTTCTTCATCTGTCAGATAAATCGTGTCTTCCATAGTTCTTCCTCATAACAAAAGGCGGGCTACGCCTTCTGGATCCTGGAACAGAATGCCTGTTCCGTGCCTGTTTTCATGCGCAGGAGGTGCTTCTCAGCGCCCTTCTTCAAGATAGGAACGTACGAGCTCTTCAATGATCTCATGCCTTTCGACAGACTGGATGATGCTGCGTGCGTTCTTGTGACTGGAAATATACGCAGGATCATTGGTAATCAGGTATCCGGCCATCTGGTTGATCGCATTGTATCCGCGCTCTTCCAGCGCGTCTTCAACGAGCTCGAGCACCTGGCGGATGTTCTGTCTTCTCACCTCATCAGCGTTGAAACTCATTGTCGGGGAAGTATCGTATCTTGCCATATATAACCACCTCTCTTTAGAACTAATCTTAATTCAAAACAGGCTAAAAGTATAGATGCTTGGATTCTTAATATTGTACAGAAAAAGCGGTTCCCGCTGTCTGTACGGAAACCGCTCCTGAATGATCAGCCGATCAGTTCCCTCACGGCTTCGATTGCCTGAGGGACCTTCTGGGTATCTCTGCCGCCGGCCTGGGCAAGATCGGGCCTTCCGCCGCCCTTGCCGCCGCAGACAGCCGCTGCTGTCCGAACCATAGTACCAGCATTGAGCCCCTTCTCCACCGCTGCCTTGGACAGTGCACCGATGAAGGTCACTTTGTCATCTTCCGCATTGGTCAGGAAGATGACGCTGTTCTTCAGCCTGCCTCTGAGCATATCGGCGTAGTCCTTCATCGCCTGGGCATCCATGTCCTTGACCTTCAGGAACAGGACATTCAGACCATTGATCTCCTCGGCTTTCTCAAGCGCATGATCCGCTTCGGCGTTCATGGCTTTGCGCTGAGCTTCGGCGACTTCCTTGCGCAGAGCGTCGATTTCATTGCGCTGCTGCTCGATCTTTTCCTTGAGACCGATATGGTTCGGCAGACGGAACATCGCTGCAGCTTCATTCAGATAGTCCTCTTCCGCACGGAACGCTTCATAGGCTTTCATCTTGGTGACGCAGGTGATGCGGCGGATGCCGGAACCGATGGATTCTTCGCTGACGATCTTGAACAGGCCGAGATCTCCGGTATCCGCGGCATGGGTACCGCCGCAGAATTCCTTGGAGTACTCACCGATGGTGACAACGCGCACCGTATCTCCGTACTTTTCATCGAACAGTGCGATTGCACCGGTATTCTTCGCTTCCTCGACCGGGAGGACCTCAGTTGTGACCGGGACGTTGGCAGCGATCATTTCATTGACCATACGCTCGATTTCCCGGAGCTGCTGGGCAGTGACCATCTCGAAATGGTTGAAGTCAAAGCGTGCATAGTCCGGCCCGTTGTAGGAGCCTGCCTGGCCGACATGATCGCCCAGGAGCTTGATCAGAGCTGCCTGCAGCAGATGCAGGCTGGTATGGTTGGCTCTGGTTCTCTGCCTTCTCTCTACGTCGTAGCAGCCTTCCACAATATCGCCTTCCTTGAGGGTGCCCTTGACGATGCGGATGTGGTGCATGTGCTGATTGTGCGGTGCTTTGCGGACATCCACGACATCCGCTTCGAAATCCGGACCGTACAGTTTGCCGGTATCCGCTGTCTGGCCGCCTGATTCTGCATAGAAGCAGGTACGGTCCAGGATCACATCGCCCTCGTCACCGATTTCATCGGTACGCACGCCGTCGATGAACAGACCGGTCACCTTTCCTGTACATACAGTATCCGTATAGCCGGTGAATTCGGAAGGTGTCTCGAAGTTCATCAGATCTTCGGACTGTCCGTGCATGGACTGTTCTTCACCGCGTGCGTTCCTTGCCCGTTCCTTCTGGATCTGCATTTCCTTTTCAAATCCTTCCAGATCAACGGTATAGCCCTTTTCTTCTGCGATTTCCGCTGTCAGCTCCTTCGGGAATCCATAGGTATCATACAGTTTGAATACAACCGCACCGGAGAGCTGTTTGGTATCCTTGTAGTTCTCCAGTTCAGCGTTCAGCAGAGCCTCACCGTTGGCCAGCGTCTTATGGAAGCTCTCTTCCTCGTTCTTCACCAGCCTGGAGACCAGTGCTACCTTGCTCTGGAGATACGGGTAGTAGCCCTTCATCATATCCGCAACAACCTGTACCAGACTGTACATGAAGGCACCGTCAATGCCCAGCTTGATGCCGTACCTGACCGCTCTGCGCAGAACTCTTCTGAGAACGTAGCCCCTGCCGTCGTTGGAGAAGGACGCACCGTCTGCCAGTGCAAAGGTAACGGTACGGATATGGTCCGCTATGACACGGTAGGCCATTTTGTACGCTCTGTCGGAATACGGATGCTTGGCCAGCTTTTCCGTTGCCTGGATGACCGGCAGGAACAGGTCGGTATCGAAGTTCGTTTCACCGCCCTGGATCAAGCAGACCAGACGCTCCAGGCCCATACCGGTATCGATGTTCTTCTGCGGCAGCTCCTGATACTGCGTACGCGGCATGTCATCCGGACGGCAGTCATACTGGGAGAAGACAACGTTCCAGACTT
>JAFOIY010000047.1 GCA_017420505.1 Solobacterium sp. | reverse complement strand
TCTGGATCCCGGCTACAATGAAGCGAACCGGGAGAGGATTGTCCGGAATCTGGAGATTCTCGGCATTCAGGCCAGGATCCTGCCGGCCAGGATTTTTGACTATGTAGACCATCAGGAAGGCAATCCCTGCTATCTGTGTGCCAGGATGCGCCGCGGCTACCTGTACAGCTATGCCCGGGAAGCAGGCTGCACCAAGATTGCTCTGGGCCATCATTTCAATGATGTGATCGAGACAACGGTCATGGCGATGTTCTACAGTTCCAAGCTGGAGACGATGGTGCCGAAGCTGAAGAGCACCAACTTTGAAGGGATGGAACTGATCCGTCCGATGTACATGGTCCATGAAGAAGACATCATTTCCTGGGCGGCGTACAATGATCTGCAGTTTCTGCGCTGTGCCTGCCGGATGACGGAGAAAAGCGAAACAGGGGAGCTGGATTCCAAACGCAAGGAAATCAAAGAGCTCCTGAAGGAACTGAAGAAAAAGAATCCGGAGATCGAACACAATATCTTCCGGGCACTGCATGCCGTGCAGATAGAAACATTCCCGGGATACAAAGCGGAAGGCCGGCTGCACAGTTTTCTGGAAAAGTATGATCAATGAGAGGAAAACCTCTCTTTTTGTATGTAAAAAACCGCATCGCTGCGGTTTATGGTATGCCCGAAGAGGCTCGAACTCTCAACCTTCAGATTCGGAATCTGACACGCTATCCATTGCGCCACGGGCACATAGCTAATATATATTAGCACATCGGCGCGTATTTCGGAAGCATGAAAAAATGCGGTTGACACCGCATTTATACCAGAATCATGTAGTAGCCGAAGCAGGCAGCTATGAAGATCAGAATGACCGGCAGGCATTTCCGGTAGATCTGCCCCATGGAAATATGGAACTTGTCTGCAATGACAGCGTAGCAGATATGGGTCGGCGCAACCTGCATGGAAGCGTATCCCATGGAGTTCAGAAGAACCATCAGCGGCCAGCCGGCATTGGGGATGGCTGCGAAGGCAATCGGTGTGACAGCGTAGAGAATGGCTGTTCCGCCTCCGCCCCAGTTGCCGAAGAACCACACCATCGCAAAGATGACAAACGGCGGGAGCGGGAAACGCTGGAAGAAATCAGGCAGCTGGTTGATGACGCCTGTGTAGGAAAGGAAGCCTGTGAAGATGAGCAGTACGATCATTGTGATCATCATCTGTGGCTCAAATGCTTTGACCAGCATACGGGGCAGATCCTCGAGCTTGTAGCGAAGCACGAAGAAGGCGACGGCACAGACGATCGCTGCAGCAATCAGTACATCAACGTTGAACAGCAGGATCATGACAACAACAACGACCAGAGGCCAGAGATTGACGAAGATCATCAGGAATTCCTTCCATCTGCTGTACTGTGCATCATCAGCGGAGGCGTCCGGCCAGACACGCGGTACCTTGCGTACATAGAAGATGTAGCCCAGTGCGTAAAGGAGAACAATCAACGGCAGCATGCCGATGACGAACTGGGAGAGGGGTACACCGCACAGTTTGGACATGATGATGATGTTGGAATAGGTCGGCAGGAACGCTTCGGAAATATGACGGAAGAAACCGGTTACGAAGCCTTTCTCCGGTACCGTCAGATCATCCCCGACAGCGTCGTCAACGATGTTTGCAGCAATGTTTGCGGCAGCGACACTCGGCAGCATGCCGACGAGGATCGGGGCAACCGTTGCATTGATGCGGCGGTTATGGAATACATGGTCCAGGTTGAGCTGTGACTTGTGCAGCATATCCCGGCCTTCCATCAGCCTCTGCATGAACGTTACAACGTAGAACACACCCATCATATAGGCCATAGTGGAACTGAATACGGTTCTGGTAATGATTCCGGGCACTTCAGCAAGCGGGATCCGGAACAGAAGAATGGCCAGAATACTGGCAATGATGCCGGCCCAGTGGATTCTGAGTCCGAAGCCGATGACTACCATGATGACGACAAAGCAGGCAAGCAGCTTGAGCATTGATAGAGCAACAGCGTCCATATTTATCCCCCTTTACATCAATAACAGTAGAATTATACACAACAAACCGACTGAAAAAAAGAACAAAGGTGATTGATGGAACTGCATTATAATAGTGAATATCAATGACAGGAGAAACAATCATGAAAGAAGAACTGCTGAAAGAATTCGATGAATGGGTGTTGAAGCTCTCTGCCTACCAGATGGCACTGAGCCTGATCGGTGTAGACAAACAGACCCTGGCACCGCAGGGCGGTGCCGCTTACCGTGATGAGCGCACGGCGTATTTGGCAGGGGAAATGTTCTCCATTGAGACGGACCTGCATATGGTGGAAGTCCGCAGGCAGCTGCTGGCAGAGGACATTGACGCGGACAAACGGCGTGAGATCGAGCTGATGGACAAAGAGATCGAGCATATTCTGGTCGTGCCGAAGGAAATGTTTGTTTCCTACACAAAGCTGACAGCGGAAGCGTATGAGGTATGGCACCGGGCGAAGAATGCAGAAGACTATACCATCTTTGAGCCGGTGCTGAAGAAAGTCATAGAAGCTTCGAAGCAGATGTATGCCTGCAGGAACAGCAGCGCAAGCATGTATGATCAGATGCTGGATGATTACGAACCGGGAATGACAATGGAGAAATACGATGCCTTCTTCGACCGTGTCAGGGAGCGTCTGGTACCGTTGATCAGGAAAGTGACGGAAGCACAGCAGATCGATGACAGCTTCCTGAAGCAGCCGTATGATGTGCAGAAGCAGAAGGAGTACATGAACCGTGTCATTCTGCCTTATCTGGGCTTCGATTCCAGCTGGGGCTACCAGAATGAAACGGAGCATCCTTTCACGGACATTATCTGCGAAAACGATATCCGGGTGACGACCAAGTACCTGGAGAACAATGTCGTATCCGCGATCCTTTCCACGGTCCATGAAGTCGGCCATGGATACTACGGGCATGATGTTGCGCCGGAATACGATGGTACGATCTTCAATTACGGCATCTCATCCGGTATGCATGAATCGCAGTCCCGTCTGCTGGAGAACTATCTCGGCCGGACCCTGCCGTTCTGGGAAGCCAACTATCCGGCACTGCAGGAGACCTTCCCGGAACAGCTGAAGGATGTGACAGTGGAACAGTTTGTCCGGGCGATCAATGTAGGAAAGCCTTCTCTGGTACGTACCGAAGCGGATGAGCTGACCTACCCGCTGCATATTCTGATCCGCTATGAAATTGAAAAGGGACTGTTTACCGGCACCATCTCCACGGAAAACCTGGACCGTACCTGGGATGAATACTATGAGAAGTACCTCGGTGTCAAAGCGCCTACTGCAAGGCAGGGCATTCTGCAGGATGTTCATTGGTCCGGCGGAAGCTTCGGCTACTTCCCGACCTATGCGCTGGGAAGTGCGTTCTCAGCCCAGTTCATGAAAGCAATGCGCTGTGACATCGATGTGGATGAACTTCTGAGAAGCGGCCGGTTCAGTGTGATCATTGATTGGCTGAGAGAGCACATCCACCGCTACGGATGCCGGTACAACGCGGATGAAATCATGCGCATGGCAACGGGAGAACCGTTCAATCCGGACTACTATCTGGATTATCTGGAAGAAAAGTATACAAAGCTCTATCATCTGTGAGGAAGAGGTCTGCGGACCTCTTTTCCTGTATAATGGGTCATATGAGAATACCTCAGAAAAGCGAAGTGCGCCACGTATCGGGCAATATCAGGGATCTGGAAAGCCAGTTGAAGCAGATCATCGGTTCGGAGAAAACAGATGAGAAGAGAATCCGCCGGGCAGTGGACAATCATACGGAAGCATCTGCAATGGAGATTCTGAACCGGACGGATGTCGAAGAACTGAACCGTTCCGGGGAAAGGATCCGGGTCAATGCACTGCGCAGGGAAGGATATACAAATATCGGCCGGCTGGTCGGTACATCCTATTCAAAGCTGGAAGGACTGGAAGGCATCGGGGAGCAGAGCGCGTCCTTGATCCGCCGCAAAGTGAAGCAGATGTACAAAGAGTTGAAGGAGCAGGTGCTGCTGCGCATCCGGACAGACAATCCGGAAAAGGAAGACCGGGAGCTGGTACAGGCACTGTACATCTATCTCCATAGCAAGGATGTGCGCAGTGAGGCGGATAAACTGTACCGTGCCTATCATGAACAGATCAGACAGGATCTGAAGCAGGCTGCTGTGCTGGAAGGCTCGCTGCGGCGGCTGTTCGCGGGCAGGGAGCGGAAGGAAGAAGCGGCGCAGGCATATGAAGCGCTGCGGCAGCTGGACACCAAAGCCTACCGGAAACAGGTCATGTCCCTGGTCCAGCAGCACCGCAGCGTCAACCGTACGGTCAGTGACATCTGCATGGAGGCGTTCCGTCGGAATGCGGCGTTGTACTACGCTGCATTGAGTTCCTTTGATGACCGTCCCGTAAAGATCGATCATTACGGACTGTCCGATAAACTGATTGAGTCCATCGATGCGGTGGAACTCTCGGACAGGCATCTGAAGGCTGTTCTGCGGCCGTACCAGACATTCGGTGTGAAGTATATACTGCACCAGAAGAAGGTCATGCTCGGGGATGAGATGGGCCTTGGCAAGACGGTGGAAGCGATTGCGGTCATGACCAATCTTGCTGCAGAGGGAATGAGCCGTTTTCTCGTGGTATGCCCGGCCAGTGTCATCGTGAACTGGGAAAGGGAGATCAGGAAGTTCTCCGATCTGGAACCCAGACTGATCCGGGGATATGATGCCCGCGGTCTGCAGGAATGGCTGGCAGAGGGCGGGGCAGGCATTACGACCTATGAAACGATTGTCCGGATGTCTCTTCCGCCTGAAGTCCGGCTGGACGTGCTGGTGGCCGATGAAGCGCACTATGTGAAGAATCCGTCTACGCTGCGTACAGCTGCGATGCGCCGGCTTACGATGCAGGCAGACCGCATTCTCTTCATGACCGGTACCCCACTGGAGAACCGGGTGGAGGAGATGAGCCTGCTGGTCGGGATGCTTTCCCACAGTACCGGGGAAGAACTCAGCCGCTATGACAGTATATCCTCGGCACCGAAGTACAGACGGATCCTGGCACCGGTCTATCTGCGCAGAAGAAGGGAAGATGTACTGAATGAACTTCCGGAAAAGGAAGAGATCGAAAACTGGGTGGAGATGACGGAGGAAGACCAGCAGCACTACCGCGCTGCGCTGCGGGCAGACCGCTTCATGGATCTGCGTCGGGTATCCTGGCAGACTGAGGATCCTGAACAGTCCGCCAAAGCAATGCGTCTGCTGGAGATCTGTGAAGAAGCCCATGTGAACGGCTATAAAGTCATCGTGTTCTCTTTCTTCCGTGATACGCTGGATGCGGTAAGCAGACTGCTCGGGGATCTGGCGGCGGAGCAGATTACAGGGTCGGTATCTTCAGAGAAAAGGCAGGAGATCATCGACCGGTTTACGCTGACAGATAATCATTGTGTCCTGCCTGCCCAGGTGATTGCGGGAGGTACGGGGCTGAATATCCAGGCAGCGAACATCGTTGTATTCTGTGAACCGCAGCTGAAGCCTTCGGTCGAGAACCAGGCCGTATCCAGGGTATACCGGATGGGACAGACGCAGAAGGTGATCATTCACCGCCTGCTGTGCGTACATACCATTGATGAACGGATCATGGATCTTCTGACGGACAAGCAGGAACTGTTTGACCGCTTTGCGGATGATTCCCTGATCGGTACGGAATCCCTGAAGATGACGGAAAGCGCGTGGATCAAGCAAGCCGCAGATGAAGAAAGAAAACGCTGGGGAGAAGAAAAAGAACCGCTGTAGCGGTTCTTTTACATGATTCTGTTCTTTCCGTGATAGGCGATGGCCATGAACCCAGGACCGACATGGGCACCGATGACCGGCCCGATGCGCATGATGGAGATGTTCTCTTCCTTCAGCCCCGGCCAGTGATTGCAGAGATCGGTACGCAGCTGCTCGGCCTCTTCCTTCTGGTCAGTGTGGATGATGTACATTTCCTCTTCATAGGTAATGTCTGCGATATCGTCCTTCATGGAATCAATCAGTGCCTTGAGGCACTTTTTCCTGCCCCGGATCTTGTCTATAGCGACCAGCTTGCCGTCGTTCTTGATATACAGCAGAGGCTTGATGCTGAGAAGGGAACCGACGATGGCCGAAGCGTTGGACAGCCTGCCGCCTTTGCGGAGCCACTGGAGGTCATCCACCATGAAACGGTGTATGAATTCCCGCTTATGGGCTTCTCCCCATTCTACGGTCTCTTCAAAGGTCATACCGCGGTTGCGGCACTGGACCAGCTGCTTGATGAACAGCGCAAGCCCGCCGGTAATGCAGTAGGAATCAATGAAATGGATCTTCCTGTCCGGGTATTCTTCCTTGACCTTGGCAATGGCCCGTTCAGCGTTGGCGATGGAAGAAGAAACTGCCCGGGACATATCGGTATAGATGAGATCGTTTCCTTCCTCCAGAATGCCCTTGAAGAATTCATAGTAGGCATATTCCGTAATCTGCGATGTATTCGGCATCTTGCCTTCCCGCATCGCAGCGATCAGGTTCCGCTTGGTTTCCGAACGGCAGTCATCCTGGAATACTTCTCCGTCAATTTCGTAGGTATAGGAAATGAACGGTACGTTATGACCGTAGAGATAGACGGAAGACAGGTCGCAGGTGGACGCCGTAGCAATTACATATTCATTCATACAACAAGTCGATTATAGACCTCTTGGGGATTTTGTAAACAGAATTAGCATCAGAAGCCCCGTCCGTCGAACTTCATCCGGGAGAGGGTCTCCGCTTTGAAGTCATTGTATCTGTTCTGACGGATGGCCTGCCGGGCTTCTTCCATCAGTTTCAGCAGGAAACGGGTGTTGTGGATGGACATCAGGCGGGTGCCGAAGCCTTCATGGCTGCGGAAAAGATGATTCAGATAGGCTTTTGTATAGTGCCTGCAGCACTCACAGTCACATTCTGGATCCAGCGGTGTGAAATCGTTTTTGTAGATATTCCGCTTGATGTTGATCCGTCCCTGGCTGGTCATCAGCGTTCCGTGCCTGGCCAGACGGGTAGGGAGCACGCAGTCGCACATATCGATATTGCAGGAAACAGCTTCCAGCAGGTCATTCACTGCACCGACACCCATCAGATACCGTGGTTTGTCCAGCGGCAGCTTTTCCACGGACCAGCGTACCATGCGGTACATCGTCTCTTTGTCTTCACCGACCGATGTGCCGCCGACGGCATAGCCGTCAAAGTCCATGTTCACCAGTTCCTCTGCGCAGCGCAGCCGCAGGTCTTCGTAGTCGCCGCCCTGGACAATGCCGAAGAGTGCCTGCTCATCTGGACGCTCATGGGCTGCTTTGCCGCGCGCTGCCCAGCGCAGGGTGCGTTCCATGGACTGTTCGGCGTATCTTCTGTCTGCCGGGTAGGGAATGCATTCATCAAAGGACATGATGATGTCCGCACCGATCCGGTTCTGGATCCGGATGGAGTCTTCCGGTGAAAGGAACAGGGTATCTCCGTTCAAAGCGTTTTTAAACGTAACACCTTCCTCCTTGATCTTCCGGCTGTCTGCCAGAGAGAACACCTGAAAGCCGCCGCTGTCCGTCAGCATCGGTCCTTTGTAGTTCATGAACTTCTGTACACCGCCTGCCATGGCTACGGTATCTTCGCCCGGCTGCAGCCACAGGTGATAGGTATTGGCCAGAACGACACCGGCACCGATGGCATACAGTTCTTCCGGTGAAAGGAACTTCACGGTAGCCTGGGTGCCTACGGGCATGAACATCGGTGTTTCTACATCACCGTGCGGTGTGTGAAGGACACCTGTCCGGGCGCCGGACTGTGTACAGATATGGGTGATTTCAAACGCAATCGGTCCTGCAGTCATACAATGAGTATACCAAATCCGCACGGGAAGAAACACGTGATATAATTAAGAAACGATGAAAAGCCAGTCGATCAAGGTTATCAACCTGCCGCAGACAAAGGAATCCCTGCCGGCAATCAGGGTCAAGCCGATCCTGATCCACGTACTTTTCATTGTGCTTGCTTTCTGGCTGATCTTCAGTGATTCGGAACTGACAGCCGCAGGGATCATGCTGCTGGTGTTTCCCATCTTCTCGCTGTTCGTGCTCCCGGACAGGACGCTGGTGGAGTTCTCCGAGCAGTACATGGTCATGTACAATGAGCGGGACAGGGAGCGGTGCATGCTGATCTACTGGGAGGACATTGTTTCCTGGCAGTATGAATGGCACCAGTGGGCAGATCATTTCATCGTCAACCTGGTGGATGGTTCTTCCTGTTCGGTGGATATGTACTCCAAACGGAGAATCAGCGGCTGGATGGAGCATTATGCTCCTCACAAGGAGATCCGTGCAGGGCGTAAGGAGGGTTCATGATGGTACCGGTGGACAAGGACAGGGTGGAAATGTGCAGGAAGGCACAGGTTCCGGATTCAATCTACGATGATATGGAAATGGTGTTCAACATGTTCTCCGACAGTACCCGTCTGAAGATCATGAACGCGCTTTTTACGAGTGAACTGTGTGTCGGCGACATTGCGATCCTGCTGGAAATGTCCCAGTCGGCGGTCAGCCACCAGCTGGCTTCCCTGAAGAAGACAAAGCTGGTCAGGACGCACAAAGTAGGTAAGAGGGTCTACTACTCCATGGCGGACGAACACATCAAATACATCTATCAGATGGCCTACGAGCACGTCATAGAAGACTGATATGAAGATAGCTGCCGTTGATTTCGAAACAGCGAACGAGCATCCTGCAAGCATCATTTCCATCGGTGTATCGGTGATGGAGGACGGCATGCTGGAGCGGAAAGTAGAGACGCTGATCCGTCCGAAGAAGAGCGTGTACTACTTCCGCAGAGGCAATACGATGATCCACGGACTCCATGCGCAGGATGTCAAAGATGCACCGGAATGGCCCGAAGTATACGGACAGCTGGAACCGTACTTCGAAGAATGCGTATGGGCAGCACACAATGCGTCGTTTGATATGGGATGCATACGGGCAGCCTGCCGCATGTACGATATGCCGGTGCCGCATCTGCGCTATTTTGATACGGTGGAACTGAGCCGCAGGGTGTATCCGCAGATCCCGCACCACAGGCTGAATGACGTCTGCGATTACCTGCACATCGATCTGGACCATCACCAGGCAGGCAGTGATGCATATGCCTGCCTTATGATTGTCGGCTGTACGATGACGCTGGCCGGCATTTACGATATTGAAGAACTGCTGAAGCAGTGCGGAATACGCATGTATGAACTGTGAGGATGGAGAAATGACACTGAAATGCAGAGAGTGCCGTGAATGCAACGGCATCGCCTGCCGGGGTGAAATACCCGGCGTCGGAGGAAAGGATACCGGACGCAGCTTTATCCGCAATGTGGAAGCCTTCCGGAAAGTCCGCATCAATATGGATGTCTGCGCTGAACCCGGAGAGATCAGCACCGGAACGAAGATTCTCGGTGTGAATCTGTCCGTACCGGTATTTATGGCACCGGTCGCCGGGATCCGCAACAACTACGGTGCGGATATCGATGAATATGATTACAACTGCATGATGCTGGACGGCTGTGATCTGGCGGGGATCCGCGGCTTTACCGGTGACGGCATTGATATTGAGAGGCTGTTTGCAGTGCCGGCAAGGGCGGTCAATGACCATGATGGACACGGCATCGTGACCATCAAGCCCTGGGTCAGGGAAGGTGTGGATGCCCGGATCGAGATTCTTTCGAAGCTGAAGTTCGACATGGCCGCGATGGATATTGACGCCGCCGGGCTTCCTCTGCTCAGAGCCGGAAAGACACCGGTGGAGACCAAGACAGCGGAAGAGCTGCGCTATATCCGGAACAGACTGGGGAAACCGTTCATTGTAAAGGGTGTCATGACGGTCCATGCCGCACAGACAGCAGTGGAAGCCGGCTGTGACGCGATTGTCGTTTCCAACCATGGCGGCCGTGTCCTGGACGATACGCCCGGTACCATTGAAGTGCTGCCGGAGATTGCCGCAGCCGTCAAAGGAAAGATCACCATTCTTCTGGACGGCGGTGTACGCACCGGAAATGATATCTTCAAGGCGCTGGCACTGGGCGCGGACGGTGTGCTGATCGGCAGACCGCTGGCGCTTGCCTGCGTCAAGGGCGGAGCCGAAGGCATCCGCACGGCTGTAGAAGGCCTGCAGCGTCAGCTGAAGGATACGATGCTGATGACAGGATGTCATTGCATTGCGGACATCACGGCTGAAAAAGTAAGAATCGTTGATTGAAAGAAACATCATTTTCTTTCTGAAACGATTTACACCGCTGAAGTTCTTGGGTATAATACACGTTAAGAGCGAGGAAAGCCATGAAAAAGTATGACAACAATGCCTTCTTCTGGCAGAAGGTGGATACCCTGTTCCTGCTGGGAAGGGTCAATATTGAAAAGCATAAAGGGGATACCCATCCCATCTATGCCAACATGATCTATCCGGTGGACTACGGTCACCTGAACGAAACACTGAGCATTACGGACAAAGGGCTTTCCGTTTACGTCGGTACCCGCAGGCCGGCAGCCGTTACCTCATTGATCGTTGCAGTGGACATTCTCGAGAAGTCCATGGATGTAAAGATGCTGGTCGGCTGCACGGAGGAAGAAACCAATGATATTCTTCACTTCCTGAACCAGTCGGAATTCCATAAGACGGTACTGATCAACAGGGGAAATGAAATTCCTGCCTGGGGATTTACGGAAGACTGAAAAAGGCTCATACGAGCCTTTTTTTACTGTATAGCATTCCCGTCAAAGTCGTAGTGGATGTGTTCAGGTTTCAGATCGAGGATGATCCTTTCGCCGAAATCCAGGGCGTCTGCGTAGACTTCTTCAAAGGACCGGCTGTCCCGGTCGCCGGGACGTCCCGGCGGATTGTATTCTGTATGATCTTCATTGAATACAATGAGACAGTGATCATGTTTGTGCATGATCATCATGCCGGATATATTGTGCGGCCATTTCATCAGCTTTTCCGCATAGAAGACGATCCGGTACCTGAGTTCACTGCCCGGCCGTATCAAACGAGAGATCCGGGATACACCGTCAATGGCCTCCAGAGTGTCTTTTCTGGTGATGGTATCACCGTAGACGGTGGACGCGGCTGCCATCAGCAGATCCGCCAGTGCTTCGGCTTCTTCCTTGTTCAGCTTTGTCAGGCGGTGAACATCATAGTCATGGATGGTCAGACCGGTATGTTTCAAAGCCCAGAGATCGATGTCTCCTTCATTGCGGTAATGAACCTGATTGTGGCTCCGTCCGTAGCGTTCTTCCTCTTCCTGGGAGGCCCATATGATCAACGGATGGGATACAGAGTCCAGGGCATAATGCGCGATGAATCCGTAGTAATAGCTCTTCAGCATAGGATGTCTGTCTGTAT
>JAFOIY010000046.1 GCA_017420505.1 Solobacterium sp. | reverse complement strand
GCTCTTTCCGCTACGATCTGGCGTACACCGTAGCCCAGTCCCTGATGATCCTCATCCGTTGCCGGGAAGTATGTTTCAAAGCCCTTGTTCGAAACGACCGCTACGCCGCATTCGTTGATGTACGCGTCCGCAAAAGGCTCGCCTCCCGGACATCTTTGCTCGCTCCAGTAGTAGCCCAGTGTCTCCGGCACCTGAGGCACCAGTGCGGTACCGTCGTCAAAGCGCAGGAATTCACCTTCTTCGTGGGTACGGTGCGGTACAACGTGCGACTGTACCGCACAGACGAAATCATCTTCGTTGTGGGCTACAATGACTTTTCCTGTCTTCGAAGCGTTCTTTCCGACAAGAATCGTACTGCAGCAGGCTCTTTCGCTCATCTTCATCTGCTCGACTCCTTATGCACGGGCAATTCCGGCTTTTCTCGCTTCATCCGCGACCGCCTTGGCAACCGCCGGCGCAACTCTTTCATCAAATACATCCGGAATGACATAGTCCGGCCGCAGTTCCTCATCACTGATCAGGGAAGCGATTGCCTTGGCAGCCGCAAGCTTCATTCCTTCCGTGATCTCAGTCGCTCTGACATCCAGTGCTCCGCGGAAGACGCCCGGGAATACCAGAACGTTGTTGATCTGGTTCGGGAAGTCGCTTCTGCCGGTACCGACGATTGCGGCTCCGCCTGCGAACGCTTCATCCGGCATGATTTCCGGAACCGGGTTCGCCATAGCGAATACCAGGGCGTTCGGTGCCATAGCAGCGATCATTTCCTTTGTAGCGATGTTCGGACCGGATACACCGATGAATACATCCGCGCCGACCAGTGCGTCTGCCAGGGTGCCTGTTACGCCTTCCGGGTTGGATTCCCTGGCCAGGGCGATCTTCTCCGGTGTGGTCGCTGTCTTCTCGCTGACAATGCCCTTGCGGTCAATGTACAGCTCGTGGCGTACACCGTATTCCTTCATCAGGTTGCCGATGGCTGTACCGGCTGCGCCTGCACCGGCGATGACGACCCGTATGTCCTCGACGTTCTTCTTGACGATCTTGAGGGAGTTGATCAGTGCCGCAAGTACAACGACCGCGGTACCATGCTGGTCATCATGGAATACCGGAATGTCCAGTCTTTCCTTCAGCTTGCGCTCTACTTCAAAGCAGCGGGGCGCGGAAATATCTTCCAGGTTGATGCCGCCGAAGGTCGGCGCAATGCGGACAACCGTTTCAACGATCTCATCTACATCCTTTGTATCCAGGCAGATCGGGAATGCGTCGACGTTGGCGAATTCCTTGAACAGTACAGACTTGCCTTCCATGACCGGCATCGCTGCCTTCGGTCCAATGTCACCGAGTCCGAGGACTGCGGTACCGTCGGTTACGACAGCGACAAAGTTTCCCTTTGCTGTATAGGTGTATGCGTCATCCTCGTTTGCCGCAATCTTCCGGCAGGGCTCCGCAACACCCGGTGTATATGCCGTGCTCAGGGAATCCCGGTCCTTGACTTCCACCTTGGAACGGACTTCCAGCTTGCCGCGGTGTTCCTTGTGCATCTTCAGTGCAAGTTCATTGTAATTCATATTCATCTCTCCTCTTCTAAACCATCTTCTCGAATACCATCAGACGGTCAAATTCCTCTTCGCTGAGATAAGCCAGCTCCAGTACGGCTTCCTTCAGGGACTTGTCTTCAGCGAATGCCTTCTTGGCTACTGTCGCAGCCTTCTCATAGCCGATGGAACGGTTGAGGGCCGTTACCGACATCAGGGAACGCTCCAGGTTCTCCCGCATCTTTGCCTTGTTGGCCTTCAGCCCCTTCAGGCAGTGCTCCACGAAGGAGTCCATCACATCCGCCAGCAGGACTGCCGACTGGATGAAGTTGTACGCAATGACAGGCATGAACACATTCAGTTCAAAGTTGCCCTGGGAAGCCGCGATGCCGATGGCTGTATCATTGCCCATGACCTGGACGGCTACCATAGTAACGGCTTCGCACTGTGTGGGATTGACCTTGCCCGGCATGATCGAACTGCCCGGTTCATTCGCAGGGATCGTAATCTCTCCGAGTCCGTCCCGCGGTCCGCTGGCCATCCAGCGTACATCGTTGGCAATCTTCATCAGGTCCGCCGCCAGTCCCTTCAGCGCACCGTGCGCGAACACACAGGCATCCTTGGATGTCAGTGCGTGGAACTTGTTCGGATCCGGTATGAATGTAACACCGGTCTTTGTGCTCAGATACGTGCATACGGCTTCGTCGAAGCCTGCCGGGGCATTGATTCCCGTACCGACGGCGGTACCGCCGATGGCCAGCTTGTGGAGATTGTTCAGCGACAGAGTGATCATCTCCGCGCTCTCCTCCAGCATGCCTCTCCAGCCGCTGATTTCCTGGCTGAAGCGGATCGGTACGGCATCCATCAGATGTGTACGTCCGCTCTTCAGGACATCCTTGTTCTCCTCTTCCAGTGCCAGCAGAGTCTGCCGCATGCGCTCGATCGCCGGCAGTACCTTGTTCACCAGCACCAGTACACCGGCAATGTGCAGTGCGCTCGGGAAGGTATCATTGGAGCTCTGGGACATGTTCACATGATCATTGGGATGCAGACCATGGCCGCCGACATGCGCAATGACCTCATTGACGTTCATGTTGGACTGTGTGCCGGATCCTGTCTGCCAGACCTTCAGCGGGAATTCATCCGAAAATTCACCGGCAAGAATCCTGTCGCAGGTCTCCACGATGGCCCGGTACTTCTCATCGTCCATCCGGCCGAAGCCGTGGTTGGCTTCTGCACAGGCCTGCTTCAGAAGCGCGAAGGCTTCGATGATCTCCTTCGGCATCGTTTCCGTTCCGATGCGGAAGTTCTCAAAGCTGCGTTCTGTCTGGGCTCCCCAGTAGTGATCGTCGGGTACTCTGACTTCACCCAGGGTATCCTTTTCTATTCTGTAGCCCATCTTATTTACCCGGAATACCCGGCTTTGTCATAGCGAACGGATCCAGAACCTTCTCCAGCTCTTCTTCACTGAGCAGGCCCTTTTCAAGGATCAGCTCACGTACCGGTTTTCCTGTCTTCAGCGCTTCCTTCGCTGTATCCGCAGCCGCCTGGTATCCGATGTACGGATTCAGCGCCGTAATGGTACCGACACTGCTGTGCAGCAGATCATAGCATCTCTGTTCGTTGGCTGTAATGCCCTCAACACAGTTGTGGATGAACGTATTGACTGCGCCTGTCAGGGCATCGATCGAGCCGAACAGGCAGTAGAACGTAACCGGTTCAAACGCGTTCAGCTCCATCTGTCCTGCTTCGACAGCCATACCGATGGTAACGTCATTGCCTGCACAGAGGAACGCAGCCTGGGTCAGGACTTCCGGGATGACCGGATTGACTTTGCCCGGCATGATGGACGAACCGTTCTGCATGGCAGGCAGGTTGATCTCACCGATACCGGTACGTGGTCCGGAGGACAGCAGACGCAGGTCATTGCCGACCTTGGACAGTCCGAGCGCGCAGTTCTTGATTGCCGAGGAAACAGCCGCGTAGCCATCAATGTTCTGGGTTGCGTCGATGGTGTCTTCCGCCTGCTTGAAGTCAAAGCCTGTTACTTTGGCGAATTCATCGCAGACCGTGTTGTAGAACTCTGCATCGGCGTTGATGCCTGTACCGATCGCTGTACCTCCCAGCGGGATCGACAGCAGTTCGGCTTCGCTCTTCCGGATTCTTTCCAGGCTGCGCTTTGTAACTTCTGCGTAGGCGTGGAATTCCTGACCGAGGCGGATCGGAACGGCATCCTGCAGCTGTGTACGGCCCATCTTGATGATGCCGTCGAATTCTTCACTCTTGGCCAGGAAAGCCTTCTCCAGGTCTCCCAGTTCCTTCTCCAGCTTCTTCATGAGTACGAGCGCTGTCAGCTTTCCGGCTGTCGGAATGACGTCGTTCGTAGACTGGCCGAAGTTGACATCGTTGTTCGGGTGAACGAGATTGTAGTCACCCGGCTTGCCGCCCAGCTTGACAGCAGCGATGTTCGCAATGACTTCGTTTGCGTTCATGTTCATGGAAGTGCCTGCACCGCCCTGGATCGCGTCAGTAATGAACTCTTCCAGGTACTTTCCGGCCATGACTTCTTCACTGGCTTCGATGATTGCGTCCGCGACTTCGGGCTTGATGGTGCCGACACGCTTGTTCACAATCGCGCAGGCTTTCTTGACGGCAGCCATACTCTTGACCATCTCCGGATGGACAAGGGTATGGGTGATCTGGAAGTTCTCTGCTGCTCTCAGTGTCTGTACACCGTAGAGTGCGTCGACAGGTACGTCTTTGATACCGATGGAATCACGTTCTGAACGGAATAGCTTCTTTTCTGTCATAACAATTACCTCCTGATGCCATTCTGATTATGATCGTGTTGTTTGCGCCCCAAAAAAGTAAGCGCTTTCTCTGCTTAATTCCACTATAGAACATCCTGCAGTATATTTAAATGAGTATATAATTATAATTAATATACGATTGATAATATGAGGTGAATATGGCAGATCTTTTCAGATACCGGAAGCTCATCGAGGCGATCAACGAGGAACAGAGCTTCTCCCGGGCAGCCCAGAAACTCTTCATGCCGCAGCCTTCTCTGAGTGTCATCGTTAAGAAGCTGGAAGAGGAAATCGGCATGCCGCTGTTCGACAGAACAACCAAACCGATCCGTCTGACCGATGCCGGGCGGGAGTACCTTCGTACAGCGCAGGAGATCGATCTTTCCGAGAAAGCGTTCGAGAACTACATTGATTCCATCAACCAGCTCCAGAACGGCTATCTGCGCATCGGTACGAACCAGCTGCTGTCGGATCTGGTCATGCCGGAGTTCCTGTCCGTCTTCATGCAGGATTATCCGGGCATTCATATCGAACAGCTGAATTCGGATTCTACGAGCCTCGGGAGTATGTTGATGGACGGCAGGCTGGACCTGGTCATCGACAATCATCCGCTTGACCGCAACGTCTTTGACCAGCGGGAGCTTTTCAGCGAGAACATTGTGCTGGCTGTACCGGATGCCTACGCGCCGGAAAACCGGGAAGGACGCATGACAGCAGAGGAAGTACTGTCCCCGGCATACGCGGACAAGCCGCCGGTCGATCTTCATGAATTCCGGAATATTCCCTTCATTCTTCTGACCAAAGGAAACGAGACCCGGCAGCTGACGGATACCCTGTGCCATCATGCCGGCTTCTCTCCGTCCGTTCTGCTGGAGGTGGACCGTCTGACCACGGTCTTCCGCTATACAGCGATCGGTGCCGGCATTTCCTTCATCAGCGATACCCTGCTGCGCTACACCGATACCATTCCGGACAATGTCGGCTACTACCGC
>JAFOIY010000045.1 GCA_017420505.1 Solobacterium sp. | reverse complement strand
TATCCCCGTTTCCGAGCAGTTGTTCCAGCTCTTCTTCTCTTTTGTCCGCGTTATGTCCGAGCCTTGTATACTCCCAGGTATTCGAGCCGTAGAAGACAACGATCTGATTGCCCTGGTAGAGAACAAGATCACCGGGCATTGCTGTAATGCGGACATCATCACGCGGCAGTCCGAAGCCCAGAGGTCCTGCCTGTTCAAAGCCGCCGTACATGGAGAGATGTACCGTCAGCGGTCCTTCCTGTACGGCAGCACACAGTTCCTTGACTGCTTCGTTGTCTTCCCAGATGACCTCCGCGGGTGTCTCACCGATTCTGATGTTCATAACTGCCGTCTCTGTTTCTTGATTCATGGGTTCTGTATGATCCTGCTCCTCCTGTACGCCTGTGCATGCCATGAGTGCCAGTGCAGCCATCATCATTCCCTTCTTCATGCATGCTATTCCATCCATGCCGCAATCTCCTGCATACGTGCACTCTGATGCACACCGAACGGACAGCGGTGATCACAATGGCCGCACTGGATGCAGTCTGATGCCTGTTTCTCCAGATTGCGGTAATGGATCAGTGCCATGCCGTCCCCGCTCTTAGCAAGATCGTAGTACTTGTTGATGAGGGCAATATCCAGCCCGGCAGGGCACGGAGCGCAGTGATTGCAGTATACGCACTTGCCTTCCTCTTTCGGCGGTGCAAATGAGCTGATCAGTGAATAGTCAGTGACCTCTTCCGGCTGTTCTTCATACGCCAGGAGTTCCTTTACCTGTGCTGTGCTCTGGGCGCCCGGGAGAACCGTCAGTACACCCGGTCTGTCCAGTGCATAGCGCATGCACTGATAGATATTCATCTTTCTGCCGAACGGAGACTGCTCCGCTGTCAGCAGCTGGCCGCCCGAAAAAGGCTTCATAACGGAAATGCCGATTCCTTCTTTCGCACACCTTTGATAGACTGCCGTTCTTTCATCCGCATGCTTTCCGTAGGTTCCTCTGCCGTAGTCGTAGGCTGCATTCACGGAAAACATAAGCATATCGATTTCCGCCTCATCCAGTACTTTCTGAATGACCGCCGGTGTATGGGAAGAGAGTCCGATATGGTGAACAACACCTGCCTTCTTCAGTTCCAGGATACGGTCGTAAACACCGTGATCCTTGTATTTGTTCCAATCAGCGATGCTGTCCAGGCAATGAACAAACCCATAGTCTATATAGTCTGTCCGCAGTTCATTCAGCTGTTTCTCCACAGAGCGCATGATCGTATCAGGATCCAGTGTCCATCCATAGGATTCCGAAGTATAATCCGCGCCGAAATGTATCTGGTAGAAGATCCGGTCCCGTACGTCATTCAGTGCTTCTCCGTAGATCGGAAAGGAACTCCCGTGTCCGGCTGCCAGGTCAAAATAGTTGATGCCGCCTTCATACGCTGCTCTCAGCGCTCTGACTGCTTCTTCTGTACCTGCTTCGTACATATAGGAAGATCCGATGCCGATTTCACTGATCCGGTCTCCGGTTCTTTGGTTGATTCTGTATTTCATTGGTTGTTTCCTCAGTGTTCGTAATGCTTGGCAACATCCTTCAGATACTGGATGATGGGCAGATGCTGGGGGCATACTCCCTCGCACTGGCCGCAGGCAATGCAGGCACTGGCTTTGTTGAACTTTCCGGAGAGAATCTCATAGTTGGTGAAATTGATCGTCCAGCCTTTTTCCTCCAGGTCTTCCCGCATATCCTCGTTGTAGATGGAGAAGAATTCCGGAATGCAGATATGCATCGGGCATCCTTCCGTGCAGTAATGGCAGGCGGTACAGGGTACGGCGATCTGGTTGTTGATCATCTCTGCCGCCTTGAAGCACATCTGCTTCTCTTCTTCCGTCAGCGGCTTGAAATCCTGCATATAGCCAAGGTTGTCCTGCATCTGCTCCAAAGAGCTCATGCCGGAAAGCACCATCATGACATTCGGGAGAGATGCCGCAAAGCGGATCGCCCAGCTGGGAACGGACATTGTACTGTCATAGTCCTCGAACATCTTCTTTACCGGTGCCGGAACCTTTGCCAGCGTACCGCCCTTTACCGGCTCCATGACGATGACCGGCTTGCCGTGCTTCTCCGCCACCTCGTAGCATGCACGGGACTGGATCCATTTGCTCTCCCAGTCCAGGTAGTTGATCTGCAGCTGTACGAATTCCATCTCCGGATACTTTGTAAGCAGTTCATCCAGCAGCTCCGGTGAATCGTGATAGGAGAAACCGGCATGCTTGACCAGTCCCTGGGCCTTCTTCTCCAGAAGCCAGCCGAAGCAGTCGTACTTTTCATATGTCGGCAGCATATTCTCTTCAATGCCGTGGATCAGATAGTAGTCGAAATAGCCGGCACCGGTCTTCTCCAGCTGTGCGTTGAACACCTTGTCCCGGTCTTCCTCTGACTGCACGAATCCGGCATGGAGCTTCGTCGCCAGGGTAAAGCTTTCCCGCGGATAGCGGTCCACCAGCGCTTCCCTGGCAGCGGATTCACTGGCAAAACCGTTGTACATCCAGGCAGTGTCGAAATAGGTGAATCCCTTCTCCATAAACAGATCGACCATCTGCTTCAACTGCTCCATATCAATGTCCGCTGCATTGGTGGGATCGTTCTGCGGCAGCCGCATCAAGCC
This sequence comes from Solobacterium sp., assembly GCA_017420505.1. Lineage (GTDB taxonomy): Bacteria > Bacillota_I > Bacilli_A > Erysipelotrichales > Erysipelotrichaceae > Bulleidia. The sequence continues at coordinate 12,918 of JAFOIY010000045.1, read as the reverse complement.
GAAGCCGAGTTTCTTTTCCGGTCTGAATTCCATATTTTTTCTCCCTTCAGATACATTCGTCCTATACTACCCATAGTATAAAATGTCCTGCTTGGTATAAACAAATACTCCTTTCGAATACTTTCCTATACAATAGTATTATAGGAGAATGACCATGGATATCGAAACGATGCAGTATTACCTCAGAGTCATCCAGGAAGGAACGATTTCCGGTGCCGCAAGAGCGCTGCACATCGCCCAGCCTGCGCTGTCAAGAAGGATGAAGGAACTGGAAGAAGAGCTCGGTGTTCAGCTGTTCGTACGCGGAAACCGGAAGATCGTGCTCAGTGATGAAGGTGTGATTCTGCGCAAGAGAGCGGAAGAGATCATCCGGCTGATGCATATAGCGGAAGATGAGCTGCTGCAGGCAAAGGAAAGGGTTGCCGGTACGGTACGCATCGGTGCCGGTGAATCACGCTCCTTTTCCCTGCTGGCAAAGACCGCAGGGGAACTGATGGCCGAGTATCCGGATATCCGGATCCATATCACAAGCGGCGATACCCAGGATCTGCTGGAAGAACTGGACAAAGGACTGATTGACTGTGCTGTGATCTTCACCAATGTGGACCATACCGCCTACCAGGCCATCCCTCTGCCGGAGGAAGACCGTTTCGGTGTGCTTCTGCGCAAGGACCATCCCCTTGCCCAAAAGGAAGAACTGACCTTTGAAGACCTGCAGAACGTGCCTGTCATGGTATCGCGGGCATCCGAGAGCTGGTTTTCTTCCGTTTCCGGTGACAATGCGCTGAATATAATCGGTACGTACAATCTGATTTACAACGCTTCCCTGCTCGTGGAGAACCGGGTATGCTGTGCGCTTGCCTTTGATGGTCTGATCAACACAACCGGGGACAGTCCGCTCTGTTTCCGGCCGCTGGTACCGGAGCTCAGCATACGCGGTTCCCTGATCCGCAGGAAATACCAGCCTGCATCCCCTGCACTTCAGCATTTCATCGAACGTCTGCAGAACCGTTTCAAATAACTATTTAAAAATTATTCTAAATAATGCTTGTCTGTCCGGATCAAGCGTGTTAGTTTATATTTAGAGGAATTTCTAAATATGAACAGGAAACCATTATATACCTATCTGGCATTTGCATTCATACCGATCTGGATCCTGTGGATTCTCTGCATCTGGATTCTCAGGCTTCCCAATGCCGTCCTTGTAACGTCCGCGGGCATGTGGTGCCCGGCCCTGGCACTGTTCCTGACGGACCGGATCCATCATCTGCACTTTCCCTGGAAGGACGTACTGAAGCCGAAAATCAAAGGAAACGGCAGAAGCTATGCCTTTGCCTGGTTCATGCCGGTCGTATTGGCCCTTGCCGGTATGATCCTGTACTTCGTAATCTTCCGGAACCAGTTCGATGCGGAATTCGAGTATCTCAACCAGCAGATTGCAGCGATGGGCCAGCCGCTCACGCCGACGACGGTCATTCTCATCACACTGCTTCAGGTACTGACCTACGCACCGCTGATCAACTGCCTGCTTGCCGTCGGGGAAGAACTCGGCTGGCGGGGGTTCCTGTATCCCGAACTGAGGAAATCATTCTCCCCGTTGAAAGCCCACCTGATCACTGCCTTGATCTGGTCCCTGTGGCATCTTCCCATCAACATGGCCGGCCACAACTACGGCATCCAGTATCCCGGCTATCCCTTCATCGGTATCCTGGCGATGTTCATGTTCTGTCTGAGCATCGGCATCCTGATGAGCCTGCTGTACGAGAAGACCGGCTCCGTCTGGGTCTGCGCCATTCTGCACGGTGCCGTGAACGCAGCGGCCAGCTTTCCGATCATTTTCCAGAAACTATCGTATATGAGCGGTGCATACACTGTACTGGGTCCTGCGCTCAACGGTATGATTGCCGGACTGCCCGCACTGGTGCTGGCACTGATCCTGCTGAAGAAAGGAAACAAGTCATGAGTTTTGCGGATACCTTCAAAGCCCTGTCCGATCCCGTCAGGCGGGAGATCCTGCAGATGCTGAAGGCAGGCAGGATGTCTGCCGGAGAGATTGCCTCCCGCTTTGATATGACGCAGGCATCCGTTTCCTACCATCTCAGTATTCTGAAGAAAGCAGAACTGATCTTCGAAACCAGGGAAGGAACCTTCATCTACTACGAACTGAATGTATCGGTGGTAGAGGAAGTCATGATGTGGCTCGCAGAGCTGAAAAGAGGCACTGGAAATGAATAAACTGAAAACTGAAAAGAATACGTTGATTCTCACAACGCTGATCATACTCCTGCCCATACTTGCAGGCGTGCTGCTGTGGAACCGTCTGCCGGAGAAGATTCCCACCCACTTTGATTTCCAGGGAAATCCGGACGGCTGGTCCTCCCGCAGAACAGCGGTATTCTTCCTGCCGCTCTTTCTGACAGCCGTGCATCTGCTCTGCGCCTTCATTACTGCCTATGACCCGAAGGAAAGAGGCGTCAGCGTGAAGATCTACCGGTTGATCCTCTGGATTGTACCGGTACTGTCCGTTTTCCTCAACGGACTCGTCTATGCCTATGCATTGGGCAAGGATGTCAATATCAGTACAGCATCCTATGCTTTGATCGGCCTGACGCTCATCATCATCGGCAATTATCTGCCGAAGGTACGTCAGAACATGACGGTCGGCATCAAGATTCCCTGGACACTGACGGATGAAACCAACTGGAATCTGACTCACCGTCTGGCAGGCAGGCTCTGGATCATCGCCGGCATTGTTATCATTGCGTCTACGTTCATGAGCAATTCAGTGGCTCCGTTCATTATGCTGGGGGCAGTCCTGTGCTGTACTTTGATTCCCTGTGTCTATTCCTTCCTGCTCTACAGAAAAACCCTGTAGTCATGGTATGATACAGACAGGAGGAACCTTCTATGGAAAACAAACTCGCTGTTGTCGCGATCATCGTTGAAAATCCGGATTCTGTCCGGGCACTCAATGAAACCCTGCATGAATACAGTTCCTACATCATCGGCCGTATGGGCATTCCCTACCGAGCAAAGCAGCTCTCTCTGATCAGCATCGCACTGGATGCACCGGAAGAGGTCATCCAAGCACTGAAGCACCGTCTTGTGGAACATGACGGTGTGCGTGCCGAAATCGTCGAAGCCTGATCCGGGAAAAGCCCTGCACTGCGCAGGGCTTTTTTATGCCGGATTGACGTGGATCATGATGTGCTTTATGTTCGGGAAATGCTCTTCAACCCGGCTGTGTACATTCTCCGCAATCGTATGGGCATCGATCAATGAGATATTCCTGTCAACTGCGATTTCCAGATCAGCGTAGACCCGGCTGCCGAACTGGCGGGTATGCAGCAGATCAACGCGCACGACACCGGGCTGTGCCTCTATGAATGCCTTGATCTCCTGCTCCAGAACCGTTCCTCCGGAGGTATCCAGCATCCGTTCCAGTGCGTCTTTTATGATGTCAAACGCAGCTTTCAGGATCAGTATGCAGATGATCAGACCGGCAACCGGATCCATGATCGGCCAGCCTATCCTGGCCATACCGATGCCCAGGAAGGAGCCGACCGAGGACAGCGCATCGGAACGATGATGCCACGCATCCGCTCTGAATGCTGCAGAATCCAGTTTCTGTGCATAGTACATCGTATACCTGTACATGCCTTCCTTGACGACGATTGACACAACAGCCGCAATCAGCGGCAGTACAGTAGGAATCTCCAGTGCCTCCTGTCCGTAAATCAGTTTCCGGATTCCGGCATAGCCGATTCCCACACCTGTCCCGGCAAGGATCAGACCGAGAATCAGTGACGCTACACACTCCAGGCGCTCATGCCCGTACGGATGCTCTGCGTCCTCCTGCCGCTTTGACAGCTGTACACCGATATAGGCGATCAGTGTCGCAAATACATCAGACAGCGAGTGCACTGCGTCCGACACCATAGCGCCTGATTTTCCCAGTATACCGGCAAACAGCTTGAACCCGGCAAGCAGTACATTGCCCAGAATCCCGATACGGGACAGTCTGTGGATGGTTTTTTGTTCTTCCATAAGCGTACCTCCGTCTTCCGGGCAGTAAAACAGCACATCCCGGAACATGATTCACTGTCCCGCAGATGTGCTGTACACTTCTGCTGTTGTCTATCACAACCCGGCTGCACATCCATTTGGATGCCGCCTGATCAGTCTGCAGATAATATAGATAATGCCGGCACTGTCCGGTATAACCGCCTACAGCAGCGCCAGAAAGAGCGGCATGGTAATCAGGCTGAGAATGGTGGACAGACTGACTACCCCTGCACCATAGGCATAGTTTCCACCGTACAGTTGGGAGAACATGCCCAGTGCCGTAGCCACCGGTGTGGATGCGGCAATCAGTACAACCGCCTTGATTTCATCCAAAGAGGACGGCATCATCTTCAGCATCACCAGCACCATCAAGGGCACCAGTACAAGCCTGCCCAGGAGAATCAGATACGTGTCCTTATTGCCGAAGACGGACTTCATGTCCGCCTCCGCCAGATAGCTTCCCAGGATGATCATTGATACCGGAGCGCTCATATTCGCCAGCATACTGCAGGTGCGCGCCACCGTTGCCGGTACAGGAATCCGGAAACAGTAGATCAGCAGACCGGCAATTACACTGATGACCGGTGGATTGGTCATCACCTTCTTCAAGGACATGCTGGATTTATCACCCGAGATCAGATACATACCGTAGGTGAAGGTAGTCAGTGTCATGACCGCAACAACCATCGCCATGTAGAAGACCGCTCCCGGCCCCAGCACCATCTGCACCAGAGGAATGCCCAGGAAGCCCACGTTGCTGAAGAGGACACCGAACTGGCCGACATTGTTCAGCTTACGCAGAACCGTCTTCACCAGAATCAGTCCGAACAGGAAGGTCACGAACGCAAGGAGGAAGGTCCAGCCCGCCCGGACCAGCTTCTGCGCGTCGTATTCGGCAATGAAGGAATTGATCAGGATACCGGGTGTCGCTACATACAGCGCAATATTCGACATCTGCTTTACACCCGTGGAATCAATCAGCTTTGCTTTGTACGCTATGAAACCGATCACCATGAGCATACCCATGACAATCACCTGCTGCACCAATACCATCACAACATCCGACACAACGCACCTCCGCACCGTATACCCCGTGCATGTAAGAGATTATACACCCGGATCCATGCAGAATACATACCGTGTACCGTTAAAAAGACGGAATCTGCATTCCGTCATTGTTCCGGTCTTCGTTCAATCAAGCACCTTATGGTATGCCAGCCTGGGAGCACCGTCCACCATGTACACCGTACCGCACTCTTTGAATCCTGTGGACTCGAACAGTCTTCTCATGGAACGGTTCAGTTCATGGGTATCCCCGCGCAGGTCATGAATGCCGCGCTTCTTCGCTTCCTCTGCCGCAAAGTCCACGAACCTTCCTGCCAGCCCCTGTCCTTTCCGGTCTGCTTTGACTGCTGTCCGGTGCAGAACACCGTACGGCCTGTCATTCAGCCAGGCACCGCCGTCGATCCTTGCATAGTTCGGATCCACGGCAAACGCAATGCCGCAGATGCCCACGATCTCATCCCCGTCCGTCATGACATAGCTGCCGCCTTTGGCGATATCCTTCAGCAGATCCGGTCTGCCGGGGTAGAGATGCGTCTCGCCGGGATGCGGTTCCTGCCACTGAGGAATACCGTTTTCCTTGAAGTATGCCCTGGCTTCCTCCACGATTGCCATCATGCCGTTGATGTCACGCTCCTGTGCCGCTCTGATCTCGATCATATTCTTCTCCTACAGCTTCCGGAACTGCTCTACATCCAGCACGAAGATTGTTGCGCCGCCGACAGTAACCCTTACCGGATTTTCGATGTAGCGTCCCTGATCACCGGCGGTAATCGCTTCTACCCGGCGGGAAGATACACTGCCGATCACTTCGATGCAGTGCTCCACCAGTCCGTCTTCCGTACCGACGATCATGGTGGTATTGCCGGCTTTCAGAAAGCCGCCCGTTGTTGCCAGCGTGGTTACATAGTATCCGTTCTCGTTCAGTGCTGCTGTTACATCGTTCGCATCGTCATTTGAGACGATTGCCATTACCAGCTTCATACCCGGCCTCCTACACATTGAAGCGGAAGAACACAATGTCCCCGTCCTTCATGGCATATTCCTTGCCTTCCAGACGGATTTTCCCGTGCTCCCGCAGGGACGCTTCTGTTTTGTACTCCATCAGATCGTCATAGCTGTAGATTTCCGCCCGGATGAATCCCCGTTCAAAGTCCGTATGGATGATGCCTGCGCACTGTGGTGCCAGCATTCCTTCCTTGAAGGTCCATGCCCGGCATTCCGGCTTGCCTACGGTAAAGAAGGTACGCAGTCCCAGGAGATGATAGGCTGCCTGGATGATCTGATCCAGACCGGCCGTACGGATTCCCAGGTCGTCCAGGAACATCTGCTTCTCTTCCTTTTCCATCCCGGAAAGTTCTTCTTCGATCTTCGCACATACCGCGATGCATTCACTGCCTTCCTCGTCCGCAAACGCCTTTACAGCCCGGTAGTACGCATTCTCTTCCGGTGCGCTGATCTCTTCATCGCTCATATTCGCGACGTAGATGACCGGCTTATTGGTCAGCAGAGAGTAGTTCCTGATGATCTCCCGGTCCTTGTCGCCGAGCTCTGCAAGACGCACCGGTGTACCGGCTTCCAGCGCCGGCTTCAGCTTCATCAGGGTATCGTACTCCGCAACAGCGTCCTTTTCCTTCGTCTGTGCTTTGCGGGCAACCTTTGCAATCCGGTTCTCCACTGTATCCAGATCCGCAAGGCACAGTTCCAGGTTGATCTCTTCAATATCCCGCACCGGATCCACCGTACCTTCCACATGCTCAATGTTCGCATCATCAAAGCAGCGTACGACATGTACGATGGCATCCGTCTGCCGGATATTGGCCAGAAACTGGTTGCCCAGGCCTTCCCCCTTGGAAGCGCCTTTCACCAGTCCGGCAATGTCCGTAAACTCGAATGTCGTATAAATGGTCTTCTTCGGATCAAACAGTTTGACGATCTCATCCATCCGCTCATCCGGCACTTCCACCACACCGACATTCGGACTGATCGTCGCAAACGGATAGTTCTCTGCCAGTACCTGGCTGTTTGTAATCGCATTGAACAAGGTCGACTTGCCTACATTCGGCAGACCGACAATTCCCGCTGTCAAAGCCATAGCTATTCCTCTCCATCCTCATGGTGCTCAATGATCCGCTTCAGCTTCCGTTCGAATTCATGCCTCGGAAACATCACGACAGCACCGCATCCCATACACTTGATCTTGATGTCCGCACCCATCCGGATCACGGTCCAGTACTTCGATTTATGGCAGGGATGTTCCTTCTTCATCTCGACGACATCGCCGATTCCGTACACAGGCGCAATCATGCAGTCCTCTTTTCATACGACTTCATCGTATTCATCAGCAGCATGCATATGGTCATCGGACCGACACCCTTCGGCACCGGAGTAACCGCACTGACATGGTCCAGAACCGCGTCTGTATCCACATCACCGACCAGTTTCCCCTCTTCCGTACGGTTGATGCCGACATCCACCACGTATGCGCCTTCCTTGATGTATTCCGGACCGACAAGCTTCGGCCTGCCGATCGCTACGATCAGAATATCCGCTTCCCTGCACAGTTCCGGCAGATTCCGGGTATGGCTGTGGGCGATGGTTACCGTCGCGCCTTTGTCCTGCAGCAGTCTGGCAACCGGTGCACCGACCAGTGAAGAACGGCCGATCACCACTGCCCGCTTGCGGTCCGGATCACAGCCCATGCGCTGCAGGATTTCCATGACTCCGAGCGGTGTGCACGGGCGGAAACCGTCTTCCCCCAGGTACAGCCGGCCGACATTCACCGGATGCAGACCATCCACGTCCTTGTCCGGATCGATGCAGGCCAGGATTTCCTTCTCGTTCAGTCCCTTGGGCAGCGGCAGCTGCACCAGGATGCCGTCCACACCTGCGTCCTGATTGCACTCTTCAATCACCGCAATGACCTCTTCCTTCGAGGCCGTTTCCTCCAGGTGATACATCCGGCTGTCAATGCCGACCGAAGCACAGGCTTTCTCCTTGCCCTTGATGTAGGACAGAGATGCCGGATGATTGCCCACCAGGATCACAGCCAGGCAGGGCAGACGCTTTCCTTCGGCTTTCAGCCCGTCAATCCTGTCCTTCAGACCGGCTCTCAGGTCTGCCGAGATCTCACTTCCGTATACTAGTTTACCCATATCACAGATCCTCCGAATCCAGCAGAATCGTTACCGGTCCGTCATTCAGCAGACGGACCTTCATGTCTGCCGCAAAGATGCCTTCTTCCACCTTGAATCCCAGGCTTCTCAGATATTCATCAAAATACAGATACAGCCTGCTGGCATGTTCCGGCTTTCCCGCCTTTGCAAAGCTCGGCCGGTTCCCCTTCGACGCATCTGCGTACAGGGTAAACTGCGAGATCGACAGAATCTCCCCGTCCACAGCCTTCAGCGCCAGGTTCATCTTATCATTCTCATCTGTAAAGATGCGCAGCTTGGCTATCTTGTCCGCCATCTTCCGGGCAACCGCTTCATTGTCTTCATCCACAATGCCTACCAGCAGAAGAAAGCCTTTTCCGATCTTTCCATGCACTTCTCCGTCAATCGTGACGGAAGCTTCACTGACCCTCTGTACTACAACCCTCATTTCTTCTCCTCATCTAGCCCTGATAGGCATCCAGCACCTTTCTGGCAAAGTCCCGCGCTTTGACCAGATCCACCGAATTCGGACGTCCGCGGTTACGGAACAGCGTCTGTCCCAGACAGGTGAAATGCACTGGATAGACAGCGATCCCTTTATGCCTGAGCAGGTTCACCACCAGCTCTGTATGGTCCAGTCCGTCCTTGGATACCGAAAAAACAGCTGCACCACGGATGGTATTCAGCGGAAGATTGTCCAGATAGTTCATAAAATCCGGATCGGGTTTTCCGGAGTAAATGCCCGTACCGATAAACAGCAGATCCGCCTGTCCGGGTACATGCCGCTCTGAAGCGTCCTGTGCTTCCGTACCGCACTCTGCCGCAATCGCATCCGCAATGCGCTTTACACCGCCCTTGGATGACATATAGATTACACTGCAGTTCATAATTACCACTATATTATCATGACCCTCACGCACCATGATCCGCGCTCAGGTATTTCAGGAAGAATTTCAGAATCAACCCTCCCAGTACAAGTATTGAAAAGTAATCGAAATACTGGCGTCCGCGGCTGCTGTAGGCACCTGCTGGATAGATGATCTCCCGCACTGCCGGTACCTCCGCAACCTGTTCTTCGTTCAGCAGGAATACCACCTTTCCTGTAACCTGCTCCGGATCATCCGTACGGGTGTTCTCCGCTTCGATCCGGGCGGTCAGGGACGCTTCCCCGCGGTCTGTGCTCATCAGAACAGAGAAGTCCTGATCGCAGCGCAGAACGACTTCCGCTGTGTTCAGGCCCAAACGTTTGATCTTTACAGTCTTCGGTTCAATATCCTCATGATGGATCGCTACTGTGCGGTAATGGTTGAACCCGTAGTCCAGCACCTTCCGTACATCAGCGTACATCTGTTCCTGGGATTCCTCTCCCATCAGTACAACGATGAACGAAGTATCGCCGCGCTCTACGACCGCCGCGATGGACCACCCGTTGTAGGAGCTTCTGCCGACCTCGCAGCCGACTTCACCCTCATAGCCGAACAGGGTGCAGTCCGATACTACGGTGCGCGTATGTGCCTGTTTCGCTGTCGGTGCGATGGTCCAGCGCTCCGTATGGAATACCGAACGGAACAGTTCGTTGTCCAGTGCTTTTCTCAGCAGTACTGCGATATCCGCTGCACTGCTGTAATGATGTTCATCGTTCAGTCCGAAGACATTCCGGTACTGTGTATCCGTCATTCCCAGACTGCCGGCGGTACCGTTCATCAGTGATACAAAGGCTTCCTGGCTGCCGCTTACGCCCTCTGCCAGCATCGCCATGGTATCGTTCGCGCTCTGCAGTACACTGGCGTAGATCAGGCTCTCTGCCTCAATGGCTTCTCCCCTGTCGATCCACAGTACGCCGGATGAATGATCATAGGTGCTGAATGCGTTTTCCGACATTACCAGAACCTGTTCCGGAAGAAGCGCTTCCGCCGCAATATACGCACCCATCATCTTCGTCAGACCGGCAGGATCATAGTGTCCTGATGAATTCTTTTCCAGCAGTACCGTACCGCTTCCGGTATCCATCAGGACCATGGATCCCGCTTCTACCGGTACAGGTTCATTCTCCGCCGTTTCTTCTTCAGGATGAAAAGCGCCTGTCAGAACGAGTACACCGCACAACAACCATCTGATAAACATAGGTACATTGTACCATCATTTGTGTATCCCCTCTCTGAATTTGATACAATACATACAGTACAAAGGAAAAAGAACCATGAAAAAATACACTGCCAACGAATCCCTGAACAATCCCGAACGCCTTGCCCAGCTCTTCCTGCAGCGCCGTTCTCCGCTCCTGAGCGCAGAAGGCGGCAGAAAGGTCCTTGTTGAACTGACCGATTTAATGGTCCGTCCCGTATTCTTCCTGGCGGCCTTCTTTCCCAAAAAAGGCTCTGCCGAAAAGAAAAAGGTCTTCACGGAAGACATTGAATCCGTAGACCTGATGATGGACCAGGAACAGCACAGGTTCCTGCCGGTATTCACCACCTATGAAGCATTCACGGGATGGAAGCCGGAACTGCGTCCCGGAGAAGTCATGTATGTCCTGGACAAGCAGGATCTTCTGAATTTCCTGAAAGGAAATCCGGCAGTTGCCGGGGTAGTGGTCAATCCGTTCCAGGATGATCTCATTCTGGATATTCCTACACTGACCAACCTGCTCATGCGCAGCCGGACAGAAACGGTAAGATAGAAACAGCCCGGTCCCTACGGACCGGACTGTTTTTTATTTTCCGCCGATTCTCAGCAGCCTAAGGGAATTCAGTACGCACAGCATCGCGACACCGGTGTCCGCGAAGATCGCCATCCACATGTTCGCAATGCCGAACGCACCGAGGACAAGCACCAGCACTTTGATGCCGATGGCACCGTAGATATTCTGCTTCGCAACCGTGAGGATTCTCCTTGCCGCATCGATTGCCAGAGAAATCTTGGAAGGACTGTCGTCCATCAGGACCACGTCCGCTGCCTCGATGGCCGCATCGCTGCCAAGCGCACCCATCGCGAAGCTCACATCCGCCGCTGCCAGCACCGGTGCATCATTGACACCATCACCGACAAACGCCGTTTTTCCGTTCCCTGCCAGCTTCTTCAAGTGCTCGACCTTATCCGCCGGCAGACATTCGGCGAAGTATCCGTCTACGCCGAGTCTGTCCGCCATATCCTTCGTGATGGCCGCATTGTCTCCGGAGACGATCCAGCACTTTCTGCCGGCATCATGAAGCGCTTTTACTGTATCCAGAGCGTCTTCCTTCAGTTGGTCGCGGAGAACAACACAGCCTTCGAATTCATCATCCCTGGCGACGTAGACCAGCGTTCCTGCTGTATCATAGGCCGGGCAGTCTACACCATGGTCCTGCATCAGCTTGCGGTTGCCCGCGAGGATCTCATGACCGTCCATGATGACCATCATGCCTCTGCCGGCAATCTCCTTGACCTCTGTAAGCAGATGTTCATCAATGTCCCTGCCGTAGGCTTCCTTGATCCCGACCGCAATCGGATGATTGGAATGGCATTCTGCATAGGCTGCGTCCCGGATCAAGGTTTCTTTGTCCACTGTCTGTCCGATGGTATCCTCTACAGCAAACCGTCCGGAAGTCAGTGTACCGGTCTTGTCCATGACGACCTGTGTGACTTCTGCCAGGCCTTCAATCACATTGGCGCCTTTTACCAGAACACCCCGGGATGACAGACCGCCGATTCCCGAGAAGAAACTCAGCGGAATGGAAATGACCAGTGCACAAGGGCAGGAGATGACCAGGAAAGTGCAGGCTCTGCGGATGCCTTCATTCACACCGTGGCCGGTAAACGCAACAATCAGAGCGACAATAATGGCACTGATGACGACCGTCGGTGTATACCAACGGGAGAAGCGGGAGATGAAGCGTTCGGTCTTTGCCTTGCTGGAACTGCCGTTCTCTACGAGCTCCAGCACCTTGGCCACGGTACTCTGTCCGAATTCCTTGGTCACCTTGATCTCGAGGACACCGGATCCGTTGACCGATCCACTGATGACCTCGTCATTCACATCTACATCACGCGGACGGGACTCACCCGTCAGAGAGGATGTATCCAGGCTGGAAGCCCCGCTGACAATGATACCGTCCAGAGGGACCTTTTCGCCCGGACGTACCCGGATGATTTCTCCGGTCATTACGTCTTCCGGATCTACTTCTACATATTCATCACCACGCTGTACAAAGGCGTAGTCCGAACGGATATCCATCAGTTCACCGATGGAACGGCGCGATCTGCGTACTGCCAGATCTTGGAAATACTCACCGATCTGGTAGAACAGCATGACGCCGGCAGCTTCACGGTAATCTTTCAGGTAGATTGCCGCAATGGTCGCGACCGCCATCAGGAAGTGTTCATCGAACAGCTGCCCGCGTCCGATACCCTTGAACGCTTTGATCAGTACATCGTATCCGAGCACCAGCCAGGCTGCCAGAGATATAGCAGCCGACAGTACAGCACTGGTGCTGTGCAGGAAGAGACCGCACACAAACAGAACAGCGCCCAGCAGGAGCCGGATCCGCATATTCCGGTCATCTTCCTCTTCCTGTACGACACGGCTTCTGTGCTGTGTCTTCTGGGCACTGAGGACGACATCCGGTTCCTGTTTCCGGATTGTTTCCCGCACTCTCTGCTC
>JAFOIY010000004.1 GCA_017420505.1 Solobacterium sp. | reverse complement strand
GGTTCGTCCGGTCCATGATCAGGAACAGCCTGCTTTCTGTACGGTTGTATCCATGGAGGATGGCTTCTTCATTGTGGATTCCTTTCCGGTAGGATTCATAGGGTGATTCCGTCAGCACATAGCCATCTACCGTAATGTGATGGTTCACATCGGCTGCAGTCACGAGTTCCTCTGCCGGAATGCTGCGCAGATCCGCAAGGGTTTCTGCCCCGAAGCGTTCCTTTGTCGCCTGTCCGGTCCTGTAGGCTTCTTCCAGTGTCCGGTAGGAATGGGCAGGCTGTGCTGCGGTGGTGGTACTGCTCTCACCGAAGGCACGGCGGAACAGGCCTTCTGCCAAAGGTGAAGTACAGAGCGCGGTGACACAGGCACTGCCTGCCGACTCCCCTGCCAATGTTACATTGTCCGGATCCCCGCCGAAGGCAGCGATATTGCGCTGGACCCACTCCAGTGCTTTGATCTGGTCCAGCAGACCATAATTGCCTGTCGTTCCGTTGGGGGATTCAGCAGCCAGTTCCGGGTCAGCATAGAAACCGAAGACACCGAGACGGTAGCCCATATTGACAACGATGATGCCGTCCCGTGCCAGTCCTTCGCCGGAGTAGTCGGCATACCAGGGCTGTCCGGTCTGCAGGGAACCTCCGTGGATGTAGACCAGCACCGGAGCGTCATGGATCTCTCCTGCCGGTTTCCAGATATTCAGATACAGGGAGTCTTCACTCCGCACATCGCGGTAGTTGTCCGAGAGTGTAATGGTATAGTCGTGATAGCCGATGATATCCGCCAGGGAGCCGAAGATGGCTCCGCTGTCCGGCTGCATGCTCATAGGCGCAAAGTGGTCTGCACGGTAAACGCTTTCCCAGGGTTCCGGGTCCTGCGGCTCCTTCCACCGCAGATCGCCTACCGGGGGCTTTGCATAGGGAATGCCGGCATAAACCTCTACCGCTCCGTCCTGGGTAACCAGCCCGGTCAATTGTCCCTGCTCCACCGTAACGATGTCCGTTGCCGTGGGATTCTGTCCTTCCACGGCCGGATGAAGACGGTAGGGACCGGGTGTCCCCAGCAGTACTGCTGTCAGTACAGCCAGAAGCGCCGGCCAGCGCAGGAATCCAAGCATTCCTTTGGCCGGGTATTTCCGGTACAGAACAAAAAAGCCTGCCAGCACCAGCAGTGCCAGAATCCAGCCCCACAGACTGTTCTTGTTCAGTTCCAGGAGTACCATGAATACTGCACCGATCAGAATGATACCGATCATTTAGTTATCCTCATTTCACTGTAAACGATGTCCAGTCCACGTGATCGTACACCATTACATCGTCTGCTTTCTTCATGCCCAGTTTCTCATAGAAAGGGACCGCTTTATCATTCGCAATCAGATAGACTGCGATATCCTTTTCGCCGCCGGCCAGTTCATGTGCTTTCTTCATCAGCGCACTGCCGATGCCCTGATGTACACAGGACCTGTCAACGCCCAGATCCGTAATATACAGCCAGTACGCATAATCCGTCAGCCCGAGCAGTACACCGATGAGTTTCCCCTCTGCATCCCTCGCTGCGAGGCTGATGGATGCTTTCTCCAGCAGCCGGGGAATACGTTCCTCAAAGCGCTCTGCCGGATACTGGGAACCAAGGTCGGTCCGTTTCAGAAAGCCGATGTATTCGCCGGCATTCAGCCGTTCTTCCTTGATGCTGTATCCATCCTGCAGGTCACACACCATAATGTATTCTTCTCCACGCTCTTCAATAATACGGAATCCCGTGTTCCTGTACAGCCTGTACGCCGGATTGTCCTTCTGAACGGACAGCGAAACCCGGCGGTATCCTTTCTCCTTCATCAGGCCTAGAATTTTCCTGAGCAGCTGTGTTCCGTATCCTTTTCTCCTGTATTCCTTGTACAGTGCGATGGCCAGGGAAGGTGTTTCCTTATCCACATGACCGTAATCGTCCATGATCCTTGTCCATACCGCACCGACTACTCTGCCGTCTTCTTCCGCTGCGAGACAATAATCTGCCGGTCCGGTTCCGAATGATTCATAGTACAGTGCCAGTTCCGGACGATCAACGATCGACCGGTCAGGCTGTGCTGTTCCTTCCGGCACAAAGATCGCTTCGTACAGAAAATCCTTCAGGAGATCCATCTCATCTTTCCTGAGATTCCTAAAGATCATCCGTTCCACCTGCTGTATCCTGGATCAGACCAACCAGGATTTCCTTGTTCTGTACTTCATTCATTCACGCAAATCTTCCGGAGTGAAGAACCCGCCGGCCTCACTTTTTGCATTGGCCGTCATTTTTTGTTGATCTTCATAATCTATTGTATACAGATCGCCTGCCCCTGCAAGCGCCCGGACAGCCCTGCCGGCTTCAACGGGATCTCCTTTCTTTGCCTGAATGCGTCTATAATGGTATCAACAGAGGTTTTCACATGAACAAAGCAGTACCTGTACTGACCGTGATCGGTTTCCTTCTTCAGTTCCTTTTCATCAAAGTGGAGCATGAAGAAAAGTATCTGCAGGCGGACCTCCTGAAAGGCAGTGCTTCCCTGATGTTCGTCATCATCGGATACACTGCCTGGATGACCGTAAACAATCCTTTCAACCGGCTGTTCTTCATCGGTCTTCTGTTCGGACTGATCGGTGATGTTCTGCTGAATCTGCGCTTTGTATTCCCGAAGTCCGGGCAGAAGATCTTCCTGACCGGAATCATTGCGTTCCTCATCGGGCATATCATCTACCTGCTGGCACTGATTCCTCAGGCAAGGTATGCATGGATATGGCGCTGCATCGTTGCCGGAGCAGCGGCGGCGGGGATCCTGCTGGCCTATATCTTCCGGACCATAGATGTAAAGCCGGCATTCAAGGTGTTCGGTGTCTTCTACCTGGGTGCGGTGTTCATTATGACAGCGATTGCGCTCGGCATTGCATTCCATATACCGAACCGGCGCTCCCTCGTCTACGCTGCCGGTGCCGTACTGTTCACTCTGTCGGATGTTGTACTGATCTTCAACACTTTTTCCGGCACGACGAGGTTTTCCCTGCGGATCACCAATCTGACACTGTACTACATTGGTCAGATGATGATTGCTTGGTCATTGTTCTACTGATTTCCATTCAAGGAGGTAACTTATGGAGTACAGACGTTTCAAGGATACGGTCATCATCCGGATGGATCCGGGTGAGGAGATTCTCGAAGAGATGCAGAAGGTGGCGGAACAGGAGCATATCCGGCTCGCATCTGTAAGTGCGCTCGGCGCAACCAACGACTTCACGGTCGGTGTCTTCGATACGGCTGAAAAGAAGTACTATGCCAATCACTTTACCGGCAATTATGAAATTGTCTCGCTGACCGGGACCATCAATACGATGAACGGTGCCTACTATGCGCATCTGCACCTGAGCGCAGGCAACGACAAGGGGCAGGTGTTCGGCGGCCATCTGAACAGAGCCGTGATCAGCGCTACCTGTGAAATGGTGATCCGGATCATTGACGGAGAAGTCGACAGAGTATTCAATGAAGAACTCGGTCTGAACCAGTACAGGTTTGATTGATTGTTTTACGTAAAAGCTGCCGGTGAGGCAAGCATACAGCTCTGTTCTCCGGCAGCTTTTATGATTCCCGGCTGTACTGAGCGATTGTTCAATCAGTGACTGAAGTCCTCCTGCACAGCCGGACTGTTCTTCTCATTTGTATGTGTTTCTCTATCCGAAGAACTGTGCCCTTGCACTCCCCATCAGCAGTATGATCAGGATTGCTGTATAGGCCACGGCTTTCAGCACGGGAAACGCATTGATTTTCCCTTTCAGTTTTACGGATACCGATGCAATGGAAAACAGTGTGAATCCCAGAGCGACCCAGTACAGCAGTGCACTGTGGCGGCGGAAGACAGCAAAGGATGTGATTCCCTGTACAATGCCGACAACAAACGTAACCCAGCCCATCTTCACCGCAAACCGTTTCCGGTCTTCCGGATCAGAATGCTTTTCCATGAACCGGTCCGATAGCTCCAGGGGATTCAGTTCCCTTCTTCCACTGGCATAGATCAATCCTGTTACGATGCTGAAAACACAGAGCAGTGCGTAGAAAGCACCGCACAGTGTCAATAGTAGATCCATCATTGCCTTCCTCCTTGCGCACACAACCCATCCCCATTATACTCAGCATCCGGCAGGACAGCCAAAACAAAGCCCCGTCTGTCCGGACGGAGCCTTAATCATTTTATCGTCCTTCGCGTTCAGTATTGTCTATTCAGCATAGAAATCAAAGTTGACCATTGCCTGTTCCGCGAAGTAGTCGAGGCCGACATACATGCCCTTTTCCTCGTTGTAGATCGCAATCTGCTTAAGGCTGCCTACAAGCTCAGGATTCGTTCTGTCAAAGCCGGCATTGTTCAGTTCTTCTTCATAGGCGTTCAGGAATTCTTCTGCCTTTTCAGCGCTGTCGAAGGTCTGGCTGACGGTGATGAAAGCCTTCAGATCCTGTCCGTTGCGTACTTTCCGGAACAGCTTCAGATCCCGTACGGAGATGGGCTCCGTGAGATCGATGGCCGGGAAACCGGCATCGGTGATCATTTTCTCTGCTTCTGCTGCAGTGATATACTTCTCCGACTTGAACAACAGACTCACCTTGCCTTCGTCCAGGAACTGATAGCGGAAACTGTAGAAGCCGTTCTCCGATTCATAGTAGTCCGCTTCCTCTTCATCGTCTGCCTTGACCGGATGGAAGCCAGCGTCTCCGAGCGTTTCTTCATACGCCTTCAGATAGGCCTCTGTCTCCTCACGGTCACTGTAGTCGATATCTACATACAGTCCAAGGTCATAATCGAAGAAATACAGCCAGGATTCCGTCATCTCCACCGCTCTGTCCGTGGCGTGGTACGCGGTGAAGTTCTCTGTTTCCGGGAGTGCCGGATAACCGATGCGTCCGATGGCATCGTTGATGGCTGCCGGGTCATCATACACCGGGAAGTCATAGTACTTTTCTGCCGTCAAGTTGAATCCGTTGTCATAATCCACATGGATGGAAGACCAGCACTTGTACGCCTCCCGGAGCAGCTTGCGGTAGGAAATCTGCTCTGTACCATCTTCTGCGGTTTCCTTGATTTCGCTGAATCCGTTCTTCTTCAGGATTTCAATGTACTCGGCCAGGTTCTCTTCCGTTGCGTGGGAATCACGCATTCTGACTGTATCTTCCCATACGAAGTTCTCCTGATCGATTGCCAGCGCATAGCTTGCGAAAGGCGGGAACGGAACAGCATCCAGGCCGTATCCCGGCAGGAACACGGAATTGAAGACAAACTCATCTCCTTCGGTCCAGCCGGTTCTGGCTGCCGGATAGACAGGATTGTTCATCCATTCATCTGCCAGAGGGTTGCTGACGGCATTGCCGAACGTGATTTCCAGATCAATGTCATCGTAGTAGACCCGGGCAACGACATCATCATCCACAACAGCCTGCAGATGCGCAGTATCCGGATCTTCCTTGTCCAGGATCAGATAGACATCCTTCATCAGCCGGAGAGCGTTTTCATTGTAGCCGACGAATGTCAGCAGGCTCTGCTTTACAGCATCCTCATGGGACATGAATTTCAGGGGTTCATCAGGTACGTTGTAGAACAGGTTCCAGATATTGCCGTCGGAAACGCTGTCGTCCAGCCAGTAGTTCAGAAGCCGTCTCTTCGCAGCATCCACTGCCTGCCCTTCCCCGAGGAACGCTACTTCACGCAGTCCGTCTTCTTCAAGGAATCCCTGGAACGTCTCATTGTTGACGCTCATCGCAACAAAGTCGTTGTATATGTCTTCTACATACTCAAAAGCAACCTGATCCCTGGAAGATACCGTAGTGACCAGATAGTCTTCCGCGTTCATGATGTAGTTTCCTGCCTCTACCTTGGCCAGGAAGTTCTCCATCGCTGTTTCCGGATCCGGTCCGGTTTCCGACTGGGGGCTTTCCTGGCAGCCGCAGAGAATCAGGCAAAGTGCTGCGGGCATCAGCAAACGCTTTATACTTTTCATAACGTTCTCCTCCTGTTATGCATTCTGTCCCGGTATTCAGTGATAATCCTCCCACTGAACGGCTGTGTACATACTATTTTCATAATACTGTTTCAACCCCTGTTTTGCCAGCACTACAGGCTTCTGCGGGCAAGAGCCATGACCTTAAGATAGCTTAGAGCAGCCAGTACGGAAGCGATCAGAATCATGATGAGTGCCAGCAGCTGATGATTCATACG
>JAFOIY010000044.1 GCA_017420505.1 Solobacterium sp. | reverse complement strand
TCTCCATGTTAATCACCTTCCCTGTCCGTACGGAATACTGTTGTTGTATCGACTTCGTCCGGCTCATCGAACAATGAGGCCTGAACGAGCTCTTCCTCATCCCTGCGGTTCAGAATATCATCCAGTGAGAAATCCGGTACACGCTCTTCCGCTTCCACTTTTCTGGGTGCCGGTGTCATCTCTTCCATACGGTTGGACTTCTCCACTGTCGTCTGGATTACGGAAGGACGGTCCTCTGTCTTGATCCCGTACATCGGAGAAATGATCTGCGGCATATATTCTTCCTTGCCCTTCTTTGTGCTCGGTGCAGCACTGGTTGCCATGGAATCCACATCCTTTTCCGCAACACCGAAATACGGGCTGATAACCGGCTGGAATTCATAGGAAGGCTTTTTGTTGTTTTTGGCATCCGCTGCCTTTGTACTCTGCGGCTTTCTTCCCGGACGTACCGGTGCCTGATAGGCAGGCGCAGGGCGGGCAGTCAGATCATCGATGTTCAGGCTCGCCGACTTCTTTTCCGGCTCCGGCTTCTTCTCCGGTTCCGGCTCCTTGTACACAGGTGCAGGCGGCACTTCTGCAGGCTTCGCCTTGGGCATTTCCGTTGTGACATCGATCCGTTTCATCGCCGGCTTCTCTGCAGGCGCTTCCTCCGCAGGCTTCTCCCTGCGGCGTTTCGGCTGTACTTCGATTACCTCTTCTTCCTCTTCAATTTCATCGTCATCTTCTTCAAAAAAGAGATCCTGGAATTTCTTGAACATTATGCATCCTCCCTTTCTCCATCCATTCTATTTTACATTGAAAAGACTATCCTGTTAAGTCATTCATCAAACTGCGCCTGCGGTGTCTTTTCCGGTTCCGGATTCTGATCATCGCTGTTCACCAGCAGTTCGTCGATCACACCGCTCTCGGGTGATATGCGCTCGAACAGATCCAGCTTCTTCCGGGTGCTGGAAATCATTTCCCTGTGGGAGAATGTATCCAGCACCAGTACCCGGTCCACCCGCACGCTCATAGCGGTTGCCAGCATCGCTGCAGCAGTGTCCGGCACATGGCCTTCATCCGTACAGGCTCCCATACATACGCGGTCGTCCTCATAGTCAATGTACACCTGCTCACCTGCACGGTACAGGCAGAGCACATACATATGCTCAATGTTGTCCGCATCGCGGTACTTTCCTTCATGCTTCATCAGTTGCTTCCCGGACAGTGTTTCATTCGCCGCGCCGGTATAGTACGCACTGTTGATGATGCCGCGTACATTCAGGTTCATCGTGAATTTCACCCCGTTGAAGCTGAACACATTGCCCGTTTCATCGGAAGAAATCCGGCCGATCCCCGGCTGCAGATAGTAGGAATAGTACAGATGATCGTAGTTCGGCCGGGCTGCCTGCTGCTTTTCCGTCTGCTCCAGTGCAGCGTCCGTCTGCTGTTCCAGGGACGATGAAACCACCGTGCACCCTGTGCACAGTACCAGCAGAACACCGATCACAATACGTATGATTTTCATGAGTCTATATTAGCATACTCACTGTTTTTTTGAATAAGCACACAGTTGGTAGACCGGCAGCCCCTGTTCCAGAAAACGCTGTTCATACTCCGTTACGGCGTCCTCCTCATGCGGTGTGCGCCGGTAGTTCACGGAGAACTCCTTCAGCGTGAATCCGTTTTCCAGCAGATACAGGACGGAATCCTCGAACAGTTCCTGATTGTCCGTCTTCATCCGGATGCAGCCATCATCCTTCAGGATCATGCGGTACATCTCCAGGAACCGGGCACTGGACAGTCTTCTTTTATGGTAGCGGGTCTTCGGCCAGGGATCGGAAAAGTTCAGATGAATGACATCCGCTTCCTTCTCCGCAAACCATTCCGTGAGATGTTCTGCATCCCCCACAATCATCCGCTTTCTGCCCAGATCCGTACCGTTCTCCACTGCCTTGCGTACAGCGACGGCAGCCGCGCTGCGGTCCTTCTCGATACCGATCCAGCCGGTATCCGGATACATCGCCGCCATGGTGTTCATGTAATCACCCTTGCCGGGACCGATCTCTACATGGATCTCTTCCACACCCAGCACTTCCTGCCAGTGTCCTTTCAATTCCTTCGGATCCACCAGTGCATAGTCACTGTGCTCTTCCAGATAAGGATCCGCCCATTTCTTCTTACGCATTCTCATAATGTTTGCCCAAAAAGAGGAAGCTTACGCCTCCTCCTTCTTTTTGAATACCCGTTTGTCAACCGGTTTGCCGCTGCGGTTCCGGTTTCCACCCTTCTTCGGTTCTGTATATCCTTCCGGCTTCGGCGTGCATGCCCGGGCAGATACCTTGACTTTTCCGGTCGCTTCATCAATGTTGATGACCTTGACCTTGATTTCATCGCCTACATGCAGTGCATTGGCGATCTTGTCGGTACGCTCCCAGGATACTTCGCTGACATGCAGCAGTGCATCCGTGCCGGCGAACAGTGTAACGAAAGCGAACGAATCACGCACTTCGCTGACAACAGCGTCGAACACTTCACCGACATGCGCTACCCGCGTCAGTTCCTCGATGATGCCCTTCGCCTTGTCGACCATTTCCTGATTCATATGGTAAATGGCGACAGTACCGTCTTCCTCGACATTGATCTTGACATTGTCGCAGTCCGCAATGATCTGGTTGATCACCTTTCCGCCGGTACCGATGACATCCTTGATCTTGTCGACCGGAATGTGCATGAGTACAACCTTCGGTGCGTATTCGGACACATGCTCACGCGGTGCACTGATGGCTGTCTCCATATTGTCCAGAATCTGCATTCTGCCCTTATGCGCCTGTGCCAGTGCTTCGCGCAGAATCTCCTGCGTGATTCCGGTGACCTTGATATCCATCTGCAGTGCCGTGATGCCGTTCCGTGTACCGGCGACCTTGAAGTCCATGTCACCGTAGTGGTCTTCCATACCCTGGATATCCGTCAGGATGGAATATGAGTTTCCGGTTGTAATCAGACCCATCGCTACACCAGCGACCATTGCCTTGATCGGTACGCCTGCCGCCATCAGGGACATGGTACCAGCGCAGATGCTCGCCTGGGAACTGGATCCATTGGACTCCAGTACTTCCGCTACTGTACGGATGGTATAAGGGAACTCTTCGGTTGTCGGCAGGACCTGGCGCAGTGCTCTCTCACCGAGCGCACCGTGTCCGATCTCCCGTCTTCCCGGGGATCCCATACGGCCGGTTTCACCGACCGAGAACGGCGGGAAGTTGTACTGGTGCATGAAGACCTTCTCCTTGATCGGTGTAACATCGTCAATGATCTGAGCGTCATCCAGTGTACCCAGTGTTGTTACGGACAGCACCTGTGTCTCACCGCGGGTGAACAGTGCTGAACCATGCGTACGCGGCAGCAGATCGATCTGGCTGTCCAGCGCGCGCAGTTCATCCAGCGCTCTTCCGTCCGGACGGATCTTCTCTTCCGAGATCAGGCGGCGTACTTCCCCTGCCTCGATCTCCACACAGTATTCCTTGGTCTGCTTCAGGGCTTTTGCCTTTGCGGCATCGTCTTCAAACGCAACGTTCTCACCGACTTCCTCGACCATCTTCGCGGTCAGTTCGTCAATCTTCCCGTAGCGCTCCAGCTTGCCTTTGATCGATACAGCTTCTTCTATATCACGGCGGCCGTGTTCATCCACATATGCCTTGACACGCGGATCGATCTCATACAGTACGACTTCCATCTTTTCCTTGGCACATGCCGCAATGACCTCTTCCTGGATCGCGCAGAGCTCCTTGATGCACTCATGGCCGAAGGCCAGTGCTTCCAGCATTTCTTCTTCGCTGACTTCCTTTGCGCCGGCTTCTACCATGTTGATGGCAGCCTTTGTACCGGCAACGGTCAGATCCAGTGTGGCTCTTTCTGCCTGTTCAATGGTCGGATTGACGACCAGTTCACCGTCCACCTTGCCGATCTTGACACCGGCAATCGGTCCATTGAACGGAATGTCCGATACACAGATTGCCAGCGAGGAGCCGAACATCGCAGCCATTTCACTGCTGCAGTCCGGATCTACGGAAAGCACTGTGTTGACAACCTGGACTTCATTGCGGAAGCCTTCTGCGAACAGCGGACGGATCGGACGGTCGATCAGACGTGCGCTCAGTGTCGCGTGATCGCTCGGACGTCCTTCCCGGCGCAGGAAACTGCCCGGAATCTCGCCTACTGCATAAAGCTTCTCATTGTAAAGCACCGTCAGCGGAAAGAAATCTGTATCCTTCGCTTCGTGACTCGCTGTCGCCGTGGACAGCACGACCGTATCCTCGTAGCGGACCAGAACAGCCCCTCCGGCCTGTTTGGCGATCTCACCGTTCTCAACAGTGAGTGTACGGCCATGGAAATTCCAACTCTTCTTAAACTTCTCCATCTCAAGTTCCTTACTTGTATATATAACCAGGA
>JAFOIY010000003.1 GCA_017420505.1 Solobacterium sp. | reverse complement strand
TCTACCACACGTTCCCGGTTAAACCAAATACTATTCAACACTCTTCAAGGATTCCACCATTGTAATCCTTCTCAGCTTGCCTGCCATCATCCGGTTGACCAGCAGGCCGAACGCGATGGTCATCAGAATGGAATACAGCACATGCAGCGGCGCCAGTGCTCGGCCGAACATGATGTAGTCCATCTCCACCTGTCCCATGATGTACCTGTGCATCACTCTGCCCATCGGTATACCGGCGAGGGAACCCAGGAAGATCAGGATGTTGTTCTCTTTATAGATGTACTCTTCCACCTCCCGCGGGCGGAAGCCGAGCACTTTGAGCGTAGCGATCTCCCGCTGCCGTTCCGATATATTGATGTTCGTCAGGTTGCCCAGCACCACAAAGGCAAGCGCCATCGACGAGATGATCAGGACGCCTACGATCATATCCAGGGAATCGACCATCTTCTTGAAATTGTCCAGGACCGCTGTATTGAACTCCATGCTGGCGACTGCAGGATCCTGGGTCAGCCTTCTCTGTACAGCGTCGCTGCTGTCCTTGCTGGAGAGCGTGATCAGGATGGTATCCTTCCGGGGTACTGTACCGAATACGGAACGGTAGTAGTTCTCCGTCATGATGGCATAGTGCTGGATATACATTTCGCAGATCCCGCTGATCCGCACATCGCGTACCATGCCGTTCGCTCCTTCAAAGCGCACCGTATCTCCTACGGACAGATCCAGATTCTCCGCCATCCGTTCACTGATGATGATTCCGGTATCATCCAGTACGAGCGGTACATGTCCTCTCCTGGTACGCAGCAGATAGACATCGGATACCTCGTCATCCTGGGAGAATACCTGGGTGATGACGGTCTCATCCGGATATCCCGGTCTGGACGCAATGGCGGTATACCCTGCCGTTACGAAAGCACGGGAAATTCCTTCATCCCTCTCCAGTTCAGCCGCATAGCTGCGTACCTGGGAAACGCTCAGATCACTGTTCAGACGGGCAATGCCGTTGTAATGCACCAGTTCATCGAACTGGATATCCACCATGGAATTGATGGAGTATTTGACACCGAATCCTGTCAGAAGCAGCGCAGTGCATCCTGCTACACCGATCACGGTCATGATCAGCCGTTTCTTGTAGCGGGCCAGGTTGCGCACAGTGACCTTCCAGGTGAACGACATCCGGTTCCACAGAGCCGGAATCCGGGCAATCACCGTATTCCTGCCGATCTTCGGTGCCTTCGGCCGCATCAGCTCCGCCGGCATGCCCTTCATATCCTTCATGCAGGTGTACCAGGTAATGCCCAGCAGAACCGCTATGAACATGACGGTTGTCGTGATGATGAGCCGCCAGGGTATGAAGATCTTCATCGGCGGCAGGATATACATCATCCGCCAAGCATTGTATACAATGGCCGGAATGCTCAGAAGACCGACAACAGAGCCGAGAAGCGAACCGATCAGTCCGGCGCTCAACGCATAGACCAGGTATTTCAGCGCTGTCTGCAGCCGTGTATAGCCCAGTGCCAGCATAATGCCGATCTGCCCTCTCTGCTCATCCACCATCCTTGTCATCGTCGTCAGACAGACCAGACCGGCGACCAGGATGAAGAACAGCGGGAAAATCGCCGCGATCGCAGCCATGGTTTCCACCGCATTCCGGAAGGTCCGGGACGCATAGTGCTGTTCCCGGTCCAGAACCGTCCAGGTACCGTTCTCCAGACCGTTGATGTCATCCAGTGCTTTGTCCAGTTCAGCCTTTGCGTCTTCCAGCTCCTGGGCGCCGTCCATCCGGGCGTCTTCCAGCTCCTGCCTTCCGTCAGCCAGTTCTGCTTCTGCTTCATTGAGTTTACGGCGGTTCTCTTCAATCTCTGCCCGTCCTTCATCAATCTGTGCCTGGGCATCAGCACGCTGCCTTTCCAGTTCCGCTTCGCCTTCTGCCAGCTCCGCTTCACCGTCCTTGATCTGCTTCTCTGCATCCTGCAGCTGTTTCAGACCTTCCGCGAGTCCGTCGTCGATCTGCTTCAGATTGCTTTCATACTCGCTGATTGCGGCATCCAGACCGGATTCTTCGATCCCGTTCTGCCGCAGCTGATTCACGATGGATGCCCTGGTAGCTCTGAGATCCGCAATCTGACCGTCAGTCCGGTCAATCAGATCCTGGAGGGTATTGTTTCCGCTGAGGCCGTAGCTGTCGATCAGTGCGTCCAGCTGTGCATTCTGCCCTCTCAGGTAGGAAAGCGGCAGATTCTGCAGCAGACTGTCATAGTCCGGATCGATCTGTCCGATGGCTTCCTGGACAGCCGGAATCTCGGCGACTGCTGTATCCGTCAGCTTCCGCAGCACTTCACTGGCACTGCTGTTCTCATTCAGTCCCAGGATGCTGAGCAGACCGCCCAGTTCCGGGTATTCATCCATCAGTTCACTGACGGATACATTTTCATCAAGGGAAGGACCAAGTTCTTCATTGATTGCGTCCGCAATCTCATTGATCCTGTCTACGTCCGTCAGTTCCATCCCCATCAGTTCCCGTACGGTTGTCGATTCCGGCAGACCGATTGCCTGTACGGGTTCCCTGAGATCCGGATAGGCATCCAGCAGTACACTGATCGGTATGTTTCCCTTCTTGATATTCTCCAGCTGGGTTTTCAGTTCCTCCAGCTGCCGGATGCCGCTATCGATTTGGTTCAGACCGTCCCGGGCATCCTTCAATGACGCAATGCCATCGGAAAGCTGCTGACGGAGTTCCTTATATTTCTCCTTCTCCGCTTCGTATTCCTTCCGGCCTTCCGCCAGTTTTTTCTTTGCGTCTTCCAGTTCCTCCCGGCCGCTTTCGATCTCCGACCGCGCTCCCGCAATCCGATCATCCAGCTCCTTCTGCGCATCGTTCAGCTTCTGCTCTCCGTCATGGAGCTGTTCCCAGCCGTCCGCAATCTCCGCTGCAGCATCCGAGATTTCCTTCTCCGCGTCCGCGATCTCCCGGCTGTAGGTTTCCAGTCCGTCGTTGTATTCGGCCAGTCCATCATTGTACTGTGCCATTGCGTCTTCATAGATCTCATCATACCGGTGCAGGGACTGCGTCTTTCCGAGAAGCTCGATTTCCTGCTTTACTTCTGTGCTCCGCTGCTCGTAGTCATCATAGAAGGATTCATAGTCCTTGGCACCGCGGTAGACCACGCTCACTTCCGTATCATAGTCCACGAGGAAAGCACTCTCCGGAACATAGAAATAGGTATCGATGTAGCGGTTGGAGAGTGTACTGTTCTCCTTGGTTTCATTCAGGTACAGGGGTGTGTCGATCGTACCTACGACGGTATACCGGCTTTCTGCCAGCCAGTCTTCCAGATCGTCGTCAGGGCGCGTCAGTGTGACGCTGGCACCGACCGGAGGACCCGGCATGAGATCCGTGCCCGCTTCTGCCAGCAGTTCGTTGTTCCGGACAGGAAGCCTGCCCTCCCGCAGATCAAAATGGTTCAGTTCATCCTCAGGATCGTACGAATGAATGCGGGCAATGACCGCACTGTCCTCCATGTAGGCAATCGTATCAACGAACTTCGTACCGCTCACCGACGCTACATCCTCCAGCGAACGGATCGCATCCAGATCATCCTGATCAAAGCCGTAATTGGAATACACCGTAATATCCTTCAGGTTCAGCCGGTCATTGTACGCATCGACATTATCCGCCATGATGGTGGATGAAGAGGAAACGCCGACATAAAAAGAGACACCGAGCATCACGATCGCCGTCAGCGAAAAGAATCTCATCTTTGAAGAAAGGATGAGCCGGATCGTGTCCTTTTTCAGTGTGCGGTATCTCACATTTCTACCATTCGATTGTTCTGATATCCTGCGGATGCGGGTTGACCTCCGCCGATACAATCCTGCCGCTGTTCACCCGGAACACCTTGTCTCCCATCGGACAGAGCGCCAGGTTGTGGGTAATGATGATCGTCGTCATCCGGTTGCGCCGGCACGTTTCCTGCAGCAGGAGCAGGATCTGCTTTCCTGTCACATAGTCCAGCGCACCCGTGGGTTCATCGCACAGCAGAAGCTTCGGATTCTTGGCCAGAGCACGGGCAATCGCAACACGCTGCTGCTCTCCGCCGGACAGCTGGGACGGAAAGTTGTCAATCCGCTCTCCCAGACCGACATCGATCAGGGTCTGCCGGGGATCCAGGGGATTGCGGCATATTTCCGTTGCCAGCTCGACATTCTCCAGGGCAGTCAGGTTCTGCACGAGATTGTAGAACTGGAAGACGAAGCCGATATCAAAACGCCGGTAGTCCGTCATCTCCCGGTCATTCAGCCGGTCCACCCGGCTGCCGTCCACGATGATCTCTCCGGAAGTCGCTGTATCCATGCCGCCGAGGATGTTCAGGATGGTGCTCTTGCCGGCACCGGAAGCACCGGCGATCACGACAAACTCCCCCTGTTCAATGCTCAGGTTGATCCCGTCAAGTGCTGTAATATCCACTTCACCGACGTGATAGACCTTTCTGACATCCTTGAATTCTATGTAGCTCATATACAGAATTATAAACTTCGTACAGACGAAAACAAAGCCGGAAATCCCTTTCCGGCCTATGCTTTACTTTCTCAGTCCGAGTGCCTTTACGAGGTCACGGTATCTGTTGACATCCTTGTTGCGCAGGTATGCCAGCAGCTTCCTTCTGCGTCCGACCATCTTCATCAGTCCGCGGGAACTGCTGTAGTCGTGCTTATGTTCCTTCATGTGAACCGTCAGACGGTTGATCTGCTCCGTCAGAAGCGCAACCTGCACCTCAACGGATCCTGTGTCCTTGTCCTTGCCGCCGAAGCGCTCGACGATCTCGGCCTTCTTTTCCTTTTCAAGCATTTTCTTTTCCTCTTTTCTATGATTCCCTGTCCGTCCGAGTAAACCGCTGAGGAAGCAGCAGACCCAGACAGAAGGCTTGTATATCTTATCACTGTTCAGTCATCTATGCAATAAAATCCACCAGTATTTCATTGAGCAGATTCCAGCCGCGGTCGGTGCAGTACAGCCTTTCGTCCGTGTTCACCAGCATGCCCCTTCGGCACTCCTCCGCAATCTCGTCCCGGTAGACATCATCGATGGACACACCGAACATCCGGAAAAAGCGTGCTTTGTCCAGTCCTTCCCTCAGCCTCAGGGACATCATCAGTGCTTCAAAGTACTGTTCCTGCGGTGTGAGTACGGTATCCTGCCGCTTCAGCGGGTCCTGGATGTACTCTTTAAGGCTGCGGGTGAGATCGTAGCGGACATTGCCTTCCTTGCCGCTGGCACCGCATCCGGCCCCGTAGAAATCCCGGTACTGCCAGTAAACGGTATTGTGCAGGGAGCGTTTTCCGTCCCTGGCGAAGTTCGATGTTTCATAGTGCTCATAGCCTGCCTGCTGAAGACGCCGGCAGATGTACTCGTACATATCCGCTTCCGTCTCCTCATCCAGCGCTTCATATCCCCTCTTGCCGAAGACCGAATTCTCTTCAATGCTCAGGGAATACAGCGAGAGATGGTACGGATTCAGGGACAGTGCATCCTCTACTGAGGATTCCAGCATCTTCATGGTCTGCCCCGGCAGAGAGTACATCAGGTCCAGGGAGAAATTCTCAATTCCGTGCCTCTGCAGCCGTTCTGTACAGGACTGTACATCCGTAAAGGTATGCCGGCGGTTCATCAGCTTCAGCAGTCCGGCATCGCTGCTCTGCATACCAATGGAAGCCCGGTTGACGCCGTACTCTGCCAGCAGGGCAGCCTTCTCTTCGCTCAGTGTTTCCGGATTGATCTCTACGGTATACTCCCGCACTTCCCGGGCATACGGTGCCAGAAGCTGCAGCAGACGCTCCAGCTGCCTCTCGTTCAGGCTGGTCGGTGTTCCGCCCCCGACGTAGATGGTATCCAGCTGTACAGAGAACTTCCTCAGGCTGAATTCCTTATCCAGTGCCGCAAGAAAAGCATCCGCCTGCGCTTCACTGTACACAGTCCGGCAGAAATCGCAGTACCAGCAGATATGCCGGCAGAAAGGAATGTGCACATACAGCGCATCCGGATGCTCAGCGTTCATCACTGTCCATGGAAAGCACCGCCATGAAGGCTTCCTGCGGCACAATCACGCTGCCGACTGCCTTCATCCGTTTCTTTCCCTCCTTCTGCTTTTCCAGCAGTTTCTTCTTCCGGGAGATATCACCACCGTAGCATTTCGCCAGGACGTTCTTGCGCAGGGACTTGATGTTTGTGCGGGCAATGACCTTTCCGCCGATCGCTGCCTGGACAGGGATCTCGAACTGCTGCTTGGGGATCAATTGCTTCAACTTCACGGTAATCGCGCTGCCTCTGGCATAGGCTTCCGAACGGTGGATGATGACCGACAGTGCGTCCACCTGTTCACCGTTGAGCAGTATATCCATCCTTACAAGATCATTCCTGCGGTAGCCGATGACCTCATAGTCCAGGCTGGCATAGCCCTTCGAGCAGGACTTCAGCCGGTCGAAGAAATCAAAGATGATCTCGGAAAGCGGCAGTTCATACACCAGTGAATTCCTGCCGGCATCAATGACCTGCATGTCCTTGTAGATGCCCCGTTTCCCCTGGCAGAGCTCCATCACACTGCCGATATAGGTATCCGGACACATGATTTCCGCCCGGACATACGGTTCCTCCACCCGGTCGATCTTCGAAGCGTCCGGCATCTTTGCCGGGTTGTCGATCGCCAGCATGGTTCCGTCGCTGAGATAGACATGGTAGATGACGGACGGTGCGGTCGCAATCAGATCCAGACCGTACTCCCTCTCCAGCCGCTCTTCAATGACATCCATGTGCAGCAGACCGAGAAAGCCGCAGCGGAAACCGAAGCCCAGTGCCTGGGATGTCTCCGGTTCATAGACCAGCGCAGCGTCGTTCAGCTTCAGCTTGTCCAGCGCATCGCGCAGGTCACCGTACCTGGCCGCATCGCTGGGATAGAAGCCGCAGAACACCATCGGATTCATATGCTTGTAGCCGGGAAGCGGATCCTCTGCGCCTTTCACAGCTGAGGTTACCGTATCACCGACCTGGACATCCTGTATGGACTTGATGGAAGCCGCAAACCAGCCTACATCACCGCAGCCCAGTGTCCTGACGGGTACTTCCTTAGGATTCCGGATACCGGCTTCCAGCACTTCATATTCCGCACCGGTCGCCATGAAGCGGATCCGGTCACCGACAGAAAGCTGTCCTTCCCGGATGCGCACCAGAGCGATGACACCACGGTAGGAATCATAGAAGCTGTCGAATACCAGAGCCTGTAGAGGTCTGTCCTTCCTGCCGCCCGGCGCGGGGATTTTCTCAACGATCTGCTCCAGCACTTCATCCACGTTGACTCCGGTACGGGCGCTGATCTCCGGTGCGTCGCTGCAGTCCAGACCGATGATGTTTTCGATCTCCTGCTTGACGAAATCCGGTCTGGCGCTCGGCATATCGCACTTGTTGATGACGGGTATGATCTCCAGATCGTTGTCCAGCGCCAGATAGGTATTCGCCAGTGTCTGGGCCTGTACACCCTGGGTCGCGTCCACCACCAGCACAGCGCCTTCACAGGCTGCCAGTGAACGGGATACTTCATAGCTGAAGTCCACATGCCCCGGTGTATCGATCAGATTGAACAGATATTCCTCCCCGTTCTTCGCGGTATAGGAAAGCTGCACAGCATTCAGCTTGATCGTAATGCCGCGTTCCCGCTCCAGCTCCATCTCATCCAGGATCTGTGCCTTCATATCCCTTTCCTTGACCGTATCGGTCATTTCCAGGATCCGGTCCGCCAGGGTGGATTTTCCATGATCGATATGGGCAATGATACAGAAGTTCCTGATATGGTTCTGATCCATAGGCTCAATCAAACCTCCTGCCCGTCCAGGTACGGCCTGCACCGTTTCCGAATGCGTCTGCCGGCATCCGCTTCTTTCCTTCCGCCTGCAGCTCCAGTACACGCAGCACACCGCCTCTGCAGGCAATCTCCATGGCATGATCCCGGAAACCGAGCACAGTGCCCGGTGCTTCCTGCACCTCTTCTTCCCGGATCCTGCAGGCATAGAACTTAACCCGCTTTCCGTCCAGGATTCCATAGGCAACCGGGAAGTCGATCAATGCCCGAATATGGTTGTAGATTTCATGTATGTCCCCTTCCGTAAAGGAAACCTGTTCCTCTTCCGGGGCAATATTCCTGGCCAGTACGACCTTCTCCTCGTCCTGCACTTCTCCTGCCAGCTCTCCCCTCAGGTACTTCGGAAGAGCTTCCCGGATCAGTTCCGCAGAGGCCTCTTCCAGACGCAGATTCAGGGTTTCCGTGGTATCATCCGGATCGATCGGAACAATCCTGCGGTCATATACTCTGCCGGCATCCATCGCCTTCACCATCTCCATCAGACACACCCCGGTCTCCTTGTCGCCTGCCCATACTGCCCGGTGCACCGGGGCGCCTCCCCGGTACTTCGGCAGCAGGCTGGGATGGATGTTCAGGCTGCCGTATGCCGGTGCATTCAGCAGACGTGTCGGTACAAACTGGCCGTAGGCACAGGTTACAATCAGATCCGGCCGGCAGGCAAGAATATCATCGATACCGTCCTTCAGCCTCTCCGGCTGCAGAACAGGAATCCCGTACGCATCCGCCCGGGCATGAACCGGCGTCTTCACGATTTCG
>JAFOIY010000043.1 GCA_017420505.1 Solobacterium sp. | reverse complement strand
TCGGTGCTGGGCGTCATGGCTGTGGCAATCCCGACCGGTATTCTTTCGGCCGGCTTCGTAGAGAACTATACGGAAGCTGCATACAGTTCGGCACCGCTGAACTTCAGCCTGCAGACCGTGCATGCGGACGCGGACAGCGGGTGGATCAGCCGTACGGCCCAGGAAGTGCTGGAGGAATATGGCTACCGGATCATTCTGGTCAACCGGAACGGTGTAACGTTCCCGCCGAAGGAGAACTACCGGGTATTCCGCGGGGATGAACTGGCTGTGTACAAGGACACCGGGGATGAGGACGGTGTATCAGCATAAAGCGAAGAATCCGGTCGCTGCCAGACCGGATTTTCTGTGCTGAAATTTGATCAAAAACAAGTTTCAGACCGCATGGTTGACACGTTTCCGGCGGGTGCTATAATCAAGGCAGGGAGGACAATAACATGCCTGTTACAATTGATAAGGATCTCTGCATCGGCTGCGGAGCTTGTGTAGGTGCGTGCCCTGTTGAGGCGCTGTCTCTGGATGATGAGGGAAAGTCCACTGTTGACGAGGAACTCTGCATCGACTGCCACAGCTGCATCGCTACATGCCCGGTCGGCGCAATCACTGAATAATAAGTGAATCATGAAAACCCTGTGCACAAGGCACGGGGTTTTTATGCGGGTACAGGGGTTTCCATGGTATAATACTCTGGATATGGAAGAAACAAAGATCAGGAACAGAGTACGCAGTTTTGAGCGTGATGTATTTGAGATGCCGGAAATGGCCGCGGATCTGGGAAAAGGCAGGACCTTTTTCATTCACACCTACGGCTGTCAGGCCAATGTACGGGATGGTGAGACACTGGCGGGAATGCTGGTGAACATGGGATTTACAGAGGCTGGCGATGTGGATGACGCGGATCTGGTGATCTTCAATACCTGTGCGATCCGCAAGGCTGCGGAGGACCACGTATTCGGTGAAATCGGCAACCTGAAGCACCGGAAGGAGCAGAACCCGGAGAAGATTTTTGCGCTGTGCGGATGCATGGCGCAGATGCCGGCTGTTGTGGAGCGCATCCGGACAGCCTACCCGCAGATCGATCTGGTCTTCGGCACCCACAACCTGGACCGTTTCCCGCGCCTGCTGCAGGATTTCCTGGACCGCAGGGAACGCACGTTCGCTGTCGAGAGCGTACCGGGCTCGGTCATCGAGAATCTGCCGGTGCAGCGCACCAGTGCCTACAAGGCATTCGTGAACATTATGTACGGCTGCGATAAGTTCTGCACGTACTGCATCGTGCCCTATACCCGGGGAAGGGAACGTTCCCGGATGATGGAGGACATCGTCAGGGAAATCAAGGAATTCAAAGCGTCCGGCGGCAAGGAAGTCACGCTGCTGGGGCAGAACGTCAATGCGTACGGCAAGGATCTCGGAATGGAGGACGGCTTCACCGATCTGCTGAATGCCTGCGCTGATACCGGCATCGACCGGATCCGTTTCTATTCTTCCCATCCGCGGGACTATACAGTATCTTCCATCGAGGCTATGAGAACCCGGGAGAACATCATGCCCGCACTGCACCTGCCGGTACAGAGCGGCAGCAACGATGTGCTGCGCCGGATGAACCGGGGATACCGGATCGAGCGTTTCTATGAGCTGTTCGACGATATGAAGGCCAGAATCCCGGATATGACATTCACTACCGACCTGATCGTCGGTTTCCCGGATGAGACGGATGAGCAGTTCGAGGATACCCTGAAGCTGGTGGATTACTGTAAATTCGATCTGGCGTATACCTTTATCTTCAGTCCGCGGGAGGGGACGCCTGCCGCAGGCTACGCAGACGGGATTCCGATGCGGGTGAAGAAGGAGCGGCTGCAGACGCTGAACGACCGGATTTCCCTGTACGCACGGCAGAAGAACCAGGGATACATCGGCAGGGAACTGCTGGTGCTGTGCGACGGTCCGTCAAAGAAGAATCCGGACACCTATGCCGGATACAGTGAAGAAAACAAGCTGGTGAACTTCACCGGCAGGAATATTCAGGAGGGAGATTTCGTAAAGGTGGAAATCACGGATGCGAAATCCTATACTCTGGACGGCAGAGCCGCAGAAAGGAAGGGTCTATGAGCAAGGTCAGGATTTTTGCGCTTGGCGGTCTCGATGAAGACGGCAAGAATATGCTTGTTGTGGAAGAGAACGATGATATCTGGGTGATCGAAAGCGGAATGAAGTATCCCGGTTCCGATCAGCTTGGTATTCTGATGGTTATTCCCGGATTTGAGTATCTTGTGGAGAATAAGGACCGCATCCGGGCGGTATTCATTACCCACGGCCATGATGACGTCATCGGTTCTCTCACCAATCTGCTGAAGGAAGTGAACGTACCGGTGTACATGGCTCCGCTCACAGCGAAGATCTTCGAGCGGGAAGCCCGCAATGCCGGCCTGAAGGACTACAATCTCCACCGTGTGCGCCGGAACGCCAAATTCCGGATCGGACAGACAGAAGTCCGTACTTTCGGAACCACGCAGTCCATTGCGGACGGCTTCGGCATTGCGATCCGTACAGAGGACGGCTTTGTGGTCTACTCGAGTGAGTTCATCGTGGACTACGATACCAAGATCGACGCGTTCAGCTTCGGCATGAATGAAGTCATGGAGATCTCCAACCGGGGCGTACTTGCCCTGATGACGGAATCCGTCGGCGCGACGCGTGAGGGGCACAGCTCTCCCAGGCACAGGATTACACCGCTGGTGGAACCGTACTTCGAAGAAGCGCCCGGCAGACTGATTGTATCGGCGTACAGCCAGAACCTGTACCGGGTCATTGAACTGATCGAACTGGCGGACAAGTACGGCCGCCGGATCATGATCTATGACGATGAACTGAGGAACCTGATGCGGGACATGGCGTCCCTGGGCTACTACCACATCCCGGCCGGGATGGACATCGTACCGCAGAACTTCGACAATGACGCGGACAATGTACTGGTCATCGTAGGCGGCAGAGGCAATACCATCTTCAAGAAGATGCATGTCATCGCAACCCGGGAAGATCCGGTCATCCAGCTCCGGAATACCGACACGGTCATCATCGCGTCCCCGGCTGTACCGGGCACGGAACGGGAAGAAAGCGCCATGGAGGACGATCTGTACAAGGAGACAGCAAGGGTCATCGCTGTGGATGTACGCCGTGCCTTCAGCATGCATGCGTCCATCGAGGATCTTAAGAGCATGATCTATCTGATGAACCCGCAGTACTACATTCCTGTCAAGGGTGAATACAGGCAGCTGATCTCCAATGCGAACATTGCGCTGGAAATGGGCTATCCAGCCAACAATATCATCGTTCTGGACAATGGACAGGCAGCGGTGCTGGAAGACAGCCTGCTGGCAAGGAGCTTCGATACGGTGCCGGTGAGCGAGGTGCTGATTGATGATGCGGAAGACCGGAGCGCTACCGGCATGATCCTGAAGGACAGGGAACTGCTCAGTACGGACGGTGTGATCGTCATCGGCATTGTCATCAACCATGCGACAAAGGAAGTCATCGGTGGTCCGGATGTACAGAGCCGGGGAGTCATCTACCTCAAGGATGCCGACTACATGATCAAGGAAATCGGCAATATCATGGAAACAACCATTGAAAATGCCGTCAGAAACGGTGCATACGACAATCTTGCCTGCCGCGCGGAAGCAAGGGAAAAGATCAGCCGCTATGTTCTGCGGGAGACCGGCAAGAAGCCGATGATCCTGCCGGCGATCGTCGAAATCAATACCAAGGATTGATGAAAGCAGAGGTCTTTTGTGGCAACGAAGAAGAAAACAACAACGAAAACATCCAGATCAACCGCATCCAGGCGCACCTCAGCCAAACAGAAGAAGGAAAACCAGGAACTGAAGGATATCATCCTGGCTGTCATTCTGCTGGCGATCACACTGGTGGCCTACCGCAGGATGGGTATTGTCGGGGAAATGCTGAACAACGGACTGCGTTTTCTGCTGGGCAGGTTCTACTACCTGGTCGTCGGCGTTGTGATCCTGCAGATCATCATTACGCTGATCAACCGCTACAGCGGGAATACGCTGAGCCGCAATCCGCTGGCAATTGTTCTGCTGATTCTGGGATTCCTTCTGCTGGTTTCCCTGATCGATACACCGAAGAGCCTTCATGGAACGGAGATCTATCTCAACTATGTGGATGATGTCATGGCGTACTTCAGCAGCAACCCGGCAGAAGCGATCGGCGGCGGCCTGATCGGTGCCCTGCTGCTGACAGCGACGACTTTGCTGGTGGACAGGACAGGTACGATTGTCATACTGGTCGCAGATGCTGTGATTGTGCTGCTTCTGCTGGTGAGCCTGAACGTCTACAAGCAGGCGTTCCACACCATCGTGGAGTATTTCTCCACCAATGCAGAGGATGAGGATGACCTTGTGGAGGATGATGTACCGGAAGAGGAGATCACTCCGCGCGGGGAAACCCCGAAGAAGAAGCATATTGCTTTGCTGGGAATGAAAAAGAAGCCGGAACCGGAACCGGTTCCCGTTCCTGTGCGTACCCCGCAGACAACAACCATGGCCAACATACGGATCGACGACCATGTGGCTGAACCCGAACCGGAGCCTGTCAAGCCGCAGCCGAAAGCCGTATCGGGCGTGTTCATGAATGTCGACGATCTGTATGACAGCATGCATACACCGGAGCTGGAACCGGTACCGGTGAATCTGTTTGAGCCGGAACCGGAGCCTGAACAGCTGGAACTCTTCGAGGATACAACAGTCGGCGGTCCGGAGGAGAAGCAGGAAACACTGAGCCTGGATGATACTGCTGTAGCAGAAACGAGGCGTGTACAGAAGCCGTACCATCTGCCGAAGACGAATCTGCTGGATCCGGTGCCGCCGGTATCCCGGCAGGACGACAACCAGCGCGTTGCGGCGGAGAAGGGTGAGCTGCTCATCCAGGTGCTGCAGAACTTTGATATCCGGGCGGATCTGGTGGATACCCATATCGGTCCGGCTGTAACCAAGTACGAAATCCGTCCGCAGGTCGGTGTCAAGGTCAGCCGGATCCTGAGCCTTGCGGATGATATAAAGATGCAGCTGGCGGTCAAGGATGTACGTATTGAAGCACCGATTCCCGGCCACAACGCGGTAGGCATTGAGATACCGAACGTAAAGGCTACGCCTGTCAAGATGAAGGACCTCATCCTGCATATGCCGCAGAAGGACAAGGACCAGCCTTTGCTGATCTTCCTGGGCAAGGACCTGATGGGTGATGTCATTACCTGCAGGCTGGACCGGATGCCTCACCTGCTGGTTGCCGGTGCTACAGGATCAGGCAAGTCTGTATGTATGAACTCGATCATTGTATCGATTCTGATGCGTTCCAAACCGGATGAGGTCAAGCTTCTGCTGGTCGACCCGAAGAAAGTGGAATTCACACCGTTCAAGAACATCCCGCATCTGATCGGCCCGGTCATCAACGATCCCCAGCAGGCAAACAATGCCCTGAAAGTCATCGTCCGGATCATGGAAGAGCGCTACAACATCTTCTCCCGTACAGGAGTGCGGAACATTCAGGGCTACAACGAAAAGATTGAAGATGGTTCCATCAACGCTGACAAGACCCCGGAACAGCCTAAGGAAAAGAAGATGCCATACATCGTGGTCATCATCGATGAGCTTGCGGATCTGATGATGGTTGCCGGCAAGGAAGTGGAAGGTTCCATCCAGCGGATTACCCAGCTGGCCAGAGCTGCAGGTATCCATCTGATCGTCGCTACACAGCGTCCGAGTACGGATGTCATAACCGGCATCATCAAGGCCAATATCCCGTCCCGGATTGCATTCAGTGTATCCAGCGGCATTGACTCCCGTACAATCCTGGATCACGTCGGTGCGGAGCGTCTGCTCGGCAACGGCGATATGCTCTATCTGCCGATCGGGGAATCGGCCGCGCTGCGTGTACAGGGCGCCTATGTAACGGACGATGAGGTCAAGCGGATCACCGAGTATGTGGCTGCACAGGCAGTACCGATGTTCGACGATGCATTCATCATGCTGTCGGGTGTGGAAGGCAATGCCGGC
>JAFOIY010000042.1 GCA_017420505.1 Solobacterium sp. | reverse complement strand
TTGGCCTTGAAACCGTGGATCATCATGACCAGCGGTCCGCCTGCCGCTCCTTCCACAATCAGACTGTTCAGCTGACTGCCACGTACAGAGGGTATATTCAGTTCGATTATTGCCATATCTTTCTCGTCTCCTGTTACCATCATAGCAGGGAACCCGGTCAGAATTGGTATAATGGATACGAATTTTGCCGTATTGCCTTAACTCTACGATCCATAGGGTGACGGAATCCGGTCTGTATCCTAGGCTGATAGCGGGAGGTGTTGACATGAACACAGAAAAAACCGGCAGATTCATTGCGGATCTGCGGAAAGAGAAAAACCTCACACAGAGGGAACTGGCTGATCTTCTGCATGTATCGGATAAGGCGGTTTCCCGCTGGGAAACCGGACGCGGCTTTCCTGACATCAGCAGTCTGGAGGATATTGCGGCTGTGCTGGATACCAGTACAGCAGAGATCCTGCGGGGAGAGAAGATCGAACAGGCCATGGATGACGAAGCGGTCAAGGAACTGACCAGAAGCAGTGTTTCCCTGGTGCAGGAACTGCTCCAGAAAAGAAGCATCCAGAGTCTCCTGACCGGCTTCCTGGTCAGCCTGATCCTGTTCGTGCTTGCCGTAGTGCACCTCAACAGCCCGGTATGGATCCAGGATCCTGGTGACGTACTGCAGGTGGAGGAACTGTCCGACGGCAGGGTGGTTGCGGTTGTCAACTGTCCTGTTTCCGGCTGGGACCTGCAGGACGTGGATTTTGAAGGGCATAAAGAAACGTTCTTCAGCTGCTATGAAACCGTTCTGGACCGTTGGACGGGCAGATCAAGGGCACAGATGATCCTGCTGGGTGACAAGGAGGATCTTGAGCGGGTCTACTACTATCCCGGAGAGGAATGGGACCGGCTGATCTACTCGCAGACAGACGCACCGGATTACGATGGTGTTGAGACACTGCCGCGTCTGATATACAACGCCTGGACCTTCATGGGAGCCTGCGCATCCCTGCTGTGCCTGGTCGTTCTGTTCCTGATGAGGCATTCCCGGTACAGGGATATCATGCTCAAGGTGACTGCGCTGCCGGTGTCCTTTACCCTGAGCCTGTTGGCAGTGCTGGCCGGCAGAAGAAGCCAGGTGTATGACGCAGTCTACTATCTCAGCGGAATCCTGATCGTGACGGTACTGCTGTATATTCTGTTCCTGGCTGTATTCGGAATGTACAGAAAGAGGAAAAGGGCATAAAAAAGATCTCCGCAGGGAGATCTATTCTTTTTCAGCAGGTTGATGATTCAGTACATCAGCCAGTTCCCGTTCCCGGATCGTGCGGTCCCTGACTTCATACACAATGTCGCAGTTCTCGATGGTTGTCAGCCTGTGGGCGATGATGACCATCGTTTTTCTTCCTTTCAGGCGCATGATGGAGTGCATGATCGCTTTCTCGGTTTCATTGTCCAGGGAAGAAGTGGCTTCATCGAAGATCAGGACATCCGGGTTCTCATACAGTGCCCGGGCAATGCCGATGCGCTGGCGCTGTCCGCCGGAGAGACGGATGCCGCGTTCACCGATGCGGGTATTGAGCCCTTCCGGAAGGGTGCGCACGAAGTCTGCCAGCTGGGCATCCTCCAGCGCCTGCCAGACCCTTTCTTCATCCTGATCTTCATTACTGTAGCCGAAGGCAACATTCGCTTTGATGGAATCATCGAGCATGAAGATCATCTGGGGTATATAGCCGATATGGGCAAGCCAGCCGGCATAGTCTTCCTGGATATCCTTGCCGTCCAGCAGGATCCGTCCTTCACGCGGATGCAGCAGACCGATCAGTACATCAACAGCCGTGGTCTTGCCTGCACCGGAAGGACCGACGATGCCGACGCACTTGCCGTGGGGAATCACCAGGCAGGCATCCACCAGAGTGTCCGCATCTGTGTTGGGATAGCGGTAATAGACATGCTGCATCTCAATCTTTTCAGAGAACGGTGCGGGCCGGGCAGCGCGGTCATCGAACAGGTGATCAGGCACAGAATCCAGCGCTGTCAGGTTCTCGAGCACTTTGTCCAGCGCCGATGTGCGGAAGGACGTCTGGTTGATGGCATCCGCGATCTTGTTGGTGCTCGGCAGCAGCTTTACCGCAGCCATGGCGAACGCACTGAGCTCCGGAAGGAAGATGTCGGCGGAAACACCGCGCTTGACCTGCAGTGCGATGACAGCCAGCGTTACAGAGATACTGACGATCTCAATGATCTGCCGGGGAGCCATGCCCAGAATGGCCTGATCCCGGTCAATCAGAATCCGTTCTTCACCGTACTTGAGGTAGTTCTTTTCGAAGTAGCGTTCCTTCCGGGTAATCTTGACTTCCCGGATGCCGGAGATTGCCTGGATCAGCCACTTGTTCGTCTGGGCGGACAGAACGTTGTGGCGGTGTCCGGCTTTCTTCTCGATCGGCCGCAGATAAAGAGTAATAACCAGTACAGTTGCCAGCATCGAACAGGCTGTCAGCAGAGTGATGATCGGGCTGATGATGAATACCGTGACGGTAAGCAGTATCGAAATGGTCAGTTCCGTTGCCAGGCGGAGAATGATGATCATCAGGTCAAAGGTAACAATGACATCGTTCTGGATGACCCGGAGGATTTCTCCAGTCTCGGCACTGAGGTAATACTCATACGGCCGGGAAAGGAACGCGTGCAGCATCTTCCGCTGCAGACGGAACCGGTTGGTGAAGACAAAACGGTACTGTGTGCGGTATTCAAAGATCAGATAGAGGCCTTTGATGATGGTTACAGCAATCAGGATCATGATCGCAGCAAAGATGAAATCTTCGCGGGAACCGGCATGCAGCAGCCTTTCCAGCATGGAAATCACCGCAGCTGTTTTTCCCTCTCCGCCGCCTTTGAGCATGACCGTGACCAGCGGTACCATCATGGAAACGCTGAGCACTTCCAGGCCGGCTCCGACCAGCATCATAAAAAAGAGAATAACCAGATGGATCTTCTGCTTTCTGTCAAACAATCCTAGGAGTTTCCTGAAAGTCGTCATAAATAAAGCCTGTCTGTATTATTCTATACTTTTTTTCGGCAAAATCATATGCCGGCATACCGTTGTTCTGCAGAGGAGGGGAAGCTTTCTGTAGTATAATGGAATCAACCATAAGCATTTTCTACAGACTGTAAAGGAGAACGTATGACAGAAACAATGACCAAGCGGGAGCGTTTCGAGCATTTCCTGCGCAATGAACCGGTAGACCGTGCGCCGGTCGCTTTCTTCCACCATTTCACCGGACCGGACAAATGGTTCAAAGGACTTGAGGATGAAGAAGCCTTTGAAAAGAACATTGAAGGCCACCGGATTGCCAGAAAGATCTTCGATCCGGATGTCATCAAGGTAATGAACGATACCCTGATGATCATGCCGGTGGATGTATCCTTTGTAAAGAAAGCAGAGGATCTGAAGAAAATGGAGCCCCCTGTACATGGCTCTGCCTTCTTTGAGAAGTCAAAGGAGCTGACCAGAAGAGTACTGGAGTTCTACAAGGATTCCGATGCGCCGACCTATTTCACAGGATTCTCACCCTGTCTGATTCTCCGCCAGGGACTGCAGAGAGCGGATATTCCCACAGAACCTGGCAAGACTAAGCTGCAGACCCTGATCGAGGAAGACAAGGATGCTGTACTGGAAGCGCTGGACCGGATTGCGGACAGTGTCATCGCGCTGGATCGTGAACTCTTCACCGAGACCGGTGTGGAAGGCCTGTACTTCAGTGTGAACAACCAGGCTCATCATCTTCCGGATGAAATGTACAGGGAGATTGCGGCACCTTCGGAGAAGAAGGTCATCGCCGATGCGAACAAGTACAGCCGCATCAATATGCTGCACATCTGCGGCTATGACGGACTGGCGAACAATCTGGAGCTGTTTACGGACTACGATATCCCGGTCATCAACTGGGCGGTCCATGCGGAAGGTGTGCCGCTGTCCGTAGGCAAGAAGATGTTCGGCGGCAAGCCGGTCTGCGGCGGATTCGCGCAGGCAACGACCATCTACAGAGGTACGCAGAGTGAAGTGGAGAAGGAGACTTTCGACTACTTGAAGGACGCAGGCACGGTCGGTGTGATGATCGGTGCGGACTGCACGGTACCGACGGACATCGATGATGACCGTCTGAACTGGGTCAGGCGCGCCTGTGCCAGGTACACCCAGCTTGCCGGCAAATAGTACAGTTCACGGAAAGGGGATTCTGATCAAGGCAAAGATTCACGTATCTTTGCCTTTTCAGATGGTATAATCTCCTTATGAACCTGATTCTGGGCGCACTTCCCTATTTCAGTCTGCCGCTTCTGATCTCTCTGATGCTGGTGCCGGTATGCAAGATCATCGGCTTCCGGCTGGGCATTTACGCCGAAGAGAACGCAAGAACGGTCCACCATGGCAGAATTGTACGGATCGGCGGTACGGCCATTTTTATTGCGTTTGTACTGGCGCTGACGGTGCTGTGGCGGGCAGATGATACGCTCAACGGCATTGTGCTGGGCGGCACCATCATCTTCCTCGGCGGACTGCTGGATGATATCTATGACCTGCGGCCGCGGTACAAGCTGCTGTTCCAGGTATCCGGCACCTTGATCGCAATGATTGTCGGAAAACTGTACCTGACGGAGATCCATGCGTTCTCCTTCGTGCTGACTTCACCGTTGATCACCTGGCCGATCTCCTTCTTCTGGATTGTCGGCATTTCCAACGCAATCAATCTGATCGATGGCCTGGACGGTCTGAGCTCCGGCATATCCACCATCGTAACACTGACCATCGGTCTCATCGGCTTCTTTATGGGCAGAAGGGATATCTGTATTCTGACGCTCTGCCTGAGCGGTGCCATTCTGGGCTTCCTGCCGTACAATTTCCATCCGGCATCCATCTTTGTCGGCGACTGCGGCGCCCAGTTCATGGGCTTCACCATTGCCTGCATCTCATTGCTGGGCTTCAAGACAACAGCACTGATCACCCTCGGCCTGCCGATGCTGGTACTGTTCATACCCATCAGCGATACCCTGATCGCCATTGTACGCAGGAAGCTGAAAGGCCAGAAGATCATGGAAGCGGACAAGGGGCATCTCCATCATATTCTGATGTTCAAGCTGAAGCTGGGACACAGGAATACAGTCCTGATCCTGTATCTGGTTTCCGCTCTGTTCGGCTGTGCGTCCATTCTGGCTTACTTCTATCCGTCGCTCGGCATGATCGTGGTGATTGTATTGCTGCTGATGGCGGATATCTTCATTGAGTACACCGGAATGATCAATCCGAAATACCACCCGCTGCTGAGTCTGTCCAACCGTATCTTCGGCCGTCCGGTCATGAAAGACGGAGAGGATCCGGTGGATTCTGCGAACAAAGGAGAATAGCCATGGATTTCATCAATACCGTACTGACAGATCATTTGATCCGCATAGAAGTGCCGGGAAATGTCTTTGTCTATCTGGCGCACGGAGAAAACCGTGCCGTACTCATTGATACCGGCCTGGGCACCCATGGTCTGAAGGAACACATACAGTCCCTGACTGCTCTGCCGTATACCGTTGTTCTAACGCACGGACATGTGGACCATGCGGGCGGGGCAGGCGAATTTCCGGAAGTGTACCTGAACGCGAAGGACATCCCCATCGCCAAGGACCACACCCGGAAAACCGTACGGCTGGGGTACTTCGGACCGGAAAGCGGCTTCAGCGAGGAGAATCTCGTTGATTCACCGGAAGATGATGTGTGGAAGGTGCTTGAGGATGGAACACAGTTTGATCTTGGCGGTGAAACGCTGGAAATCATCCCGCTTCCCGGACATACACCCGGATCGGTCGCTGTACTGCTGCAGAATGACCGGATCATGATCACGGGTGACGCGCTGAATTCCGCGGCCTATCTCCAGCTGGATCACAGCCTGCCGCTGAAGCAGTACCGGGACAGCCTCATTGCGTTCAAGGAGAGAACGGACGGTACATACGATACGCTGCTCTACTCCCATCCTCATAACAAAGGAGGCAGGGAGATTCTGACGCAGATGATCAGCCTGTGCGAGGAAATCCTGACGGGCAGGACCGTCGGGAAACGCCGCCCTGACGTCATCGGTCCCAATACGTATGAAGCGTATCCCTCCGGAGAAGACCAGATGCGTCTGGACGGTATGCTTGCCAATCTGATGTACAATCCGGACAATCTTGGATAATAAAAGATCCGCC
>JAFOIY010000041.1 GCA_017420505.1 Solobacterium sp. | reverse complement strand
TGTGACCTGGGCAGGTGCATTGGATCTGTCCGGGATGATCACCAAGGACGATATCCGCGCAGCCATACAGGACGGGTATTTCGTCATGAACTTTGACTGGCGGGAAGCCGTTCCGGTTTCCGCCCAATGGGTGGAGGATGCCCTCACAGTGGATATTCTGGAAACCTTTGCATTCAGCAGTGCACCGGTACTGGCGATTGCCGGCGAAGATGATGATGTCGTTGATCCGGACTGTGCACAGAT
The DNA here is from genome assembly GCA_017420505.1 of Solobacterium sp. Classification (GTDB taxonomy): domain Bacteria; phylum Bacillota_I; class Bacilli_A; order Erysipelotrichales; family Erysipelotrichaceae; genus Bulleidia. Next base: position 2,624 of record JAFOIY010000041.1, on the reverse strand, counting down.
GATCGTGGAAGCTTCCGACCATCCATCTTCAGCAGTTCTGGTTCTCCCGCAGGCAGACCATGTATTCCATGTACTGGAAGAAGAGCAGTCGCCGCAGCTGCTGGAAGCGGTCCGTGCGACGGGGGACTTCTTCAGGGCACAGTTGTAAAGAAAGAGGACAGGCCAGCCTGTCCTCTTTTTTTATTCTTCGAATCCCAGGAAGATATAGCCTGTATCCTCGATGGTTTTCTTCAGCTTTTCTCTGTCCAGCGGTTCCGCGCTCTCAATGACCGTTTCCTTCTTTCTCCGGTTTGATTTTACCTTTTTTACATCAAACTGTTTCCGGACTGCTTCATTGATGTGTGTTTCACACATAGAGCACATCATACCGTCCACTTTGACAACGGTTCTGATCATACGGTTTCTCTGTGCCTCGCAGCCTGCTGTTCACGTATGCTCTGGATGCCGCAGGCAATGGAGCAGGCCGAACAGTTCTTTCCGCAGGCTGAGCAGCCTGTCTTTCTGTCCTTCAGCAGACTGCGCGCACAAAGTACAACCAGCGCAATCACCAGACCGAGAATGACAATATTCGCAGGATTCTGCACAAAGCGAAGCATGGATGAGCTCCTTTCCGTTTATTTGATCCTGACAGCCTGTGTCAGTGTTTCCGACTCTTTGTACGGCTTGAACAGCATATAGCCGATGAACGCGATGACCGCTGCAGCGGCAGCCAGGCCGATCGGATGCACTTCACCGTTGATCGCCGAACCGATCTGGTAGATGCACAGGGCAACCGCATAGGCGAATACGCACATGTAACCGATCGCGATCGCTGTCCACTTGCCGTTGTTCATTTCCCGCTTGATGGCACCCATTGCGGCGAAGCAAGGCGCGCAGAGCAGGTTGAATACCATGAATGCATAGCCGGCTACGGCACTGCCCTTGAAGAAGACATCCAGAACACCGGCAATGTTCGAACCTTCCTCGACCAGATCCGGAAGATCCTCCATTGCTATCAGTGTACCGATGGTACCAACAACATCTTCCTTTGCGACAAGGCCAAGCACTGTTGCGACGGCAGCCTGCCATGTACCGAAGCCCAGCGGTGCGAAGATCCAGGCAACCGCATTTCCTACATTCTCCAGAATGCTGGCTCCTTCACCATCTTCACCAAGATAGTGCAGACCGCCTTCCAGAGACAGGGAGTTCAGAATCCAGATCACGACGGAGGACAGTACAATAACGGTTCCTGCCCGCTTGATGAAGCTCCAGCCGCGCTCCCAGGTACCCCTCAGAACATTTCCTGCAGAAGGTACATGGTAGGCAGGCAGCTCCATAACGAACGGTGCCGGATCACCCGCAAACAGCTTTGTCTTCTTCAGCATAATGCCGGAGACGATGATTGCAGCAACACCGATGAAGTAAGCAGAAGGCGATACCCACCATGCTTTATGGAAGATTGCACCGGCAATCAGAGCAATGATCGGCAGCTTCGCTCCGCATGGGATGAAGCAGGTTGTCATGATGGTCATACGGCGGTCGCGTTCATTCTCGATCGTTCTTGTTGCCATGACAGCGGGAACACCGCAGCCGGAACCGATCAGCATCGGGATGAAGGACTTGCCGGACAGACCGAACCTGCGGAACAGACGGTCCATGATGAACGCTACACGGGACATATATCCAATGTCTTCCAGAATGCACAGCATCAGGAACAGTACAAGCATCTGCGGTACAAAGCCGAGTACAGCACCGACACCGTGAACAATACCATCTGCCACGAGGCTGACAAGCCAGTCTGCCGCACCAAGGCTTTCCATCAGTGACGCTGCTCCGCCTTCCATGAACTCAGCCGCAAATACATCGTTTGTCCAGTCGGTCAGGAAGGTGCCGAACGGACCCATGGCCAGCCAGTAGACAAAGGTCATGATTGCCGCAAAGATCGGCAGACCCAGAATACGGTTCGTTACAATACGGTCAATCTTGTCTGACGCTGTCAGCGCACCGGCAGACTTCTTCCTGTATATGCCTTTCAGAAGATTGCCGATGTAGATGTATCTCTCATTGGTGATGATGGCTTCCGCATCATCATCCATTTCCTTCTCAGCCGCCTCAATATCACCGTTGATATGATCCAGCGTCTTCTGATCCAGCTTCAGCGCTTCCATGACCTTCGCATCGCGCTCGAAGATCTTGATTGCGTACCAGCGCTGCTGCTCTTCCGGCATATTGTGTACACAGGCTTCTTCGATGTGTCCCAGTGCGTGCTCCACACTGCCGCTGAAGGTGTGCATAGGGATCGTTTTTCCGCCCTTTGCGGCTTCTACAGCAGCTTCAGCCGCTGCGTCGACATTGGTTCCTTTCAGAGCAGAGATGCTGACAAACTTCACACCCATCTGTTCCGACAGCTGTTCCAGATCAATCTCATCCCCGTTCTTCTCGACCAGGTCCATCATGTTGATGGCCACGACGACCGGAATGCCCAGCTCTGTGAGCTGGGTTGTCAGATAGAGGTTTCTCTCCAGATTCGTACCATCAATGATATTCAGGATGGCATCCGGCCTCTCTGTAATCAGGTATTCTCTCGCAACGACTTCTTCCAGTGTGTACGGGGAGAGTGAGTAGATGCCCGGAAGGTCGGTGAC
>JAFOIY010000040.1 GCA_017420505.1 Solobacterium sp. | reverse complement strand
TGTCTTCACCTTTTTCTTCAGGTTCACAGCCCATGGTTCATTCTTCACGAACAGAAGATATCCGGCAATGATCATGAACAGGGCATTGCCTGTATTGGCAATAGCCCCGAAAGGCACCAGAAAACGCGGCATACCTGTACCGTACTCCCGGAACAGATTGTCGGAATGGACCATCACAATGCAGAAAGCCGCGAAGACTTTCATCATGTCCAGGGAAGGTTCCCGTGCTATTTTCTGCTGAACAGCCATACTGTCTCCAGATCCAGAATCATCTCTGTATCCCACTCCGCAATCTCATCCGCACTGTGTACATAGGGATTGTCCTTATCCACAACAATCAACGCCGGCTTCTTTTCCGGGAACCGTTCAAGATATCTGTTCTCCGCCCGGAAATAGTCCTCACTGCTGTAGAAATACGGGTAGGTGTAGCCCTGCACGATTCTCCTGTCCAGTACCAGATACTCCCAGCAGTTCCAGCTCAGCAGAACAGCCTCTTCCCCTTCTGCATCATTGATGGTCTCAATGTCCTTCAGCTGTTCTTCATAGCGTTCCGCTTCCTCTTCGGTTGCGTACAGCCCCGCCAGCGGTCCTGATTCCAGCTTTGTATGATAGACAAACGAAGAGTTACCGAAGGTTTCGGAAACCTTGTACCATCCCAGCAGGCAGACCAGAACCAGCGTACCGATACACAACCCCCTGCTGTCATGGTGAAGCACAGCCAGTACTGCACAGGCAATGATCAGCGGTGCAGCATAGCTGTTCGGACCGACGTTTGTCGAAAGCGATGTACAGAAAGCCAGGCCTGCTGAAGCGACCAGGCAGCTCACAGCGTACGGATCCTGTTCATACAGCAGGCAGGCCATGATGCCCAGTACAGTAAACGGAACCAGGATCACGGTAAATCCCCCGTTCAATGGATAATACGGCCGGATCAGCATCACCCAGATTATGCTGCAGGCACTCACCAGCGCTGCAGCATCCATCAGCATCCTTCTTTTTTCTTCCTTCTTCCGCCACAGCAGTGCCGCTGCCAGCTCTGCCGCAAACAGCAGCGCAAACGGTCCGAAAGCCAGCACCAGCCTTCCCCCGTTCTTTGCAAATACCATCAGTGCGTTCGCACTGTGCGCAGAATCCACAAGCTCCGGCAGACTCGCCAGCACCCCGCCCAAAGGCGCCCTGGACAGCACAAACCCCAGGAAAACAATGGCCAGAGAAACCGCGCCTGCTGTTATCCACAGCCACGACCGCAGCGGAACAATTCTCCTGTTCCTGATCATCACCGCCGTCAGGAACCCGTACATCAGAAGGAAGTACGGACTGTTGAGCACAGCCGCTGCCATCATCACACCGCACAGCCAGAGCCTGGCTGCAGAACGATGATCCCTCGGATACACCAGAAGACCGGTCATCAGAAATCCGATGGCCAGCGTATTGTAGGAAGGCGCCATGATATTGAACGGGGTATATAGCATAAAGATCGCCGAAGCCAGTACAGACCAGGGTGTATCTTTACGGAATTTCAGATAGATTCCCGCACCGATGCCCATCGTCATCGCAGTATAGACACAGCGGAAAGCCAGTACAATCCCCTGCGTACCGCCGTAAACCGCACGGTAAAGCTTCACCAGAGGAAACGTAAAGAAGACCATCAGCTGCCCGATATCCCAGAGATCGTACAGCATCGCATCGCCCCTGGCTACCCGGTCTGCCACTGCCAGATAGAAGTGTTCATCCGTATAACCCGGACCTCTGCGCGCTTTCCAGAGCTGGAGCGCCAGGACAACAAGAAAAACCGCAACCCAGATAAGATCCTGCTGATGGAGTTTCTTCTTCATAACCAGACTATTATACCTTATATTTTCCCGGCACGCTCACACATCCCCGCCGGGCAGTTCTGCCCACAGGGACAGGAAACGTTCCGTTACTCCTGCGGTGAATCCCCAGATCACCGGCTCTGTACCGTAGAATATCATCCGTCGTTCTGCAGGACGCTGAAGCCACTGAAGACCGCCCGGCACCGAACGAAAGAATTCCTCATCAGCGGTATAGGCTTCCCGGACGGTCTGCACGGCCGCCAGCTTCTGAAGATCCTCCACACCGCAGGAAAACACCGCATCGCTTTCCTCCTTTGCGAAGGTATATCTGTAGTCCTTCAGAACACCCGTATATACCGTCACCACGTGCCCGCGCGGTCCCGGCAGGCTTCCCAGGCAGACCAGATCCTCCAGCTGTTCTTCCCGGATGCACAGCTCCTCCATGCACTCCCGTACAACAGCTTCCCGTGTGCTTTCCCCCGGTTCGATGCGGCCGCCCGGAAAGCAGACTTCTCCCGGCTGGGTCCGCAGACCGGAAGCCCTGACCTCATACAGCAGTTTCCATTCATCCTCTTCATACAGCAGCGGAATCAGGATCACTGCACCGCGGTCCTTGGTAAAGGCAGACGGATCCTGCAGAATCTTCTTTTTCATTTCTTCCGGTCTGCTTCCCATACTGCCTTCTTTCTTTTCATTGGATATCCCACATTATACAACACAGACCTGATATCTGCCCCGTAAAACCATTTCCATCAATGCTATAATAATCAGAAGGATAAAACACTATGAGAAGACTGGCTGATCAATGGAATGAATATCTCTGCCTGGATGCAGGAGACGGAGAAAAACTCGAACAATGGGGACCTTATGTACTGCGCAGGCCGGACCCTCAGGCCATCTGGCCGAAGGACAGCGGCTATGACCTATGGAACCGTCCGGACGCTGTCTACCACCGTTCCCGCAGCGGAGGCGGAAGCTGGGAGTTCCGGAAAACACTGCCGGAACAGTGGAAGATCCACTACAAAGGCCTGACGTTCAAAGTCGCTCCGACCGGCTTCAAGCATACCGGTCTGTTCCCCGAACAGGCCGCCAACTGGGACTGGATGAGCAGCCTCATCCGGGACCATCAGGATGAAGAACTGCGGATCCTGAACCTGTTTGCCTACACCGGCGGGGCCACCATGGCCTGCAGCGCAGCCGGCGCCGCCGAAGTCGTACATGTCGACGCAGCCAAAGGCATGGTCGCATGGGCAAAGGAAAACCGTGATCTCTGCGGACTGGAAAACCGGAAGATCCGTTTTCTGGTGGACGATACAGAAAAGTTCGTCCAAAGGGAAAAACGGAGAGGACGCACCTACCACGGCATCATTATGGACCCCCCTTCCTACGGACGCGGTCCCAACGGCGAAGTATGGAAATTCGAAGAACAGATCACACCGCTGCTGAAAGCCTGCGCGGATATTCTCGATGACCATGCCCTGTTCTTCCTGATCAACAGCTATACAACCGGCATTGGTGCGACCGTGCTCGACAATCTGCTCAGCTGTATTCTCCTGCCCGATCATCCCGATGGCACGGTGGAAACCGGTGAACTCGGCATTCCTCTGCAGCAGCGGAGAATGGTTCTCCCCTGCGGCATCTTCGGAAGATGGCAGCGCTCATGATCAAAGTACTGTACGAAGACAATCATCTGCTCTGTGTAGAGAAACCGGTCAATGTACCTGTACAGGCCGACCGTTCCCATGATCCGGATCTGCTCAGTATGTGCAAAGCCTATCTCAAGGAGAAATACCACAAGCCGGGAAATGTCTGGCTCGGACTTGTCCACCGCCTTGACCGTCCGGTCGGCGGAGCCATGGTCTTCGCCAGAACAGATAAGGCCGCCTCACGCCTCTCGGATGCCGTACGCAGAGGACAGCTGCGGAAAACCTACTATGCTGTCCTGGACGGGCAGATGCGTGAAGCGGAAGGCACCCTGACGGACTGGCTGGTGAAGGACAGAAGAACCAATACCACAGCCGTGACGGATGAAGCGCACGGAAAGAAAAGCGTACTGCATTACCGGATTCTCGGCATCCGTGACGGCATGTCCCTGGCAGAGATTCTTCTGGAGACCGGCAGATCCCACCAGATCCGCGTACAGTTCGCTTCCCGGGGGTGTCCGCTGGTCTGTGACCAGCGCTACCATCCCGCGCCGGAAAAAGGACAGATTGCCCTCTGGGCTGCCCGTCTGAGCTTTCCCCACCCGGTTACCAAAGAGATCATTACGGTGGAATCGCATACACCGGATACTTATCCATGGAACAGATTCGAGGTGATAGACTGATGACTGTTAAAAGGAAAAGAAAAAGACGCTTCCGGCTGCCCTGGCAGAACACCGGCACCCAGCGCCGCAGAAGACGCAGGCGGAAAGTGCGCAAGGAAGTATGGTACGCCCTGGCTGCCGTACTTGTACTGGCACTGCTGATCTTCGTTCCGAACCACATCCGCACCAAGAAGCTGAAGGAGCTCGGCTACACCAAGCCGGTCATCAAAGAGATCAAGAAGCAGAAACTGTCCAGAGTCCTGCTGGACAATAATTACTATTCTGCCTATCTCGCAGACAGCATCATGGACGGAACGGTCAACACCGACTATCTCCCCCTGTATACCCTGGTCCAGAGCGGCGGCTCCCTGAACGCGGATGACTTCCTGCTGTGGAACCGTCTGGAAGACAAAGGATATGAAGAGGACCAGCTGCTGAACCTGTTCGGACATCTGCGTTTCTGGGAGATGACGCCGCTGCTCGTCTTTGACTATCAGTACAACGAACAGCCGTACATCGACGACTGCATAGCCCACGCGGACGTCAACTCCCCCTCTTCCTTCACTCTGTCCGGCAGCTACTTTGTACCGTACGGTGCAGCACGGCCCACAGTCGATCCGCACAGCAGCTCTGCCATCGTCAACAAGACCTACTACCTTGCGCCGGACTTCGAGCCCACAGATCTGACAGAACTGTCCATCTACTACGCCGCAACCGGCAGGATGCTGTCAAAGACCGGCGCGGATGCCCTGGCGGAATGGTGCAATGCCGGGCGCAATGTCGGCGTCACCTTCTATGCCACAAGCGCCTACCGGACATATGAATCGCAGGAAAGCATCTACAATTCCTATGTCCAGGCATGGGGACAGGAAGAAGCGGACAGCCTGTCTGCCCGTCCCGGACACTCCGAGCACCAGACCGGTCTGGTCGTGGATATTGCCGCAACCAACGAAGACAATGTCAGTGAGTTCAAGGACACCCTTGCCTACCGCTGGTGCAGCAAGAATTCCGCCGACTACGGCTGGATCCTGCGCTATCCGGAAGGAAAGGAAATCATAACCGGCTACCAGTTCGAATCCTGGCACTACCGCTACATCGGCAAGGATCTTGCCCTGAAGCTGCAGGAAAGCGGACTGACCTACGATGAATACTACGCACTGTACCTGAAGCCGTTTGACGACGAGACACTGATTCCGAAGGACAACGTTCTGGAAGGAACAAACTACGCAGCACCGTCTGCAGAAGAGAATTGATATGAAGTATGCACTGATCAACGGACATATCCTGGACGGAACCCGGGACATGGAGCCCATCGAGGGAAAGAATGTACTGGTCAACGGTACACGGATCGAAGCCATTACAGAAGAACTGCCGGAAGGCTATGAACCTATCGATCTGCAGGGCCGCTGGCTGATGCCGGGCCTCATCAACATGCATGTACATCTGGCCGGAAACGGCAGCACGGACATGCGCCAGAAGGACAACGCAGCGCTTGTACGCAGGCTTTTCAGCAATCCGATCACCCGGGCTGTTGTTTACCGCATGGTCGCCAACTTTGCGGAGATCGAGCTGAACAGCGGTGTGACAACCATCCGCACTGTCGGCGGCTTCCGCGACTACGATACACGGCTGCGGGATGAAATCCGCAGCGGCAAACGCAGCGGACCGCGGATCCTTGCCGGCAATATGGCTGTATCCGTCCCCGGCGGACATATGGCAGGATCTCTCGGATTGGAAGCGCACAATCCGAAGGAAGCGGTACAGTTTGTAGATGACATCGCAGCCCAGAAGCCCGATCTTATCAAACTGATGATTACCGGCGGTGTTCTGGACGCCAAGGAAAAAGGCACGCCGGGCGAGATGAAGATGGAACCGGCCATCATCCGTGCTGCATGCGAAGAAGCGCATAAGCACGGACTGATCGTCGCCGCGCACGTCGAGAGTACGGAAGGGGTCAAAGCAGCACTGGAGAACGGTGTCGATTCCATTGAGCACGGTGCTGCACCAACAGAGGAAACCCTGAACCTGTTCAAGGAGCGCAATGCCTTCCTTGTCACCACACTGTCTCCTGCACTGCCCTACGCACTGTTCGACCTGTCCGTCAGCGGTGTCCGTGACATTGATCAGTTCAACGGTGAAATGGTCTTCAACGGTGTCGTGGACAACGCAAAGGCTGCCATTGCGAATGATATTCCTGTCGCCCTGGGCAATGATGTCGGCTGTCCGTACATCACCCAGTATGACTTCTGGCGTGAGCTGGTCTACTTCGTCAAATACGTCGGAGTAACCAACCGGTTCGCTCTGTATACCGCCACGCTGCGCAACGCCCAGCTTGCCGGCATCGGTGATATCACCGGTTCCATAGAACCCGGCAAGGAAGCCGACCTGATTGTAACGGATGACAATCCGCTGAGTGATCTGACGACCTTGCGCAATGTCCGGATGGTAATGGCGCGCGGCAGACTGATTCAGAATCCCAAGGTTAAGAGAAAGGCAGAAGTGGATGCCCGGCTGGATCCCTATCTCATCTGATTGCTATGAACGATTATATTGATAAGACCCTGACCAAGCTCAGGGAAAGAGACCCGTATGAGACCGAGTTCCACGAGGCCGTACAGGAAGTCTTCGCTTCCGTCGGTCCGGTTCTGGACGCTCATCCTGAATACCGGGATCATGCGCTGCTGGAGCGAATGATCGAACCGGACCGCATCATTTCGTTCCGGGTTGTATGGATGGACGATCACGGACAGCCGCAGATCAACCGCGGCTGGCGGGTACAGTTCAATGGTGCCATCGGACCGTACAAAGGCGGTCTGCGCTTTGCTGAGAATCTGTCCCTGGGAACCCTGAAGTTCCTTGGCTTCGAACAGACGTTCAAGAATGCCCTGACCGGTCTGCCGATGGGCGGCGGAAAAGGAGGCAGCGATTTCACTCCCGCAGGAAAGAGTGACAGTGAAATCATGCGTTTCTGCCAGGCATTCATGACGGAGCTGTACAGACATATCGGACCGGAAGTGGACGTACCTGCCGGGGATATCGGTGTCAGTTCCAAGGAGATCGGCTGGCTTTACGGACAGTACCGCAGGCTGACCGGCACCTGGCAGAACAGTGTACTGACCGGAAAGGATCCTGCCTACGGCGGTTCCCTGCTCCGTCCGGAAGCGACCGGCTACGGTGCAGTCACCTTCCTGCAGGAAGTGCTCCATCACGAAAACGATACGATCCAGGGCAAGCGCATTGCGGTATCCGGCTACGGTAACGCAGCCTGGGGCGTGATCAAAAAGGCCGCCTCGCTCGGTGCTCTCCCGGTGACTGTTTCCGGAAGAGACGGCTATGTCTATGATCCCGACGGCATTGTTACAGAAGAAAAGATCAACGCCCTCCTGGAAATCCGGGCAGACAGCCATCGTTCGGTACAGATGTACGCAGAACGGTTCCATGTGCCCTTCTTCCCGGGAGAAAAGCCCTGGGGAAATGTGGAAGCGGACATCTGGATGCCCTGTGCAACACAGAATGAAGTCCGTGCGGAAGATGCCGCAAAGATCATCCGTGCCGGCGGAAAATACTACATGGAAGTATCCAACATGCCTACGGAGCCGGACGCGCTTCATTTGCTGAAGGAAGCCGGGTACATCTGCGCGCCTTCCAAGGCTGTCAATGCCGGAGGCGTTGCCGTATCCGGACTGGAAATGTCCCAGAACCGTACCGGGCTCATGTGGACGGCAAACGAAGTCAACAGCAGACTGGACGGCATCATGAAGAACATCTACAGAAGCTCTGTAGAGGCTGCTGAGGCTTATGGTTTCGGCTATGACCTGAACAAAGGAGCCAATATCGCCGGCTTCCAGCGTGTTGCGGATGCCATGATCAAGCAAGGCTGGTTCTGACATAAAAAAAAGAATCCGTTCCTCTGAACGGATTTTTTATTTAACGGTAAACAGCAGATCCGGTTCTGCCAGCGCGGAATTCTCTTCGTAGACATAGACCGGTTTACTGCCGTCCGCCTGCTCGGAATCACTCAGCCGGATGTAATCCTTTTCTTCGGCAGCTGTACCATCACAGCGGATCACCCGGAAATGACCGTTTTCCAGCAGCTGGATATCGATCATGCGGCAGACACCCTGTTCATAGATGACCGTCCGCAGATAGCAGAATACACCCTGCTTGACCATTCTGGAGAAATCATTGTACACAGGCACATTCGGGCATACACCGTCCTCGATGACCAGCCAGCCTTCCTCAAGGGCTTTTTCCTTTGTCAGTCCTTTGATGGATGCCAGGGGATTACCGAACGGCCAGGCGATTTCATCATCAAGGGACCAGCCTGCACAGATATTGCCGTTTTCAAAATGATAGGTCAGTGTGCTCGGCAGACCGTTCTCCTCGGTGTGGGCATAGATGGATACATCCTGTACCTCATCGTAGTAGTACGTCCTGCCGTAGCACCCGGTTTCTTCGTAGGAATGCACCGCGTTTTCCGCGTCCTTCCCCAGTGCGTAGGCACTGCGGAAAGAACGGAATACAGCACTGCTGTCCGTACGCTGCACAAAGGATGCTCCGAAGGGAACGTTCCAGTTCTTCCCGGTATCATCCGTTGTTCCGGATGTCACAAACGGCATAAAGTACAGTGCACAGAGCACTGCCAGCGCAGCAATCATTCTTTTCAGGATCCTGCTCACCGGTACCGTTCCTCAATGTCCATGATCATATTGACCCTGCGGGCATGACGTCCGCCTTCAAACGGTGTCGTCAGGAACTCCTTCAGGATCATCTTTGCCATTTCCGGACCGACCAGGCGGGAGCCGAAGCAGATGATGTTGCAGTTGTTGTGCGCGCGGGAATAATGCGCTGTATAGGGCTCGGAGCACACACAGGCCCGGATCCCTCTCACCTTGTTGCAGGCAAGCGAAATCCCCAGTCCGGTTCCGCAGATTCCGATGCCGAAATCCGCTTCTCCGTTCACCACAGCCAGAGCAGCCTTTTCACCCCAGACCGGATAATCCGTGCTGGCTGTTTCGTTTGTGCCGAGATCCAGGACTTCCCAGCCCTGTTCCTTCAGCCAATCAATGATTTCCTTCTTGTATTCAACCGCTGTATGGTCGTTTGCCAGAGCTATCTTCATTCCGTTCCCTCTCTTTTCCTTGTCCTCAGGACGATGAACAATCCGAATACCAGTGTCAGTACAGCAATGAACTGGGATGTGGACAGGATGCCGATCGCACCCCGCTCTGCGTCTCCGCGCAGGAATTCGATCATGAATCTGCCGATGCTGTACAGAACAATATATAGACCGCCGGTCATTCTTCTGTACTTCTCATCCTTTTCAATGTTATGCAGGATCAGGAAGAACACGAAGTTCCCGAAGGCAGAAATCAACTGTGTCGGAATCAGGCTGACACCTGCCGGTGCCAGGGATCCCGCGGGGAATACCACGCCGAAATGACTGTGTGTTACCTTTCCGTAGCAGCAGCCTGCAAAGAAGCAGCCGATCCGGCCGAATGCCTGGGAAAGGGAGATCTGCGGCGCAATCATGTTGAAATACGTCAGGAAACCCGCGCCTTTCGACTTTGTATACAGCCAGGCTGCCAGCGTTCCGCAGATCAGACCGCCGTAGACCACCCAACCCGACGAACCGATGAAATGCAGCGGATCCTGGATGAAGTCCTGCCAGTTGACGATCAGGTAGAGCAGCTTTGCCCCGAGAAAGCCGAACAGAAGACCCAGCCAGAGCATGTTGTCGACAATGGTTTCACTCAGACCGCGGCTTCTCGCTTTGCGCTCGGTGATCGTCAGCGATACCAGGATACCGACCGCGATCATGAAGCCGTAGCCATGAATGGTCAGCGGACCGATTGTCAGCCAGTTATTGCACATTGTCCGTCTGTTCTGCTTCAGCCGGTTCGGGGTCCAGCGTCAGTTCTATATTGCTGTCAGCGACCTCATCATAGCTGGGAATGGTCATTGCCGGTTTCTCCAGCTTGATTTCCTTCTCTTCCGGTGTCAGCACAGGCGGAATGTACGGCTCTTCCTTCTTTTCCGGACGCGGTTTGTTCACTTCCTCCGCCTTCACCTTGCTGGCTTCCTGTTCCTTGATGTATCTGCGCAGCTTGCCGGATACGAACAAAGAATCAAACAGATCCGTCACACCGCTGTACAGCAGACCGCCGCCCAGTACTTTCGTGACGATATCCGGTTCCTTGATCACATTGAACATGATCAGGGCACCGATTCCGATGGAAATCACAGCCAGTCCGTACGCAATGCCGAAGCTGTATCCCATACGATGGGTATCTATGCCGTCCTGGATCTTGAATACACCGCTGACAATGACCATCAGTGCCAGAATCAGCGGAACCATTTCCTGGAACGTCTTCTTCTGATAGATGACAAGACCGCCCACCAGCATCAGTACAATACCGTTGATCAGATCATTCCGGTAGACAGCGCTCACAATATCCATCAGCAGATATCCTATGATATGCAGCATACCGATCACAATCAGCGCAATACCGATCAGATCCACCAGCATATGCTCGATGGTCTGTGTAAAGAAGAGCAGTCCGACACCACCCGCTATATAGATCAATGCGATCATCATTGACTGCCATTTGAACGTTTTGAACATAACAAAACCCCCCTGATCTGTTTCTCTAATAATATAGCGCATTCCCTTACTGATTTCCATCAGGGTGATACAATGGATACAAAGAGGAACGGATTATGATTGTATTCATCAATGAAGCTCTCAAGGAGCACACTCTGCAGGAACTGGACCGGATTCCCGGTCTGGAAATCATCACGGATCCGGAAGACCCGCGCACCGTCGGAACGGAAGTTCTCGTCGGTGCCCATAACAAGCAATTGGTCGAGCGTATGCCGCAGCTGAAGCTGGTCCAATTGCTGAGTGCCGGCAGCGGAGACCTGTCGGATATACCGGATGAAATTCCGGTAGCCAATGCCTACGGCGCCTACGGCAAAGGCATTGCGGAGTATCTGCTCACAGCGACACTGATGTTCCAGAAGAACTTTCCGATGTTCATGGAACGCCAGCGGGAGCGGATCTGGAACCGGGATACACCGCTCTACCGTGTAACCGGCACCAAGGTCCTTTCCGTCGGAATGGGTGCGATCGGTACAGAATACCTGCGCTTATGCTCCATGCTCGGGATGGAGTGCTACGGTGTCCGGCGTACGCTGCATGATCAGCCGGCCTTTGTAAAGAAGCTGTATACCATGGATACAATGGATGAGATTCTGCCGGAAGCGGACTTCGTGGTGCTGTCCATGCCGCATACTCCGGAAACGGCAGGCGCTTTCCATGAAGCACGGTTCAGGAAGATGAAGAAAGACGCGGTGCTGATCAATGTCGGACGCGGTACAGCTGTGGTAACGGATGATCTGCTGACGGTCATGAAGGACGGCTGGTTCCGCGGGGTTCTGCTCGATGTGATGGAACAGGAACCACTGCCCCTCAACAGTCCGCTGTGGACTGCCGAGCGCGTGGTTCTGACGCCGCACATCGCCGGACGATGGACCTCTCCGGCCAACTATGAAGCCGTGATGTCCGTCGTCAAGGAGAACCTGCAGCGTTTCCTGGATGGAAAGCCTCTGCTGCATACCATCGACCGTAAGCTGGCATACTGATAAAAAACCGTGAGGCACTTCTGCTTCACGGTTTTTCTGTCTGTAAACTATTCCCGGTCAATTACTTGACTCTTTCCTTCAGAGTCTTGCTGGCCTTGAAAGCCGGAACCTTGGACGGATTGATTTCCAGTGTCTCGCCTGTACGGGGATTGACGCCTGTACGGCCTGCCCTGTTCTTGACTGTGAACTTGCCGAATCCGTTGATATCGACGGTGCCGCCATCCTTCAGTGTCTCAGCCATTTCATCGAAAATGAATGTGACCGCTTCAGCTGCCGCCTTCTTTGTCAGACCGAGTTCGCCTGCCAGTGCTTCTGCCAGGGTCTTTTTTGTTGCAATCGCTTTTGCCATAATAAATTCTCCTTATTGTGAACAATCAATATTGTACAGTATCACCGATGTTTTTCAACCCATTTTATATGAGGGTCTCCAGAATCTTGGCCATATCATAGATGGAAATGATCCCGACCGGTGTCTCTTTCTTGGATCCGGTTTCCGTAATCAGGATCAGCGGAGAAGTCTTTTTCTTCATCAGATTGTCCGCAAAGATGTCCAGTACCTGCTGGATCTCGGTTTCCTTCGGCATGAAATACACCTCTTCACGGGTACCGATGGCTGTAAGCTTTTCCACCGGATCCTCACCGCTCCTGCCCAGCCGGTACCATTCCGCGATTTCCGTCATTGTAATAACGCCGCGGAATCCGCCTTTCCCATAGATGGGCAACTTGGCGATCCGGTGGTCCTTCATGTAGTCGAACGCATCGCTGATGGGCATCCGGTCATTGACATGATGGACCGGATACTGCGAATAGTTCAGCGCAGAGCGCCGTACCAGCAGTTCCTCGATCATCTCGATTGTTTCCACGACGGTATCCGTAGGAACAGCCATAATCTCCTGCTGATTGTCCCGCTGGTGCACGATTGCGTTGCGCAGAGTATTGAACTGCCGCAGTTCTTCATAGTTTGAGCGTATGACGGCGTTCTTCTTGGAGCAGATGGAAAGCAGTTCCGCAAAGCCGACATACTTCACACTGCCGTTGATGCGGTTCATTTCCTTCTCAATGCCGGCATAGGCACTCAGAAACCGTTCTGCGTTGCTGCTCATCTGCTGTATACCTCCTTGACTGCTTCATAGAGCAGCTGCGCGGTATTCCGGACTCCTTCTTCGGAAGCGTACTGTTCCACATCGGCAGGACTGGTGACATACAGGCCTTCATAGATGATGGACGGTGTATTGCTGGCACCCATCAGCGCCGGCAGACGGCCTTCCCCTTCTTCTTCCATGAACTGCATTTCAAAGGCTCCGTTCGGACTCTCAACATAGTATTCATATCCAACAGGACAGGAGATTCCTGCCTCTTCGAATATACGGGATACAGCTTCCCCCATTTCCCTCGCAGGCTTGCTGCCGGGCTTGACAGCGACCCTGATCCCGCTGAAGGATGGATCGGAAGACGCATTGGCATGGATGCTGATGACGATGTCCGCATGTGCCGAGTCAATCCTCGCTGCTCTTTCCTGAACGTTCAGATTCTCCCCGTCACTGCGCACCATGATCACATCAAAGCGCAGATCATCATACAGCAGGGTATAGAGCTGCCGGGCGACATCCAGGCTGTAGTCCGCTTCCCGGATATAACCCTCGAAACCCGGCTGGCTGTCATCATGTCCGGCATCCACCGCAATCACCGGCTTCCTCTCTGACATATGGCGCAGATAGTACACGGCACCGGCAAGCAGCGCCGCAAGAACCACAACCGCCGCAACCAATCGTCCGGTATGTAATTTCCTCATCGCAGCCCCTCCATTTCCTTCATTCTGGCATCCGAACCCATATGATCCAGTATGCGCTTGACGATCCGTTCAAGATCGCTTCCTTCACGGTAGTCGGCCGCGCTCATGAAATCAACGCGTCCTTCCTTGATCAGCCGCTGTGCGGTGTTCTTTGCTTTATCCTTCTGCGGATGGTACACCGCGATCGATTTGCCGCCGTATTCCTTTACCAGCCGCATGCACGGTACATCCGTGATTCCGTCCGCTATGTAGATCATCCGTTCAAACGGTATGGGCCGTTCATTGTGGGGAATCCAGGCATTCAGGTCTTCATCGTCGTTTACATCCAGCACCTGTTTGTTGATGCGGAAGATGTACTGTGTCTTGGTCGTATAGTTGACGATCATAGCCGGCCACTCCGCAATGCCGTTTTCGTTGTAGTAATACCGGCAGGCGTAGATGCGGGTGAACTCTTTGGCAATCGGTGTGCGCTCTATGATCTCGCCCATGCCGCTGGAGATGACATAGTGTTCCATTTCCAGCCCGTTAAGGCGCCCGTATTCGTTGATTCTTCCGAACCAGTCTGTGACACCGTCATACAGCCGGATCTTCTCTCCAAGGCCTTCAAAATCCTCTCTGCGCAATGGTTTTCCGGATTCTGCGTATTTCTTCTGCAGCAGATACAGATAGGCACTGATGCTGTCCATACGGTTGCCCTTGGTCAAAGCGATGACTTCTTTCCAGAACTCACCGGCATCCTCATAGCCCAGGGAAGGAATCAGGCTGTATTCCTGCATGTCCTTATCACAGAGCGTTTTGTCAAAATCGTAGAGAACAGCTGCTTTCTTCATACGCATCACCTTAAGTATTATAGCATGTACCGGAAAGGAAAAGGCGGGTCTTCAGCCCGCCCTTCACAGCCTTGTTCAATGATAACAAGCGGATCCGCTATTCTGCTTCATTCAGATTCAGGATAGCCTGTACATAAATCTCTACCTGCTTCAGCAGATGATCCACCGGACAGTTCTCATCCGCATCATGCAGATGATAGTCATATCCCGGAAAAGCGCACCCGAAAGCGATTGTATTCCCGACCGTCTTTGCGTAGGTGCCACCGCCGATCACCAGCGGTTCCGCTTCTGTATCCCCTGTCACACTGCGGTACGCATCCACCAGTGAGGTTACAAGCACCGAATCCGGCGGGAAGTACAGTGGATCCACCGAGC
>JAFOIY010000039.1 GCA_017420505.1 Solobacterium sp. | reverse complement strand
GATTCAGGGCCAGTGCTCTGGCGATGCAGATCCTCTGCCGCTGTCCGCCGGAGAATTCATGGGGATAGCGGTCCTTCTGGAACGGCTGCAGTCCGCATTCATCCATGATCCTGTCGATGTAATCATCGAATTCTTCCTTCGAAACGATTCCGTGCTCCCGTACCGCTTCACCGATGATTTCACCGACCGGCATCCGCGGCTGCAGGGAAGAGAACGGATCCTGGAAGATGATCTGCATCTTCGGACGCATGGCCCGCATTTCCTTCGGTGAGAAGTCGTAGACTTCCTTTCCGTTGAACAGCACCTGTCCGGCTGTCTTCTCCCCGCTCCGGCGCAGGATTGCTCTTCCGGTTGTCGTCTTGCCGCAGCCGGATTCCCCGACGAGTCCCATGGTCGTTCCCCGCTTGATGTTGAATGTGATGCCGTCGACTGCCTTTACCCAGCCGACCGTCTTCTGCAGCATACCGCCCTTGATGGCAAAATACTTCTTCAGGTTGTTGACCATCAGAATATACTGCGGATCATACTCCACAGGGGTAAAGGAGGTATCGATCTTCAGATTCTGTGCTTCGGGCATCATTCCTCCTCCTTCCCTTCTTCCGGATAATACCTGTAGCAGGATACATAGTGTGTATCGCTGAGCTGGATCATCCGGGGATATTCACCGCTGCAGCGGGCAATGCACTGGTCACAGCGGTCCTTGAAGTAGCAGTAATCCGGCATATTGATGGGATTCGGTACCTTGCCGGGAATGGAGTACAGGGAGTCTACCTTCCTGCCTACCACCGGTTTGGAAGCCATCAGACCGATCGTATACGGGTGGCTGGGATGATGGAAGATATCCGCAGCCGTACCTTTCTCTACGATTCTGCCGGCGTACATGACGACGACGTAGTCCGCCATCTCGGCGATGACACCCAGGTCGTGCGTGATGAACATGATCGAAGAGTTGATCCTGTCCTTCAGATTCCTCAGCAGATCCAGGATCTGGGCCTGGATGGTTACATCCAGTGCAGTAGTCGGTTCATCCGCAATGATTACCCGCGGATTGCAGGCGAGCGCCATGGCAATCATGACTCTCTGCCGCATACCGCCGGACAGCTCATGCGGGTACATCTCATAGACGCCCTGCGAGTTGGCGATACCGACCAGTTCCAGCATTTCAATCGTTCTCTGCTTGATCTGCTCCGGCGTCAGTCCTTTCTCGTTGTGCAGTTCAATGACCTCGTTGACCTGTTCACCGATCCGGAATACCGGATTCAGCGCTGTCATCGGTTCCTGGAAGATCATGGATACGTAGTTGCCGCGCAGCTGCTGCATGACTTCATCCGGTGCTTTCGTGACATCATAGGCTTTGTCGCCGAGATTCAGCCTGATTTCACCGGCTACCGTCTGTCCCTGCGGTCTCTGCAGCAGACGCATGAATGACAGGCTGGTTACGGATTTTCCGCAGCCGGATTCACCGACGACACCGACTGTCTTTCCCTGAGGGATATCGAAGGATACGCCGTCCACAGCCTTGACCGTACCCGCATCCGTAAAGAAGTAGGTATGCAGATTGTCGAACTCCACTGCGTTGTTTTCATCGTGCATCCGGGTCAGGTATTCCGATTCCGGTACATTCGTGCGCTTGTTTCTCTTCTCGTATTCATCGGTGATCCGCCGGTTCTCGCGGGAGATCCTGCGGGCTTCCTTCGCGGAGAGATAACCATCGTTTTTCTTTGCCATTGTATTTCTCCCCTCTACCGCTTCATACGCGGGTCAAACGCATCACGAAGACCATCACCGACCAGGTTGAACGCCAGGACCGTCAGCAGCAGCAGTATGCCTGCCGGGATCCAGACAAACCAGTAGTTGGTCAGGACGAAGGTATCGTTGACATCACTGATGATGTTGCCCCAGGACGCGAACGGGAACTTGACGCCGAGGCCAAGGAAGGACAGTGTCGCTTCGGTAAGAATGGTACCACCCAGACCCATCGTAACGGATACGATCAGCTGAGGGATGACATTCGGAATCAGGTGCTGCATAATGCGGCGCTTTACGGACAGTCCGGTCGCTTCCGCTGCGGTCATGAACTCCTGCTCGCGCAGGGACAGGATCTGTCCTCTGACCATGTGGGCAATGCCCGGCCAGCCCAGGAAGCCCAGGATCATCATCAGATAGACCATACGGATCTGCGGATCCACATGCATGTTGTCCATCGCTGCGCCCAGAATAATGATCAGCGGTGTCGAAGGAACACAGTAGAAGATATCGACGATACGCATGATCAGCATATCAACCCATTTGCCGAAATAGCCGGCAATGCCGCCGAGGATCATACCGAGGATGGTCGCGATCAGTTCAACGATGAAGCCGATGGTCAGGGATACTCTGCCGCCGTACATCAGACGTGTCAGCATATCCATGCCGTTCTTGTCCGTACCGAGCCAGTGTTCCCTGGAAGGTGCGGAATAGCTGTCGAAGACCTTGGTTTCCTTCTCCTGGTTGATGGACCAGGAATTGGTGCGCGGATCGTACTGGATCTCATATTCGTACTCTTCCCCGTCTTCCCCGGTGAACAGGAAAGCTTCTTCCTTGTTCAGAATGGATTCCACCAGTTCTTCCTTGAAGGCTCTGGACAGGAATACATCCGCCATCAGCGGCCGGACAATGTAGCGGCTGATGTAGGCATAGTCGCTGCCGTCCGCAAACACACCGCCTTCTTCATCGATGGTATAGACAGCACCATCCAGTTCATAGGTGTCTTCATCGTTGGTATACGCCCTCAGCAGAGCTGTCAGCTGTTCGTAAGGAAGTACGTTTCCTTCCTTTGTGGAACTGATGATCTCCTTGGCCGCAAATCCCAGTTCTTCACCGTTCAGGCGGCAGACGTAGAAGTCTTCCCCTGCCTTTTCGACCTGATAGGTATTGCCCTGATACGTGAATTCCTCGGCATTGTTGGAAATGGCCAGGAACAGCTGTGCGTGCAGGATGCTGGTAAAGCGGGGATCATTGGCAGTGTACTGGTATTCCTTGTTCTCCACGACAGCCGCAAACTGTTTGGAATGCATGTCCGTACGGTAGAACAGCTGGTCTTCCTTGTACGGGGAGATGGCTCCGCCGACGAAGGAGAACAGGAACATGAGGATCAGTACTGCTAGACCGAATACTGCGATCCGGTTGCGCAGGAAGCGTCTGCGTACCAGTGCACCGGGAGAAAGGACCTTGACACGGCGGTCATCGTTCAGCGAATACTGCTGTTCGTTGTTTTTATTCTCTTCAGTCATGCCTGCTCCTTTCTACGCAATGCGTACGCGCGGATCCACCACAGCGTACAGGATATCCGTAATCAGGTTGCCCAGCAGTGTGAGCACTGCCAGGAATACGAGGTAGAACATGGAGAACGGAATATCGCCGGCAATCATTGCCTGATAGCTGGTATAGCCGATGCCGGGAATCTGGAACAGTGTCTCTGTCAGCAGTGCTCCGGAGAACAGTCCGGGCAGGGACCCGCCGACAATGGTAACCAGCGGGATCAGAGTATTGCGGAACGCATGCTTGTAGATGACTTTCTTCTCGCTCAGTCCCTTGGCACGGGCTGTACGGATATAGTCTGCGTTCAGCACTTCCAGCATATTGGTACGGGTGTAGCGCATCAGGCCGCCGATGGATACCACCGTCAGGGTGATGATCGGCAGAACCAGATGGTTTGCCTTGTCCCAGAACTGTGCGCCTGCGCTCAGCTGGGCATGATTGCGCCCTACCAGACCGTACAGATCAAACCAGCCGAGCTTGACGCAGAAGATCAGTTTGATCAGCGATGCAAAGAAGAAAGTCGGCAGCGAGATACCGGACAATGCCAGGATCGATATTGCGTAATCGGTCCGTGAATACTGTTTCCGGGCAGCCAGGATTCCCAGCGGGATCGAGATGATCAGCTCCAGGAACATGGTGATCAGACCGACGATAAAGG
>JAFOIY010000038.1 GCA_017420505.1 Solobacterium sp. | reverse complement strand
CTGAACGGGGAAACCGTATGTGTCGGTGATTTCACGTCACTCACGGATTCCGGTACCTACTATGTACGCTCCCAGACAGGCACGGTATCAGCTCCGTTCGTCATCGACCGCAATGTCTACAAAGATCTGGGTTCCGCACTGCTCAACATGCTCAGCCTGCAGCGGTGCGGCATGGACCTGGATACATCCTGGGCAGGCGATCTCGCCCATGGTGCGTGCCATACGGCCGAAGCCAGAATCTGGCTGACTGAAAATGCCGTTGATGTCCACGGCGGCTGGCACGATGCCGGAGACTACGGCAGATATACCAAGACCGGTGCCAAAGCAGCGGCTGATCTGCTGATGGCATACCTCATCAATCCAGCGGTCTTTGAGGACAACCAGGGGCCGGATGCTTTCAATGGCGTTCCCGATGTGCTGGACGAAGCCCGCTATGAGCTGGAATGGCTGCTGAGGATGCAGGACAACAGCGGCGGTGTATACAACACGGTAATGACACCGCAGTTTGCGGGAATCGTTGATCCCACGGAAGACAATCAGCCCTTGATCCTGCTGTTCATTGAAACATCCGCGACAGGATCTGTCGGCGGTACTTTCGCCCTGGCATCCATTGTCTACCGTGAAATCGATCCGGAATTCAGCGCGGTCTGCCTTGAGGCAGCCAGAAAAGCAGATCTTTTCCTTGATAACCACCGGGAACAGATGGAATACAAGAACCCGGATGAACTGAACGGCGGTCTGTACCGGGATGCCTCGGATACAGATGCCCGCTTCTACAGCAAGATGATGCTGTATCTCGCAACCGGAGAGGAAGAATACTTCAATAAAGCCAGTGACTACCGCTATTATGTTCCTGAAGCACAGGAAGGCCTGAACTGGAATGAACTGGGCGGCTATGCGCGGTATCTCTATCTGGCGATGGTGCCGGGCAGCACCTTCAATGACGTAATCTATGATGATCTGAAGGAATCCCTGATCAACGAAGCCAATTTAGCAATAGGAATGAACCGGGCAGACGGCTACGGCTCTTCCCTTGAACAGTATGAATGGGGATCAAACGGACTGCTTTCGGACAACGGCCTTCTGCTTTCCATGGCCTATGATATTACCGGCAATCCGGAATACCGGGCTGCTGCCTACGAGCAGCTGAACTACCTCTTCGGCCGGAACAGCCTCGGTCTCTGCTTTGTAACGGGATTCGGCAGTGCATCCCCGCAGTATCCGCACAGCCGGGTCGGTCTGGCGCACAAAGCCTATCTTACAGGCGCACTGGTCGGCGGACCGGACAGTTTCCGGGAAGACAAAGTCACACAGGGCCTGAGCCATGATCTTCCTCCGGCAAAGGTCTACATTGACTCACCGGACGCGTATTCCGTCAATGAAATTGCGATTTACTGGAATTCTTCGCTGATCCATCTGCTGGCAGCCCTGGAGCGATAATATGAACCGACAGATCTACCGTGCACTGCACATGAATAAACAGCGGCTGCTGAAGAAGATCTTCAGTTATGAAGAACTGTATGCCGTGGGAATCCGCAGAAGAAAAGGAAACAGTACGCTGCTGGATGATACTGTCTCACCTTTTACCATTATTCCGTCCAGTGATGATCATTGGTACGCGGATCCGTTGATTTATGAGTTCGATGGGAGAACCTATCTGTTTGTCGAAGATTATGACCGGCATGCAAAGAAAGGCGTGATTTCTGCCGCAGAAATCAGCGAAGACAGTACACCCCGTTTCTGTACGGTCATTGAGGAACCGTATCATCTCTCCTTCCCCATGATTTTCCGGTGGAAGGATGAACTCTGGATGTGCCCGGAATCCAGTGACAACATGTCGCTGAATCTCTACCGGTGCGTATCCATACCGGATCAGTGGGAAAAAGTATGTGAACTGCGAACCGGAATGCCGCTGGTGGACACTGTTATGCTGGAAACCAGCGATGACAGTGTGAAGCTGCTGTCATCCACGTTCAATCCGGACAACGGGCTGGAAGTGCGCTATGTACAGTGTACGGTGCGGAACGATCACGATTCCTTCAGTCTGGATATCGAAGACAATCATGCACCGTACAATCTGATTGAACGCAATGCAGGAAACCTGTTCACTGTTGATGGGTCGGGGTATCTGCCCACGCAGCAGAGCACATATATCGATTACGGGGTATATCTGAATATCGTACCGGTACAGGAAAAAGGACAGGCTGTCCATCTGGGGCCCAACGACCTGTCCTGTGAAGGTATATCATCCAAGTATGATCGGGTCGGAATCCATACATACAGTCTCACGGATCAGTATGAAGCAATGGATCTCCGCTACCTGAAGTTCATGCCTGACAAGTATTTCAACAAAACAAAGCGCAGCTGATTACTCAGCCGCGTTTTTCATTATACCCCGGTAGATATCCATCAACTGACGATAGTTTTCTTCTTCTTCCAGGTTTTCTTCATAATACTTCCGTGTATTCACCTTCCAGTCGGAGTCCATGCATTCAAAGCGCTCTACAGCCTGTATCAGCGCATCTGCGGAGGATGAATCGAATACCGTTCCTGTTGTACCTTCGTCAACCAGATCCGCCGCATTCCCCTTGTTTGACGCAATGACGGGACAGCCGCAGGCATAGGCTTCACCGATGGCCAGTGGTCTGGCACCTTCATACACCTGTGTTGGATACACCAAAGCCTGGGCATTGGTCATCCAGCCGTATACTTCCTCCCTGTCCCTGCGTCCATGGAATACAATGTTTTCCTTTGCTGTGCTCCGGAGATCCTGCATCAGATCCCCATCGCCGATTACAACCAGTTTTCTCTCAGGCATCCGGTTGAAGGCTTCCACCAGAATCCGGACGCCCTTGATCTCCTCCAGTCTGCCGGCATACAGATAATAGCCGGATTCTGCCGGTGTCTTTCTCTCCCGGATATCAGGAACAAAATTCGGTTTGATGAATACTTTATCCGGATCAAGGATCTCTTCTTCCCGGTTGATCGTCAGGATCTTTTCTTTATTGAAGGCTGTCGTGCAGATGAAGTTCACATCATGGTAGATGCCGCGGGTACGGTTGTACTCCGCGCTTCGTGCCAGAGCCAGCGTCTGAAGACGGCTTCCTCTGTAGCAATGGTTCTTCAGGGCATTCTCTATGCCCCGGTCAATGCAGTCCTCACAGATGTGTCCGTCCCGGTACAGTACGCCGTTCAGGCAGACCAGACGGAAATTGTGCAGCGTCTGCACGACCGGTACACCGGCCTGGATGCAGGCATCAAACACCGATGGTGTAATCAGCAGGATCGGATTGTGTACATGCACCAGGTCGATGCTGTTGTCATGAATGATTTTCGTTATTTCATCGAAAGTCCGCTGTGACCACTTGACCTCAAAGAACAGACGGGCTTTCTCCCTGAAGTTCATATCATCGATTTCTGTATTCGAGCGTTCATAGCGGTACACCCGGTGTCCGTGCTTCTCCAGCATCTTCGCTTCATTGTCAAATACCGAATCTTCTCCACCGAAGATCCGGTAATGATTGTGTACAAGCAGAATGTTCAGATGATCCTTCATATTCATTTCTTCCGTATGACCACATTCCAGATAAAGCTGGTATTTGTATGAAAGTATCTGTAGAACAGCCGCTTCGGGTCCTGCATCAAGCGGTACAGCCATTCCAGACTGTGTTTCTGCATCCATTCGGGTGCCCGGTCGATATTGCCGGCAAGATAGTCAAAAGCGGCACCGACACCGACCATCAATCCATGAACTCTGCCTTCATGATCAGCCATCCAGTATTCCTGCTTCGGTGCGCCGAGACCGATCCATACAAAATCAGCTTCTGCTTCATTGATCCTGGTGATGACTTCTTCATCCTCTTCTGCGCTCAGCGGGCGGAACGGCGGGCTGTACATTCCGGCAACCACTGCGTTGGGATATTGTTCCTCCAGAACAGCCTTCATCTTCGCCAGTGTTTCCTCTGTAGAGCCGTAGAAGAAATGCCGGTACCCTTCCTTCAGCATTTCCTGCATAAAGGAAGGACCGGTTGTTCTCTGCATTCCGGCAAAACCGCGCCTGCGTCCTACGGAGGACAGCGGTCCCCCGTCGGGAATCGCCAGTACAGCACCGTTCTGAACAGCACGGTAAGCCTCGTCTTCGTAAGCTGTTACGGTCGTGTGAACATTGGCAACGCAGATGTATTTACCGGACAGTTCTTTCAGATGTGCTGCAGTGAATGCCTTCAGTGTTTCCATGTCCACACAGGCTATATCTACACCAAGAATAGGACATACAGGGATCCCGTAATGATCAGTCATGTGCAGCCCTCCCGGAAACCATAGACAGGCATTCCTTGATCATCGCCAGCATAATGAATACGCTCGGTACAAGCATTCTGTAGGTCATGAAACAGTGGATTGCTGTGTGATTGGACAGTACTGCAAACCAGACCAAGGGCATCAGCTCGACCAGGACCATTGCCATCCACTGCGGTCTTCTGATACAGACCGGAACAGCAATGATCGCATTGACTGCCAGTGCAGGCAGGATCAAACAGCTGAGATACTCACTGGTATAGGTCTCCAGGTTCATCCATACCGCCTGCGTACGCGTGATATTGCGGCTCTGTGCGCCGACCCTTGTCAGCATCTGCCCCATACCGTCTGCGATCATATTCCGGTGCAGCAGAAGCGATGCAATGATCCACTTCATCATCCACAATCCAAAGTAGCCGAACGCCCACAGGCAGGCAAAGACCAACGTCTCCCGCAGCAGACTGCGGGCAGTCTGTTCTTTGCGGCTATACAGACCGGCAGCCAGCAGAACACAGAGCGGCAGCGTCAACGTTACCAAAGGCGCTGTCAGAAAGTCAAAGTAGGACGTCAAAGCACCGGCTACCACAAACAGCACACACTTTGTTTCATAGGAACGCTCTTTCGCCAGGAAGAACACACTCACTGCAAACGCGATCAGGAATACAGAAACAAACTGCATGCACAGAGGAATCAGAAAGAAAAACGCGGGAACGAACGATACTGCCAGCATCACGGCATACGCAGTGCCTGTGCGCTTTCCCAGCAGTACCAGCATCCAGGCAAACAAGGCATAGAATACAACCATGTTCAGCACATAGATTGCCGGCAGCGGGATGAAACGCAGCAGCGGACGCAGGACAAGTACATATCCATGCCAGTACCGTTCATAGTCATGCATGGACACAGCATTCATCAATGCGCTTTTCCCCTGCTCCAGCGCTGCCGTCCTGAGCATGGTATTCTCCGTCGGAGTATCCAGCAGAGCACCGCGGAACATACCGAAAACGCCATAGGCACTCCAGTGTTCCGTCGGTACGTACTGCAGTCCGTGGGCAATGTTCCGCCCGATGGACGGATGATCAAAGGAGTACACCAGTATCAGCAGAACCATTCCGATCACGGACATGCCTGTTACAATGCCTGCATACTTCAGACAGCGCCGGATCATACTGCCCCCGTATTGGAGCTTACAGCCTTGAATGTTTTCACCAGGATGGTCATATCCAGCCAGATGGACCAGTTCCTGTAATAGTAATCATCATATACCAGACGCTGTTCAAAGGACGTCTCGCTCCTGCCGTGTGTCTGCCACATTCCTGTAATGCCCGGCTTGCATGCTGTAACCGTCTCATAGTACTGGCCCATATCTGTCTTTTCCCTGGGCAGGTACGGCCGCGGTCCGATGAAGGACATGTCCCCGATCAGAACATTGAGGAACTGCGGGAACTCATCAATGCTTGATCTGCGGATTTTCTCTCCGACCGCGGTCACTCTCGGATCATGCTCCAGCTTCTTGTTGGTTTCGTATTCCTCCCGGATCGCCGGGTCCTTCTCCATCAGTTCATCCAGCACTTTCTCTGCGTCCTGGACCATCGAACGGTATTTGTACAGCATGAACGTCCTGCCTTTGTAGCCGATCCTTTCCTGCTTGAAGAATACAGGGCCTTTGTCCCCTTCCTTCAGGAACTGGATCTTTACATAGACAGAAAGCGGAATCAGGGCAATCACACCGACCAGACCTATCAGTATATCGAGCATGCGCTTTACAGCCAGTCCCAGCCGGTCATGATGCATCGGGCCTACAGAGGAAGAAATCAGTACAATCCCGTCAAAGTCCTCTACCTGGGACTGGTAGGTAATGATACCATTGACCTTCGGCAGGGATTTGACCACATTTACCCTGTGGTTGACGATATCATAGATGACCTGCATCTCTTCCTTCGTCGCGTCCGGCAGCGCAATGACGATTTCATCAACATTGTGCGTATCCAGGAATCCGGCAAGATCATCAAACCGGATGGTCTCAATATTCTTCGCAACCCTTTTGCTCTGCTGGATTCCCGGCAGCAGCACAGAGCCATTGCAGTCTACGACGCCGACAATCCTGGACAGCGCAAAACGGTTGGATCCGTAGGTCAGCTGCAGATCCCAGGAATCATCTCCTGTACCGACAATGACGACATCCTGCGCCAACCATTTCCGGAACCAGATCCGGTAATAGCGGTTCAGGACAATGGCGATCAATGACATCACAATGGAAATCAAAAGATTCCACAGCACATAGGGAACCGTCCACATCCGCAGTGAATTCATCACATTGGTCGCCAGAAAGAACGATGAATTGCAGAGAATAATCCTCTTTATTTCATCCCAGATCAGGTTTGTATTGCACTGAAAACGCCCGAAGATCACACCGAGCATGAAGTACATGAAACTGTACCGAAGAAAGGATACCGTCTTAAAAGGAACCGATACTCTGTGCAGCAGAAAAAGGAAACCCATCTCGCTGAAAAACAACAACAATGAAAGAATCCTTCTTTTCTTCATATGTATCAGTATAACCTAAAAGTCTATTTTCCGCTGTAATAGTAATAATGACTGAGCAGTTCCTCGCATCCCTGTTCGTCCAGCACGGATATATATGGATAGGTCAGAACAGTATATGACGTCCCGCACTCATCATTGATCCGGGGTATGCCTGCCCGCAGATCCATGAACAGCAGGAATGCATTCAGCAGGGCTGCTGCACAGAAGCACATTGCCTGCTTTCTCTTATCCACTATGCTTTCCAGCAGATTCGGCAGTAGGACGAGTACAATGATCTGCATGGTATCCGTCACCCTGGACAGCAGGCTGAATCCACAGAACGCCAGGTACAGGAAAACGCTGAACAGGAAAACAACAACGCTGAATACCGTAAAATCATCAACGTTTTCACGTTCGCCCAGCAGGTATACGATCAGGATTCCCGCACCGAATACACATTCCATCCCGATGCCCAGTACACTGGGATCTACATTGGTCAGATAGCTGATGATATGCCAGTACTGCCAGTCCAGTCCGAGCAGCGGTATGATCCTGGGCATAACCAGAGTAACCAGCAGCGCTACAGGAACACAGATGCAGAGGCAAAGAGAACAGAAGCGTACCGGCTTCTGCCGGAACGCTTTTACAGCCGGCTTCAGCAGCGGCAGGAACAGTACAGGCAGGACGGTCTCATGGAAGCCCAGTGCCAGAATGCAGAACAGTTCGTACAGCAGGTACCGGTCCTTCCGGAGAAACTGATAGTAAGCAAACAGATACAAAGACATCGCAAGCATCTGCCGGATACCGCTGGCATAATATACTTCCAGGTATCCCATGCCGATGAACAATAAAGCAGAGAACAGAATGTTCCTACTGTTCTTCAGAATGGTGTATGAACAAAGGCCCAGACAGATGAAATTCACAGCAGCTGTGTACCAACGGTAATCCCGGATGAACTGTGTCAGAATCAGGTTCATCCCGTAGAATCCCGGATTCCGTTTGTACCAGTACCAGTAGGATCCCTCCGGATCATCAAACATGTACTGGAACGCAAACTGGTACGAAGGCTGGTCGCTTCCAAGGCTCAGCCGGGTAATCAATGCGAAGACAATCAAAAAGAACAGTAACAGTTCCGCTTTGCTGTTTCTTCTGACTTTTCCCATCAGTACTGCCAGCAGATACACTGACAATACACCGCATGTTGCCAATAGATACATCGTTGTCCTCTGAATCGCTTCTTCGCATAGTAATATACTATAAACCACGCAGAAAATGAATCCATGTCTGCCCGATTGACGGTGCTGCTTCTATGGTACAATACTGCTGATAGACAAAGAGAGGCCACAGATGGAACATCCCGGAATGCAGAAGGTTCTGCAGCCTGTTGTGCAGAAATACAATCACGAAAAGTACTGGAAGATGCGGGACAGAGCCGTCCACTATAAGGGCGGTTTCCTGGAGAAGCTCATCTGTACATGGTATCTTTACCGTGTCAAGAAAATGGATGCCTTCCACAATGCCACAACCGCTGCCCATCTAGGCTTCGGCGCAGAGTTCAAAGGCACCCCTGTGCTTCCCCACGGGCTGAACGGCATCATACTGACGCACGAGGCTGTCATCGGCAGGAACTGCACCATCTTCCATCAGGTAACCATCGGCGGCGGCAAGGGAGGCGCACCGGTCATCGGGGATAATGTCATGATCGGTCCCGGTGCCAAGATCATCGGCGGTGTACATATCGGCGACCACGCGAACATCGGCGCCAACTGTGTCATCGTCAAGGATGTACCGGCCGGCGCAACCGTTGTCACAGAGCGCCCGCGGATCATCCTGCACGATGCAGATGAAACAGAACAATAAAAAACCGGGAGATCAGTATCTGATCTTCCGGTATATTTTTTTAATGCCATCATAGACCAGGGCATAGGCTGTTTTTCCGAGCCCCGCTGTCTGTACTGAGAAGACTACCGGATCAATGGACTTTCCGCTGTATTTCACGGACAGATCCTTCAGCCTTTCTGTATCTGCTGCCAGCAAAGAAGGAATGCTGTAGTCCAGCACCGTATTCCCGTGCACACTCCCCTTCATGGCAAACAGGTACACATTGGGATTATCCAGCACCAGAGGGTACTGTTTCCGGTCCTGCGGTGCCTGGTCAGGATAGAAGAAGAATACCGGAGAAGCCGATGCGCTGATAAGATCCCTCAGATCGCAGTACTGCGCAAATGCCGGCAGTGCTTTGGTCTCTTCCAGCAGTTCATCTGAATTCTGAGCTGTATCCTTCAGGCTGAACTGTCCTGAGAAAGAGAAGATCTGTTCCGCGCCGATCAGTGCGCCGAACAGGCAGGCTGCGTAGCCGCCTGCGGAGTTTCCTACCGTAATGATCTTTGTCCCGGCTGTCAGTTCCTTCAGCAGTGAGACCAGTTTCTCAGCACTGTCCACTGCACTGCTGATGCCGCCCAGATACCACTGTTTCCGGACATCCCGCACAAAGATCTCCCGCACCGGCTGTCCCTTGATCCGCCGGCGCCTGTAGTGCCGGTAATCATAGCGGTTGTTTTCAAAGATCCGCCTGCGTACTGTCTCATCATCATCCGTCCAGTAGAGCGCATTGCTGGTAAAGTAAACAACGCTGACTTCAGGGTGCTCCCCGCTGTCTTCCACCTCATAGTTTTTCAGTGTATGCCAGGCTTCCTCAATCAGCCCACTCTTGAATTCCATCGCATTCCCTTCCGCTTCCCTGTCATTATACAACAGTGCCGTAGATCAGATGCTATAATAGGACATGGTTGAACGTACATCCATGAAAAGCGTAGTCTTTGTATCCAATTTCCTGAACCATCACCAGCTGCCTTTCTGCAATGCCCTGCTTTCGCATGAAGGAATCTCTTTTACATTCATTGCGACGGAGCCTACGCATACAGAGAGCCTGCAGAACGGTTTCAAGGACATGAACGACTACGGATTCGTGCTCAAGGCCTATGAAGGTGCACCGGTGCGGCAAGTGATTATGGAAGCGGATGCGGTAATCATCGGTGCTGCACCGATGGAACTGGTGGAGGAACGCCTCCGTGCAGACCGCCTGACCTTTGTCTATCAGGAACGCCTGTACAAGCATGGTCCCTGGGTCCGCTTCAATCCCCGGTCCTACCGGTTTGTTAATACGCACTTCCTGAAATACCGGAAGAACAAGCATTTCTATGTACTGTGTACCAGCGCTTATCTGAGCTATGATCTCTCCCT
>JAFOIY010000037.1 GCA_017420505.1 Solobacterium sp. | reverse complement strand
GGAAAGGGATCCGGAGGAGTTCTTTTCCAAGGAGGGGATGCAGGCTGATAAACAAGGCTGAACCTGGCTGTGATTGTCTACAGATCCAGCGGAAACAAGCGCTGATTGATCCTTGTAAATCTTTTCAATACCTCCGGATTGTTTCGGAAAAATATCCGGAAATCGTTTCCTGCACATGCTGGTATTCATGAAAAAGATGCTAATATATATCATGCATTGACGGAGAAAAGTAGCTTCAGGAGCCTTTCCCAGTGAGCCGGGTACAGTGGAAACCGGTGTCAGGTCTGATGTGAAGAACACTCTCGAGCAGATCACCGAAAGGAAACGAGTAGACTGGTCCGGCGGCAGCCCGTTACCGCACTGCATGCTTATGGATTGTAAGCAAAAAGAGACTGTCCCTGACGGTAAATTAAGGTGGCACCACGGATACCCGTATTCGTCCTTATAGAGGAAGATACGGGTATTTTCTATAAAGGAAGGTAAAGTATATGCAGAAGACCGTTTATTGCACGAACCAGTGCAAGGATCCCAGCATAGAAACCATGATTAAGGAGGAAGGAATATGAACCGGTTCACAAAGGAAATGGTGGATGACTATGCGGCCAAACTGCTCTTTGAACTGACCCCGGAAGAAAACAAAATGGTGCTTGATGAATTTGAGATTATTGACCGCAGCTGTGATGCCGTCAATACCATTCCCGGCATCTCCGGAGTCGAGCCTATGACGCACTGTCTGGATGATTTTGTCGTTGAACTGAGAGAGGATATTGCGGAGCCGTCGGTAGACATTGAAGATCTGCTCCGGAATGCGGATGAAACGAACGGCAGGGAGATTGAGCTTCCGAAGGTGGTGGACTGATGAAACATACAGAAAAATCGATTGTAGAGCTTCATAAGCTGCTGAAAAACGAAGAGATTTCGCCGGCGGAACTGCTGCAGGAAAGTCTGGAAGGCATCCATGCGCTGCAGGAGAAGTGCAATGCGTTTGTGACGATCATTGATAATGCTGAGCCGGCTGAGGTGACAGACAGTCTGCTGTCCGGGATTCCCTACGGCATCAAGGATCTGTATTCCACCAAAGATATCCTGACCACTGGATCCTCCAACACACTGCGTGATTATGTACCGTTCTTCAGTGCCGCTGCTGTGGAGAATCTGGACAAGGCCGGTGCGGTGAAAGCGGCCAAGACAGTGACGGATGAATTCGGTATGGGCGGTACCGGAACCACCGGTCACACCGGTGTTGTTCATAATCCGTGGGACCTGGACCGCATGTGCGCGGGTTCCAGTGCGGGAAGTGCCTGTGCTGTAGCGGCGGGAGTAGTACCGTTTGCCCTGGGAACCGATACCGGTGACAGTGTGCGCAAACCGGCTGCTTACTGCGGCATCGTAGGATACAAGCCGACATACGGTATGATTTCCCGCTACGGTGTCTTCCCGTTCGCCTCCAGCATCGACCACTGCGCTGCCTTTGCCCGCAATGTGGCAGATATTGCGGCTGTCGTGGACGGGATGAAGGGCAAGGATGAACGGGATATGACATCCTGGGATTCATCGCATATCCATCTATTTGATGATCTGAAGCCGCAGCTAGAAGGCATGAAGCTGTGCTATGTGAAGGAACTGTGCGACATCAGCCGGTATCCGCATCCAAGCCGGGAACTGCGGGAACATCTTGCCAACTTTATGGCAAAGATAGACATGATCCGGGCCGCCGGTGCGGAGGTAGAGGAGGTATCCGTGGATCCTGTGCTTCTGAATGCCCAGCCATCCGTCTATGTCATTCTTTCCTGTGCCGAGGCAACCAGCAACCTGGCCAACCTGACCGGTCTGATCTTCGGACCGCGAGGGGAAGGTGAAACGTATATTGATGTAATGAAGGATCATCGGACAAAGGGATTCTCCAGCCTGATCAAGCGGCGTCTGGTCATCGGTTCCTATGTACTGCAGAAGGAAAACCAGGAGCGGTACTTCAAGAATGCCCAGCGGGTCAGAAGACTGCTGGTCGACCGCTGGAAGGAACTGTTCCGGACATACGACGCAGTGATCCTGCCGGTAGGTACAGGCCCGGCAAAGCATCTGGACGGTTCGCTTGATATTCTTGATGAGGGAACATCTCCGCTGGAAGAACATCTGCAGATCGGCAACTTCGGCGGTTTCCCGTCCATTACGATCCCGGACGGATTCATTGACGGTCTGCCTGTCGGCCTGAACATTACCGGAAACAACTATGAAGACCAGAAAGTGCTGAATATTGCGGCAGGTGTGGAAGAACTGATGGATTACAAGGATCAGATTGCAAAGGAGGTCCACGGAAGATGAAATACAAGGCAGTCATCGGACTGGAAATGCACTGTGAGCTGAAATCGAACGCGAAAGTCTTTTCCCCGTCCCGCAATGCGTATTCCGAAGTGCCGAATTCCCATGTCAATGCGATCGACCTCGCATTCCCGGGGGTCATGCCCGTTGTCAACAGGAAATGTGTCAAGGATTCCATTAAAATGGCCATGGTACTGAATTGCCGGGTGCCCGAATACATGCTGTTTGACCGCAAGAATTATTTCTATCCGGACCTGCCGAAAGGATACCAGCTGACGCAGTTTACCGTACCGGTAGGCGTGCACGGTCATGTGGATATCCCGTATGAGGGCGGTATCCTGCCGGTGGACATTCATGATATTCATCTGGAAGAAGACGCAGCCAGCATGGACCATCTGGAGAACACTTCCGTGATCGACTACAACCGGGGCGGTGTACCGCTGCTGGAACTGGTCACCGAACCCTGCCTGCATTCAGCGAAGGAAGCGGTAGCGTTCCTGGAATTCATGCGCAGTGCCTATCAGTACTGTGATGTTTCGGAGGCTGACAGTAAAAAAGGCCAGATCCGCTGTGACGTCAACGTTTCCATCATGGACGAAGACGCAGAGGAGCTCGGCACCCGGGTTGAGATCAAGAATGTAAACTCGTTCGGCAATGTACATGACGCAATCGTATACGAAATCAAGCGGCAGAGCGACCTGAAGGATGCCGGACGGTATGATGAGGTCGTGCAGGAAACCCGGCGTTTTGATGAAGAAAGCGGCAGAACCGTTCACATGCGTTCCAAGGAAGACGCCGTGGACTACAAATACTTTGTAGAACCGAACATTCCGCGTTACCGCATCACTCCGGAGTGGAAGGAAAGCATCCGCAGGGAGATCCCGCGGCTGAGCCATGAACGCCGGAAGGCCTACATGGACGCCTACGGCTTCAATGACACAGAAGTATCTGTACTGACCCGGGAGAAAGCCATTTCCGATTACTTTGAGAAATGTGTGGTACTCGGCATGGATCCGAAGGAAGCCTGCAACTGGGTGACAGGCAATGTCGAGGCGTGGCTCCACCGAACGGAAACGTCGATGGAAGATTTCTATCTGACCCCGGAAATGCTGAAATTCATTGTCGATCATGTAAAAAGCGGTGTCATCTCCGGAAAGCAGGCCAAGGAAATCTTCATCAAGGTACTGGAAGAAAGGAAAGAACCTGCGGCCTATATCAGCCGGGAGAATGCGCAGATTTCCGATGCCGGTGAGCTGGAGAAGATCATTGATGAGATCATAGCCCGCAGCCCGAAGGAAGTGGAAGGCTACCGGAACGGCAGAGACCGTCTGTTTGATTACTTTGTCGGCCAGGTCATGAAAGCGACCCGCGGCAAGGCAAACCCGATTGTCACCAAGGATATTCTGCATTCCAAGCTGGATGTATAAGCAGAAAGGCACAACAAACTGATGCCACCACAGGTTGGCAATCAAAAAAAACGATGATATGATAATGTACGCATTGAAGGAGAAAAGTAACTTCAGCAACTTCTCCCAGTGAGCCGGGTACAGTGGAAACCGGTGTGAAGACTGAAGCGAAGAACACTCCCGAGCAGATCACCGAAAGGAAACGAGTAGACTGATCCGGCGGCAGCCCGTTACCTCACTGCGTGCTTATAGCCAATGTAAGCAAAAAGAGACCGTCCCTGACGGTAAACTAAGGTGGCACCACGAATACCCGTATTCGTCCTTACAGCGGATGATACGGGTATTTTTATAGCAGAAAGGGATACTATATGCAGAAGAACATCTATCACAATTACCAGTGCAAGGATCTTAACAAAGAAACCATCGGCGAAGAAGTCCTGCTCTCCGGCTGGGTAGAGCGCATCCGTGACCATGGCGGCGTCCTCTTCCTGGATCTCAGGGACAACACCGATACCGTCCAGATCGTATCCAATGACGACAGCCTGTTCAAAGGCCTTGCCAAAGAGAGCGTCATCCGTGTCAAGGGTACTGTCCGTGCCAGGGATGAAAGCACCTACAACCTCAACATCTCCACCGGTGAGATCGAAGTCCTGGTCACAGAACTCGATGTGCTCGGCAAATCCAGGCACGAGCTTCCGTTTGAAATCGCCCAGTCCAAGAACACAAAGGAAGATGTCAGACTGAAGTACCGCTATCTGGACATGCGCAACAAGAAGGTCAAGGACAACATTCTCCTCAGAGCTGAAGTCCTGCACTATCTGCGCAACAAGATGTACGATATGGGCTTCACAGAGGTCCAGACACCGATCCTGACCGCGTCCTCTCCCGAAGGCGCTCGTGACTTCGTTGTCCCGTCCCGCCTCTTCCCGGGCAAGTTCTACGCGCTGCCTCAGGCACCGCAGATCTATAAGGAACTGCTCATGGTCGGCGGACTGGAGAAGTACTTCCAGATCGCTCCGTGCTTCCGTGATGAAGACGCCAGGGCGGACCGTACTCTGGAGTTCTATCAGCTTGACCTCGAAATGAGCTTTGTCGAAGAAGATGAAATCCTGGAAGTCGGTGAAGAGATCTTCTACGACACATTCAGCCATTTCTCGAACAAGAAGGTATCCCCGCGTCCGTTCCGGCGGATTGCGTACAACGATGCCATGGAAATGTACGGTACGGACAAGCCGGATCTGCGGAACCCGCTGGTGATCCAGGACGCTTCCGAAGTACTGAAGAATACAAAATTCGGACCGTTCCGCAAGTCCACCATCAAGGTAATTGTTGTGGATGGTATCGGGTCCAACTCCAACTCTTGGTTCAATGAGATCGTGGAATATGCCTCCAGCATCGGTATGCCGGGCATCGGCTATGTCACGCTGCTTGAAGACGGTTCCCTCAAAGGACCGATCGACAAGTTCCTCACCGATGAAGAACGCCAGGAACTGATTGCAAAGTTCAACATGAAGAAGGATTCTGTCATGTTCTTCATTGCCAACCGTGCAAAGAAGACAGCCCAGAAGTACGCCGGCCAGATCCGTACCGAACTCGGACGCAAGTGCGGCATGATTGATCCGGACAAGCTGGAGCTCTGCATCATCAATGATTTCCCGATGTTCGAGCTTGATTCCTCCACGGGCAAGTATGAATTCTGCCACAACCCGTTCTCGCTGCCGCACGGCGGTCTGAAAGACTACGATACAAAGAAGCCTGAAGACATCTATGCCTTCCAGTACGACTTTGTCTGCAACGGCAATGAAATGGCTTCCGGTGCGATCCGCAACCATGACCTCGACAGTCTGGCCAGGGGCTTCGAGATTGTCGGCTACAGCAGAGAAGAGGTTGAAGAGCGCTTCAAGTCCATCTTCACAGCCTTCCAGTACGGCTGCCCGCCTCATGGTGGAATGGCCCCGGGCATCGACCGCATCATAATGCTGATCCAGGATGAGCCGAACCTTCGTGAAGTCCAGGCTTTCCCGACAAGCGCATCCGGCCAGGACCAGATGATGGGTTCCCCGAGCGTACTGACACCGGCACAGATGGAAGAACTGCATCTGATGATCAGAAAGGACGAAGAAGATGAGTAGATTCACCAAGGAAATGGTTGACAGATTTGCGGATGAACAGATGTTTGCAATGTCCGAAGAGGAAAAGATCATTGCGCTGACAGATCTGGAAGCCATGGAAGAGCACATGGCGAAGATTGACCGGATTCCGGGAATCGAAGCAGTCGGACCCATGACACACTGCCTTGATGACTTTGTAATGGATCTGCGGGAAGATGAAGCGATAGAGTCAACACCGATTGAAGATCTGCTGGCCAACGCGGATGAAGTCTTTGACCGGGAAATAGAACTCCCTAAGGTGGTGAACGGATGACGTACATGGAAAAATCCGTGGAAGAACTCCACGAACTGCTGATCACAGGAGCGGTAACACCAAAGGAGCTTCTGGAGGAAGCGCTGCAGAAGTCCCACGAAATCCAGGAGAAGTACAACGCTTTCATCACCATCGTTGATCAAGCAGAAGCGGGTGAAGTCAGCGAACATGTGCTTTCTGCCATCCCTTACGGAGCAGAGGACCTGTATTCCACAAAAGGGATCCTGACAACAGGCGGATCCGAAGCATTGTGCGACTATGTACCGTTCTTCCATGCAGCAGCTGTTGACCGTCTGGAAGAAGCCGGTGCGGTTCTTGCCGGAAAGACAGCGATGGATGAATTCGGCATCGGCACAACCGGAACGACCGGGTATACCGGAGAAGTACGCAATCCTTGGGACAGCAGCAGGATCTGTGCCGGATCCGGCGCTGGTTCTGCATGTGCGGTTGCGGCAGGAGTGTATCCTTTCGCGCTGGGCACGGATACGGGTGATTCGATCCGCAAGCCGGCTGCTTACTGCGGAATCGTCGGATACAAACCGACGTACGGTATGATTTCCCGCCATGGTGTATTTGCCGGAGTATCCAGCATGGATCACTGCGGTGTATTTACCCGCAGTGTGGCAGACGCTGCTATTGTCGTTGATGCAATGAAAGGCACCGACATCGATGATATGACGACCTGGGATACTTCGGACGTACATCTGCGGGATGCCCTCACCGGAGATCTCAAGGGAAAGAAGCTCTGCTACGTCAAGGAACTATGTGACATTGCCAACTACCCCGGAGCCGATGAGCAGCTGAAAGCCCATCTTGCCAACTTCATGGAAAAGGTGGAGATGCTCAGGGCACAGGGTGTTCAGGTGGATGAGGTATCCGTGGACAGAGCCCTGCTGGAAGCTGTTCCTTCTGTATATCTTGTTATCGGTGCAGCAGAGATCTCATCGAATCTCGGCGGCATCACCGGCCTGATCTTCGGCCCGAGGGGAGAAGGACGCAGCTGGGCTGAACTGATGAAGGATTACCGCACCAAGCATTTCGGTTCCTTGACGCAGAGAAAGCTGGTTGTCGGATCGTATGTTCTTCAGGACGAAAACCAGGAGCGCTATTTCCGGAAAGCACAGCGTGCAAGAAGAGTGATCGTAGACACCTGGAAAGAACTGTTCAGATCCTACGATGCAGTGATTCAGCCGGCAGGAACCGGTCCGGCAAAGCATTCCGACAGTGCACTGGATCCTCATACCGAAGGAACAGAAGCACTGGAAGACGCGATGCTGATCGGCAGCTTCGGTGGATTCCCGTCCATTACCATCCCTGATGGCTTTGTAGAGGGTCTGCCGGTCGGCATGAACATTACCGGCCGCATCTATGAGGATGAGGATCTGCTGAACATTGCCTATGGTATCGAGGGCATGATGGACTATAAAGGCCGGATTGCCCGGGAGGTCAAGTGATCATGAAGTACAAAGCAGTCATCGGACTGGAAATGCACTGTGAGCTGAAATCAAACTCCAAAGTATTCTCCCGTTCCAGGAACGGCTACTCCAAGCTGCCGAATTCCAATGTTTGTCCTTTTGATCTTGGTTTCCCCGGAACGCTGCCCTCGCTGAACAAGCTGAGTGTCAAGCAGGCGGTCATGATGTCCATGGTTCTGAACTGTAAACTGCCGGAATACATGCTGTTTGACCGGAAACACTATTTCTATCCGGATCTTCCCAGCAGCGTCCAGCTGACGCAGAATACACTGCCGGTCGGTACAGACGGAGCCATTGAGATTGAGTGCGGCGGCAGGAGACAGACCGTCTATATTCATGATATTCATCTGGAAGATGACGCGGCCGCGATGGAGCACTTTGAGGATACTTCGGTTATCGACTACAACCGTTCCGCTGCACCGCTGCTGGAGCTGGTCACCCAGCCCTGCCTGCATTCTGCAGAGGAAGCCGTCGCGTTCCTTGAACATATGCGCAGTGCCTACAAGTACTGCGGCACCAGCGAAGCTGATACCTCCAAGGGACAGATCCGCTGCGACGTCAACGTCTCGATCATGGACGAAGACGCTTCGGAATTCGGCACCCGTGTTGAAATCAAAAACGTCAACTCCTTCGGCAATGTCTACGATGCCATTAAATATGAAGTCAGAAGGCAGAGTGAGCTGAAAGCTGCCGGACGGTATGATGAAGTCGTTCAGGAGACGAGGCGCTATGATGAAGAATCCGGGACGACCCAGCGCATGCGTTCCAAGGAGAACGCCGTGGACTACAAATACTTCCCGGATCCCAATATCCCCCGGTACCGTCTGACACCGGAGTGGGTGGAATCCATCCGGAAGGAAATTCCCCGTCTGGCACTGGAGCGCAAGGATCTGTATACAGGAAACTATGGTCTGAGTGAGTATGATGCGTCCATTCTGGTCAGAGAGAAGGAAATCTCCGACTACTTCGAGAAGTGCATCGAGCTCGGCATGGATCCCAAGGAAGCGTGCAACTGGATCACCGTCAACATCATTGCCTACATGAACAAGAATGAACTGACGATCGATGAAGTCTTCCTCCGTCCGGAACATCTGTACTTCATTACCGAGAACGTAAAGAAGGGCACCATTTCCTCCAAACAGGCCAAGGAAGTCTTCTTCAAGGTCCTGGAAGAGAAGAAGGAACCGTCTGCGTTCATCAGCAAAGAAAATGCCCAGATCTCCGATGAGGGAGAGCTGGAAGGCATCATTGACGGCATTCTCGCCGCAAATCCGGGTGAAGTGGAGAAATTCCAGGCAGGCAAGGACAAACTGTTCGAGTTCTTTGTCGGCCAGGTCATGAGGCAGACCAGAGGAAAGGCCAACCCGATCCTCACAAAGGAACTGCTGCACAGAAAACTAGGCCGTTAAACAGAAAGGTACGGAAACATCCGTACCTTTTCTCTGCCGCAGAACACGTGCTATTGTTTAATCAGAAGGAGACACCGCATTGACTGCCGCAAAGTCCAGCAAGTACCTGCACCGGCTCGTACTGTCCGCATTCATCATGACTGTGCTGCCGTGGCTGACCGTGACCTTCATCCGGAGCGATGCTGGCATGGCAGTCTGCTTTCTGCTGTTCTTCGCTGTCAACCCCGCCTGGTCCATCATCCTCGGCGTCCTCGCGGGGGAGAACCTGCAGAAACAATGGAGCCTGCCGGTCCTGTCCGCCGCGTTCTTCCTTGCCGGAACATGGCTCTTCTTTGACATGGGTGAGACGGCTTTCCTGCTGTATGCCGGAATCTACCTCGTACTGGGAGCCGGATGTATGCTGATCTCATCGGCTGTCAGGAAAAAGGACCGCTGACGTTGCGGGTATGGTTTGTCCCGCAGCGGTGTACAATGAACACAGGAGGAAAGAACAATGCTGAATACCGGAACCCAAGCACCTGATTTCACCCTGCCGGACCAGACCGGTGCTTTGCATTCTTTGCATGAATACCGCGGCAGAAAAGTCATTCTCTATTTCTATCCGAAGGACAGTACCTCCGGCTGCACCGCACAGGCCTGCGGCTTTGCCGAGCGCTACCCGCAGATCCAGGAGAAAGGCGCTGCTGTACTGGGCATCAGTAAAGACACTGTAGCCTCCCACGCCAGGTTTGCAGAGAACAACAATCTGCCCTTTACCATACTCTCCGATCCGGAACTGAGTGTAATCAAAGCCTACGATGTCTGGAAGGCG
This sequence comes from Solobacterium sp., assembly GCA_017420505.1. Classification (GTDB taxonomy): domain Bacteria; phylum Bacillota_I; class Bacilli_A; order Erysipelotrichales; family Erysipelotrichaceae; genus Bulleidia. The sequence continues at coordinate 13,987 of JAFOIY010000037.1, read as the reverse complement.
AAGAAGCTGTACGGAAGGGAGTCCATGGGTGTCGTGCGTACAACGTACCTGATCGACGAGGAAGGCATTATCATCCAGGCGATGGATAAAGTCAAAGCCAAGGACAATCCCCAGCAGATGCTGGAGTTCCTGGGATGAAGATCATCATCTCTCCTGCCAAGCAGATGAAGGAGGATGATATCCTTCTTCCTGTGAGTATACCGGTATTCCTGAAGGATGCAGAGAAGCTCAGGGACTGGATGCGGTCATTGAACAGCGCAGCCCTGAAGAAGCTCTGGGCCTGCAGCGATCGGATCCTGAACCAGAATATCCAGCGCCTGGAATCCATGAACCTGCAGGGATCCACAACGGCTGCCCTGTTCGCTTATGACGGCATCCAGTACAAATACATGGCGCCGAACGCCTTTACCCAGGAAGAGCTCAACTATGTCCAGGATCATCTGCGCATCCTGTCCGGCTTCTACGGTGTACTGAAACCGATGGACGGGGTTGTACCGTACCGTCTGGAAATGCAGGCAAAAGCAGACCTGGACGGAACGGATCTCTACGGATACTGGGGAGACCGTCTGTACCGGGAAGTCCTGGATGACAGCCGGATCATAGTCAATCTGGCTTCCGAGGAATATGCCCGGTGCATCCGGGACCACCTTACACCGCAGGATACCTTCCTTGACTGCATCTTCGCCGAAGAAGAAAACGGCCGCCTCCTCAGCAAAGGTGTCTACTGCAAGATGGCACGCGGGGCTATGGTACGCTGGATGGCGGAGCACAGCATAGAGGACATACAGGACCTGCAGGCATTCCGCCTGCTGGACTACACCTACAGCCCGGCGTGCTCAACCAGTACAGAATATGTCTTTATCAGAAAGAAGGAATCAAGGAATGAAGAATAAACGGTTCGGAAAACGATGTGCATGGCTGTACCTGATCGTACTGTTTCTGCTGAGCATCCTGATGGTGAAGTTCTATATCGAAGACTCCTACGCACACATGCAGGCAAGCGGTACCATCGGCACCCCGTCACCCATCGGTATCTTCGTGTTCGCGGGGATGATGTGGGTGGCTTCCATCGTCCTGTTCCTTGTGATGGATCTCCTCCATGCGGTCATCGCCCATGGTGATGAGGACATTGTACCGTGCTTCTTCAAGGATCTTGGGTCGTTTCTACTGAGAATGCTGCTGTACTGGCCGCTGCTGATCCCGGCAATGTATATCGGTGCGTATCTTGTAAGGCTGTAGATACAGCCTTTTTTCACGATTCTACGGAGCGTGGATAGGATTCCTTCCGCAGAAACTGCTGAGACAGTAGGCATACGAAAAGATACAGCATGGTGGCTGTTCCTTGTCCGTATACTGTGCCTGGGGTTATTATGTGATTATAATCGTGCCCGGCAGGAGGACAGAGATGGAGAACCAGAAAGAGATACAGGAGGCGCTTAAGGAAGAATCCGCGGAAGATCAGGAAACCCTTGTACGCAGTATGCAGGAAGATAAACTGCAGGATATGCTGGATGAAAAGGTTACCGATACGCTTCTGAACAGTGAAATGGAAGTCGAAGTCACAGATGAAGAGATCTCGGAATCAGTGATCGATCCGGAGATGGTTCAGCAGACCGTTGACGCTGAAGAAATGCAGGAGGTCCTCGATACACGTGTTCTCAGGGATTTCGACGAAGGGATCATCACCTTCGACCGCAACGGAGTCATCCAGTATATCAATCCCGCAGCGTCGCTGATTCTCGGCCTGACAGGCAATGCAGTCGGGAAGAGATACCGCGATGTATTCGATAAAGAAAACAATGCACTGCTGGAGTTCCTGGTACGGTCTACGGCAGAAAAGAACACCTCATACCGCGGCGATATTGTATTCCACCGGGATGATGGCAGAGATGTGCGCCTTAATACAAGCTGCATCTGTCTGCAGAATGATGATTCCCAGGAAAGAAGCTTTGCAGTTCACTTCGAGGACATCACGGAGATCGATATACTGCGCCGCAAGCGCCGTGAAAGCTCAGCGGTATTCATCGGTACAATGACGGCTGTTTCGCTGTGGATCTTTGTTGTGGCGCTGTGGCAGCAGACAGGGCAGAAAGTTCCCCAGGAAGTCATGACGCAGTTCATCCATGCCATATCTTTGGTCATGTTCTTCTATGTCCGCCGCTATACACATTTCTCCTTCGATGAAATGGGTCTGAAGTACAAAGGGATTTCCAGAGCAGTGAAAACAGACTGTCTGTTTACAGCTATATTCGCAGTGATACTGTTCGGCGCCAAGTATCTGATCCTGCGAGTTTCACCGGGCTTCTTTGCACAGGGTGCGCCGTTCTGGGACTGGAGCAGAGCCAACTGGTCCGACTATACCTATCCTTTAACAGTGGTCCTGCAGGAATTCCTGTCGCGGGGTGTCATCCATGAGAACCTTCGGCGTATCTTTGTCGGGAAGTACAGTGAAGCTGCGGCGATCATCGTTTCTTCTTTATTGTTCGGTGCGCTGCACATTCACCGTGGCTTCATGTACATGATCGCTGCGACGGCATTGCTGTCGATATTCGGCGTTCTCTACCAGAAGCAGAACAGTATCTGGGGACTGTGCATTCCTCACTTCGTTCTGGGAGAGATTGTATGGTTCCTGGGATTTGTGTGAGTCTTTGCAACGATCTGAATCATACTGAAAAGAATTGTCAGCCAATGCGAAAAAAGCATTCATAGGTTAACGGGATTATCGGAATATCATCAAATGCTGGAATAGTATTCATTCACTTCAGAAGCGTTCGGATATTAACAAAAACCAAGCAGACTCTGCGCTGGCCTGGCTGCGGCAATGCCTTGAGATCCATCACTGCAGAAATCAAAGGTCTGAAAGTGGATCTGCAGTCCGAACATCCGAGGAACTGGAAATCGACGGAAACACAAAAACAGGTCTGACCGGTAATGGTCAGACCTTTGTTTCTGTGTATGCTTCTGGATTATTTAATGAGTTTGAACGGCTTGACGCCTTCCACTGCCTTCTTCGGAGTAATGAGCGCTCCATCGTTGTCCAGATCGATCAGGATGTACTTCATATTGCCCATACCGAGCTCGTGCATGTAGGACAGCTGCCTGTGGCCATGCCTTGTCTCAATGCGCTCTACCAGATCGTGGTGGTCTTCCTCGCACATCGCATAGATCAGATCAACGCTTGCGGTATCAATGGCGCAGATATCCGTGGATGCCAGGATGCCGACGTTCGGTGTGACAACCGGTGCTGCCGCAACACCTTCACAGTCGCAGGATACCGACATGTTGCGCATGACGTTGACATAGGTGATGTTTTTGCCGAAGAAGTCGATCGTTGCCTTGGTGGATTCCGTGATCTTCTCCATCAGTTCTTCTTCCACAACACCCCAGTCATTGCCGTCCTTGGCATGGATCATGCCTTTGCCGATGCGTCCGTCCGCGCAGCCGATGCCGATGTTCTTGTTGGATCCGCCGAAGCCGCCCATGGTATGGCCCTTGAAGTGGGTCAGTACGAACATGGAATCATAATCGGTCATATGGGAACCGTGGGTCATGTGATCGAACCACTTGCCGCCCTTGACCGGCAGGTCGACAGTGCCGTCTTCGTCCATGATATCCACCGGACGGAAGGTCCATCCATTGATCTCCAGGGTCTTCCTGTGCTGCTCGGTCGTATAGCGGTCGCCTGTATAGAACGTATTGGTTTCGACAATCACAGCGTCCTTCAGAGTCTCTTCGGTATCCAGAACCTTCTGTACCCAGGATGCCGGTGTGAAGTTGGGACCGTGCGGTTCACCGGTATGCAGCTTGACCGCCACCTTTCCGGTCATGTTCGCGCAGACCTTCTCATAGGCTTTCATGATGCCTTCCGGGGAAATGTCCCTGGTGAAATAAACGATGGATTCGTTGCCGGTTCTTTCCTCTGCAGGAATATACTTTCTTCCGTCTGCCATTCGTGGCCTCCTTTTCTGCTCTTCAGAGCGGGTGATGCTTCTGATTATATGATAACTTATACGGTGCCCTGCAGGTCAAGCAGTATCCGTACGATGACGGTTTATGATATGATGGAACACAATATCCGGGAGGTCGGTATGGCATACTTCGGCAGGTTCTATCTGGACAAGGAAAAAGACATCATCATGGATATGGATATGACGGATGGTGTCCTTTCGTATGTACTCTCTACACCGAACCACGGCACCGGCAATCTGATCACCAACTTTGCCAGGATGTGCTGTCTGCCGCTTTCACTGGATGACCATGGCCTGAAAGTAATCCGGGGAACCATTCCCTGCTATATCGACGCCTACAACCGCAGGGTCTACATCTTCCGTCTGAACAATACCAAGACCGCCAATATCTGGCCGGACGGTACGGTAGAGCTGAAAGCCTCCGTTCCGTCCATCTCCAAGACCCTGATGAGCCAGTCCAAGGACTATGAACTGCCCTTCGAAAAGACCGTCGTCAAGACCTATATCCTGGATGAATACAAGTTCCACAGTGACCTGCATACCCATATGAATGCCAATCTGCCGGCAGACATACTCATCGCCCTGGGCATCCATCACCGGATCCGCTACCCGCTCTACTACATCAAAAAGCTGGAACTGCGCTGTACGGAAGCGCAGCAGAAGCTGCTGGAAGAGCGCAGGGAGGAAACAGCGGAACAGTTCCGGGATTCCGGACTCAGCGGGAGATACCTCGAACGGAAGATCGACGACAATACGTATATCAGCTTCGCGGATCTGATCCTGAACAACCTGCAGAACGCAGCCTGGAACATCCCCCGGATCCGTACCTCCCTGGCCGTCATGAAGGACGGGCAGGCCGTATTCACCAACCTGGAGAAGGTGTATCTCTACCGGTATGTGTTCACAAAAGGGATCACGGTCGATGAGGAGGGGAAAATGCCGTCCGTAGACGGGATTCCCGATCCCGATATCGTCCGTATCCTTCATCAGATGGAAGAAGACCGCAGACACCCTGTCTACGGACCCAATACCCTGTTTGAAGACAAACTGCTCTGGACCGCCCGGGAATTCCGCCGGCACGGGATTTCCTATGCCGAGATCTCGGATACAACCCTGGTAAAAAGAGACGGTGCAGCGCAGATGCTCGCCCAGGTGCACCGGGTCATGCCGTCGGTCACCGCGGAAACCGGTGTTGTCCTGCGCTTCCTTGCCGCGATGCGCAGAATACCGCTGACCATCATCAAAGACCGCATTGAAAGCGATTATGCCCGGGAGAACCTGCAGGTACTGCAGGCTGTTTCCTGTGATCCCTACGTAGCCGGCTCGGACATTGTCGGGGAAGAGATGAACGATATCCTCGATCTCCGCCCGGTCATCAGCGAAATCGTACGGATTGCGGCAGAGGATCCTTCCTTTGTTGTACGGATCCACGCCGGAGAAAACGACAGCCTGCGCGATAATGTCCACAACAGCATCCGTTGTGTCCGGGAAGCGCTGGCACCTGGCCAGCCCATGCCGCGCATGCGGATCGGCCACGGTCTGTATACCGCCAATCTGAATTCCGGCAAAGGCCGGAAGCTGCTCAAGGATATCCAGGAAAACAACGTCGTGCTGGAATTCCAGATTACCTCCAATGTCCGCCTGAACAACCTCACTACGCTGGACAAGCATCCGCTGAAGCAATACATAGCGACGGGCATCCAGTGTGTACAGGGCACGGACGGCGGTGCGCTGTACGGTACGGATTCCATCGATGAACAGCTGTGTCTGGAAAAGATGCTGGGTCTGACAAGGGAAGAACTGCTGTCCATGCGCCGCGCGGAAGACCGGGTGGTTGCGGACAGCCTGAAAGGATTCCGGGAGAAGCAGGAACGCTTCGATGCCCTGCGCAGCGGCATGGATGTCCTTACATTCCTCAAGGGCCGGATTCCGGAAGAAGACACAGGCATACTACCGCTGCCTGCCGGGGAGCGGAAGTATGATGGTTCTGCTGTACTGAAGGAGAAGATCGCCCAGATGCCTGCAGACAGGATCCCGGTTGTTCTGGTCGGCGGCAGCTTCAACAAAGACCGGCGCAGCACCCGGATCCGTCCGGAAGACTGCACACTGATCGACCGGCTGATCGAAGAAGGCAATCCTGAACACATGTTCTTTGTCATCGGACACCGCCTGAGCGGATACGAACAGTACCTCCTGGAGAAGAACCAGGGGAAATACATGGTGTACGCGTTTGTCCCTTCCCTGATCAATGCCCGGGAGAAGAAACGGCTGCTGGACGCAGAGCTGAAATACCGCATCTGCCTGGAAACGTCCGCTATGGGCATGTACAAAAGCCTGGCCTATGAAATCTTCAAACGGCGTCCTTCGGTCATGGTCGCGCTGGACGGCAACAGTGCAGCGCAGAATATGATCCAGGAAGCGAAGAACGCGAAATATACCTGCCGCACCTACATCAGTGCCCGCTCCCGCCTGCTCAGCACCAAAGCACGTTCCCTGCACGGCTATGTTACGGTCTTCCGGGAAGATGTATCCCGGGACATCCTGCAGGATGTGGAAGAGCAGTACAGGCTGATGCACAAACAATAAAGACCTTCTGGATCAGAAGGTCTTTCTGTTCAGCAGACGATCCACCGCTTTCCGGTACAGTTCGGTGCTTCTCTCCGGACTGTAATATCTGCGCCAGATTTCCAGCGCCCGCTTCTTCTTTTCCGGGCTCAGCCGGGAGGCAGTCAGCTTCTTCAATGCTCCGATGAATTCTTCAGCCGTATCTGACTGCATAATACAGTCATTGTCTGCCGGATAGCCGATCAAGGCCTCTTCCGTACCGAGTACTGGAACGCCCCAGGACAGGGCTTCCGCGACCTTGACCTTCATCCCGGTACCATGCAGCAGCGGAGCTGCACAGAGATCCGCTTCCTGGAAGTACGGATTCAGGTCAGCAGGGGAATCCACCAGTTCAACACTGTATCTGCGGCACATTTCCTGCAGCTCTTCATCCGGCTTCCTGCCGGCCAGGATGAGCCGGCAGTTCCTTTCCGGCATTTCTTTGCGGAAAGGGACCCATACATGTTCAATGAACCAGAGCAGGCCTTCCTTGTTCGGGTGATACCAGAAAGAACCGGTGAACAGAACCGTGAAAGGCTCTGCAGGATCCTTTTCCGACAGATCCACCTTCCGTTCCGGAACACAGACCGGAATGATGACGCACTGATCCTGGTTCACATGATAGAGCTCCATGGCCCGCTGTACATCCCGTTCGTTCAGGAAGGCAAACAGAACATTCTCCCGCATGGACAGAATGCGCTTTTCACAGGCAGATTCCGGCAGATAGAACCGGAAGAACCGCTTCAGCTGTTTCAGCGGATGACCATCCTGCTTCATATTGTTGTAGGAGGCATCTCTCTCAATGTTGTGCAGCCGGATGATCATCGGCTTCCCCAACCGTACAGCGCTGTCAACACCGATCGGTGAGCTGCTGCTTTCAATATGGAACAGATCGTAGCTGTCCAGATCCATCTGTTTTTCGAACGCATCCATGGACGCGACATATCCGTTATACCTTCTCCGCAGCAGCAGAATGGCCAGCCGCCTCAGGGAAAAATGTGCATGTTCCAGACAGCCCAGGAAACGTACATTGGCGGGGAGGGAATCCACAACAGGCTCGCTGCTCACAATATCCACATCCGCAAAGGAGGCCATGGACTGTACGGACTGCATAACGACAATCCCGCCGCCGGATATGTTTCCGGGCGGAAAGAGGGCAGCTTCCAGAATCTTCATGACGTGTACCTTCCTTTCAGAGACTGATACCGCTCCTTGATCACAGCACCGCAGGACGCATAGGAGAACGCTGTTTCCATGCTTGCCTTGGCCGATTCTGCGATGGAACGGTAGTAGACGGGATCTGTATACAGACGCTTCATATACGCTGCAGCCTGCACTGTATCCGCTTCTGCCCAGCGGCCTTCCCGGAAGAAGTGGAACAGGTCTTCAACAGGAATCAAGGTATAGTCCACAAGACAGGCAGCGGCTTCGTTCATATAATCGGTATTGCCGGACCAGCCGGTCGCTATGACCGGTTTCCCCAGCTTCATCGCTTCTGCCGGAACCAGCCCGTATCCTTCCGCTCTGTGCAGGGAAACGTATACATCCGCACAATCAATCAAGGACAGTACTTCATCTCTGGTCTGTTCCTGAAGGAGAAAACGGACATCGGCATCTCCGGCCAGATCCCTGAGCATTGCAAGTTCCGGTTCCCTGCCGTTGGTTACCTTTACAATCAGAAGGGGACCGTTCCTGTCCTCACCGAAGGCAGTCCGGAAAGCTTTGATCACCGCCATCGGATTCTTCCGGGTATACAGTGAATTGGAATCATACATTGTCAGGAATACAAACCGGTCCCGGGGAATACCGAAATCATCCCGGCCGTATACCTTCTCCCGGTCAACTTCAGGGATATCCGGTACAACAATCACCGGCTTGTCCGTTATTCTCCGCAGCGCTTCCGCTGAGAAGGAGGACGGTGTCCAGAATTCATCAAACAGGTCCAGATATCTGTGCCAGGAAGCGGGAACCGTCTCCAGTTCCCATACCCAGTGCCCGATATTGTACCGGGAGAGCCACAGCTTCATAGGAATCCGTTCTACAGCGCTCATGCAGTCGTATCCGTTGCAGAAGATGACATTGATGCCGTAGGGCTGCGCACTGGCCGGCAGATGATCGAAATCCATCACCTGGTACGGCAGCCCTGCCGCATCCATGGACCTGACCATACCCCGGAAGGACTCACCCAGTCCGGTAGGAAACGCCGGATATCCATAGCACAGGAATCCAGGCTCCAGCCTGCGTACATCCGGTTTCCGGAATGCCTCAATCAGTACCCTGCGGGAATGCAGGTACAGTTTCTTCGGAGTGATTCTCATTCGGTCACCTTCCGGAACAGTGCGGCGTACTGTTCTGCACAGTGCGCGGCACTGTATTCCTGTTCAAAAGCATCCCGGATGTTCATCAGCTTCTCCTGCGGATCCGGGTGTTCCAGGACATCCAGGATGCAGTCTGCCAGTTCCCGGTCATCCATAGGATCCTTGTAGCAGTGGACCAGGCCGTGGGTGGTATCGGTAAACGGATGAATCTCCGGTACAATGACGCTCTTTCCGTACAGAGCGGCTTCGATCGGTGTACGCCCGAAGCCTTCCGCACGGGAAGAACTCACAAACAAAGTACAGTTCTTCAGAAGATCATTCACTTCTTCTTTCTTTGCCCGGATGATCAGATCAACCCGTTCTTCCAGGTGATTCTCCCGGATGGCCTCCTTCAGCCTGTCCACATAGGCCGGATCGCTCCAGCCGCCGCAGAATACCAGCCGGCAGGATGTCTGTCCGGCAATGCGGGCGTAGGCGTTCAGCAGTGTCATCTGGTTCTTGTGTTCCCCGTAACCGTTGATGCAGAGAATATACGGTACACGGCCAGGATCCGCTTCTGTACGCGCGGGAATCAGGAAGGGATTGGGGATATAGACCGGATCGGTATCCGGGAAGGAGGCTTTGATATCTTCCCGGGTCATCTCCGATACCCCCGCAATCGCTGCAGCCCGGTCCATCATGGTCCGGAATTCAGCCACATCAGCCGGTTCCTTGACGTCATTGTGATAGATCATCAGATCATGGATGGTCAGGACATACTTCCTGCCCAGCGCCGCCTTCCAGAAGAATTCCGGCAGTCCGTAGGGGAACCAGATACAGTCCACATCCCTCAGCGCCTGTGTACGGAAGAAAAGGGCTGTTCGCCGGTTCAGCCGCCTGAACCATCTCAAGCTGCGCTCCGCACCGATCAGCGGTGCGCTCAGCCGCAGGATCCGGTTGACAGCGGCGACTTCATAGTCCGGAAACCGTTCCTGCAGATAATTCTTCTGTCCGCTTGTACAGCAGATGCGGAACTGATGCGCCATTCCCCTGTCAGCGAACGCATCCAGCAGAATCCCGGTAAAAATGCAGAAGGATTTCAGAAGCGTCTTCTGTTCGTATTCAATCGTATCCAGAAATGTAAAGTCTACCGCAATCATGTGTATAATGACTATATCAGAAAACCTGAATGCATTACACAGGAAACCTATGAAGCTTGGCATTGATCTTTGTTCATTCGAAGCCGTCCATGGGGGCGGAAAGGACCAGGTTGCCTACTATCTGATCCAGGGCTTTACTATGCTCGGCCATACGGATGAAATGGTCTGGATCTGCCGGGAGGAACTGGTTCCCAGGCTCCGCGGCTTCAGTGAAACGGTCACCATCCGTACCATTGAAACCACGGAAGAAGGGCTTTCCCATACCTACTGGAAGCGTGACCTGTACAGAATCATCCAGGAAGAAGGCATTGATGTCCTGCTGTTTACAAGCAAGTTCACACCCCGCGCAAAGTATCCGGTGCCTACGGTATCCATAGAACACGACGTACAGTACCTCATACCGGCTTTGTACGGTTCATGGCTGAAGCTGCGTCCCCGCTGGCTGCCCAAGGACCGGATCAAGATCATCCTGGATTTCATCAACCGTGACCGGATCGTTGCGATCTCCGACTATGACCGGAGCGTCATGGAAAAGTATGTCCCGTTTGCCAGGGGAAAGATACAGCGCATCTACGATCCAGTGGTGTTCCGTGGACCGGTTCTGCCCCGCACCGGTCGGGAGACAAGCATCACAGCCATCAATATCCAGCACGCACATAAGAATACCCTGACGCTGGTCCGGGCTTTTGCCGCGATTGCGGACCGCATACCGCACCGTCTTGTCTGTATCGGCATACCGCCGAAGGACATGGATCCCATCCGCGAATGCATCGAGGAGCACAGCCTGCAGGATAGAATCCTGTTCACCGGCTTCGTGGAGGACATGCAGGAATATATCCGTGATACCGCGCTCTATGTGAATCCGTCTACATTTGAAGGCTTCGGTATGACGGCTGTGGAGATGATGGGTGCCGGCATACCGGTGCTCGCTGCTGACAACAGTGCCCAGAAGGAAGTCACTATGGGCAGGGGAAGGTACTACAGCCCGGCAGCGGACGCTGAAGCGCTTGCCGGGGCTATGCTGGACGCTTTGAAGAATCCACCGTCAGAGGATGAACTTCAGGAAAGCGCCCGTCTGGTCCGGGAAGCGTATGACCGGATCCGCTGCGCAGAAGCCTACTGGGCATTCCTGTCGGATCTGAGCGGAGGGAAAGCAGTATGAACAGCGTACCGTTCCTTTCCGTCATCATCCCGTTCTACAATACGGAAACCTGGCTCCCGCGCAGCGTGGATTCCGTCCTGAAGCAGACATTCCAGGATACAGAGATCATCCTTGTGGATGATGGATCCACGGACCGTTCCGGTATCATCGCGGATGAATACGCACAGAAGTACCCGCAGGTCCGGGTGCTTCATCTTGCCCATGGGGGTGTAAGCCGGGCACGCAACGCCGGACTGGATGCCGCAGCCGGTGAATACATTCATTTCATGGACAGCGATGATTACTCGGATCCGGACATGTACCGCTCCCTGGTACAGCTGGCAAAGGCATATGACGCAGATATCGCCGTCTGCCGCATCTGCGACGTCTACCGCAACCGTACAAAATCCAGGGAAGGTGACGGCCGGGAGATGGTGCTGGAGCCGCAGCAGGCACTGGAGCAGATCCTGACGCGCAGAATGGATGACAGCCTCTGCAGCAAGCTGATTCGTTCCTCTTTGTTCCGGACAGTCCGCTTCCAGGAAGGAAAGACCTACGAAGATGTACGGATCATGCCTGACCTGTTCCTGCAGGCCGGCCGTATCGTCCTCCTCAACAAGGAACTGTACTATTACTGGCACCGGCTGAACAGCGTTACAACAACTACGGATCCGGGCAGTATCGCTGACATCATAGAAGCCTGTGAGGAAATCCAGCAGAAGATGCCGGATTCCCTCCGGAAGGCCGCAGAATACCGTGTGCTGGCCAGCAGCTTCGGTGTCCTGGATCTGATCCTGCGGGAGGGCCGTCCAGAAGACCACCCACAGTACAGTGCTACTGTGAAATATCTGAAAGAACACTGGAAGGATGTTGTCCACAGTCCGTATTTCTCGCTCCAGCGCAAAGCGTCTGCTGTCCTGCTGAAAACGGATTTCCGGCTGTACCGGATCCTGATTTCGTATAAATGGAAGCGGCAGATCTACCATCCGTAATGCGTTCATTTATGAAAATTGTTTCGCAGAGGCAGGCCGGAGCGGGGAAAAACTGCACGGAATACCTGGAAAATGCTTTTCAGGAAAATACAGGTATGTGAAAATACGGCATAGGAAAACAAAAATGACGCAGCTGTTTACAAATCTGTTCCATTATGATCATCAGGTGATCCATCATCACCGTTTTCTGCTGGAAGCTCATGGGACAGTGCGTTTGTAGGGTTTGATCGTTGATCTGGATTGACTGCCGCCTTCCCTGGGCACAGGGGGGCGGCATTTTTGTTTTCGGAAAGAGGAGAAGAATATGAAAAAACTATGGGGATTTCTGAGCATTGCAATACTGCTGTGCACCGGCTGTGCAGCACAGGAGACCGAACGGGATCCGTCCGTCGGCGCGGGTATTCCGGACAGTGCTACGGGGAGACTGGCCGAGATCAAGGAACGGGGCTATCTGACGGTCGCTACAGAACCGTACTGGGTTCCGAACGAATTCATTGACCCGACACTTACAGGGGATGATAAATATGTCGGCTCCGACATAGAGCTGGCCCGCTACATCGCCGGCAAAATGGGTGTAGAACTGCGGATTGTACCGCTGGAATTTACAGCTGTACTGGCATCGGTGCCGGAAGGCAAGTACGATCTTGCTATATCCGCCCTGGCCTATACACCGGAACGCGCAGAAGCCATGGAAATGTCGCAGGGCTATTATTTCTCTACGGAAAACGCGGGCTACGGCATTCTTGTGCCGGAGAAGTACGTTGGTGTGATCGAGGATGCTGAAGATCTGAAGGATTATGTCATCATTACCCAGTCCGGGTCCATCCAGGAACTGATGGTTACAGAACAGGTGCCGGCATACAAGGAATTCAAGCGGGTCAGCTCCATGCCGGATGCTTACCTGGCTGTGCAGGAAGGAAAAGCGGACGCAGCGATCGTCGCCAGAAGCTCAGCACAGCTGTATGTGGAAAACAATCCAGACTGCGGACTGACCGTACTGGAGTACCGTTTCTATCTGCCGCCGGAATATGACGGAACCCGGATCGGTATGAAGAAAGGAGAAACGGATCTCAGGGACTATATCAACGCCTGCATCGATGAACTGATTGAAAGCGGACAGTACAGCGAGTGGTACGACTACTATACCGAGTACGGCAGAAAGCTCGGCCTCAGTGACTGATCAGGAAGCGGAACATGCTGCTGGAACAGATACTGAAACTGCTGCGGACGTACGGGAACATCTATCTGATGGGGTTTTTCGGCACGATCCGGCTGTCCTTGATCACTATGGCCTGTGCGCTGGTGCTGGGTACACTGGTATCCCTGGCGAAGTACGGAAAAAGCAGAATACTCCGCGGCATCATCAATGCGTACATTGAAATCCTGCGCGGCACACCGCCGCTGCTGCAGCTGTACTTCTTCTGGATTCTGCTGCCGAAGGTACTGCCGTTTGAACTGTCGGATACGGTATGCATCCTAGCAGCGCTGATCGTGAATGCGAGCGCCTACGTTGCGGAAGTGATCCGGGCAGGCATCCAGGCCGTGGATTCCGGTCAGAGGGAAGCAGCCCTTTCTCTGGGTATGAGCGAAAGGAATACGATGCTGCGGATCATCCTGCCCCAGGCTGTCAGGAACATCCTGCCGGCTCTGGGCAATGAATTCATCACAATCATCAAAGGAACATCCCTGGCGTCTGTTTTCTTCATCAACGAGCTGACAACGAGCTACCGTACCGTACAGACCGCGACATTCCTCGCCCTGCCCAGCATTATGATCGCCGGTATGATCTACCTGGTGCTGAACTATGTTCTGTCCCGCGGTGTAG
>JAFOIY010000036.1 GCA_017420505.1 Solobacterium sp. | reverse complement strand
TATATCTTCCGCACATGCGAATTAACTGAACAATCTGCCGAAGGGCATCCGCCGGGTCTTCAATATGAAGCGCTATGAACCGGAATTCCCTCTGAAGCATCCGGACTATGTATTCCCGGACACGAGATATGAAAAAGTCCGGAACCGGATCATGGGCTTCGGACACCCGTTTGTTACCTTCTACCGCAGAGTGGAAACCGTCCTGCTGAATGTGAAGCACGGCAATACGGAGTTCGTCAGAAAGCGGATCGGGGAAGCATTGAGAATCAAAGCCGGTACATTCCGGGAAAAATAAACAGGAGATCATTCTCCTGTTTTTCTTGTATACAGCTGTCTGTACGCGCTGAGCATCGTTTCCACGGTGTACTGTGCTGCGTTCTGCACGGCATCTTCGCGGTGCAGCACAATCCTCTTTTCCTTGAGGTCCTGTACAGCGCGGTACATAGCCTGCAGATCCCCGCGCGGAACGACGATGCCTGTCTTCTCTGCCAGCATCTCCGGACTGCCGCCGGTACGGTAGGTGACGACCGGACAGCCGCAGGCCTGCGCTTCGATGTTCACCGTCGGGAATGTGTCTTCGTATGTTGGATTCAGCAGGACGTCTGCACCGGAGTACAGTTCTGCCAGGGCTTCAATACTGTCGGTATGCTCAATCGCAGTGACTCTCTCCCCTTCAATCTCTCTCTTCTGCTTTGCAGAGACACCGACCACAATCAGCCGCTCATCCTCTCCCAGCATTCCTGCAAGCCGTTTCAGGTCATTCCAGCCCTTTTCCGGGTACCACTGCCCTGCCACTGCCAGAATACGGAATACACCGTCCGGAGTGCGCTCCTGCGGCTGAAAACGGCTCAGATCGATGCCGTTGGGAATATGTACACACTCATACTGATTCAGGAAGGATTCCGCAAGCTGTTCCTTCAGCCACTGCGACGGTGTGACAAGCGTCAGCTGTGACACCGGCAGAGAGGCAAACACCTCCCTCTTCTTCCGGTAGTTGTCCCGCACATGATGTCCGTTGAAGGTCACCGGATAGTGCCGCAGGGCAGGACAGTTCCGGCATTCCGTTTTCCATTGTTCACAGCCCACACTCTCATAGTGCGCGCAGTGTCCGGTAAATGCCCAGCAATCATGCATGGTCCAGATCACCGGTATACCGGAATCCTTGAGGAACCGGAACAGGACTTCCACATTCAGATAATAACCATGAAGATTGTGCAGATGGATCAGATCAGGCGCAAAGGTACGCAGGTCATCAATCATCCGGGCTGTCTCCTTCGCATTCGCGAATCCCTGCCCGTCCAGCAGGAACGTCTTTACGGCATGCGCAGCGCTGCCCGCAAAACCATTGAAGCGGAACGTCTCCGCAGCAGCCAGATTCTTCTTGCGGCCGTAGTAGATCCTTCCCTCTACATCCGGCATCCGCGCCAGCTGGTCCACTATGCGTCCGGTACTGCCGTAGCCGGCTACAGAATTGATAAAAGCGGTCCGCATTCTGTCAGACCTCTTCATAGAACGTATCGGGATGATCCGGATCAAACGATTCATTCGCCCACATGATTGTGACCATGATATCGTCCCCGGTATTCTCGATATTGTGTGTATAGCCGACCGGGATATCCACCACCTGCAGCTTCTCTCCCGATACAGGGTATTCAAAGACCCTGTCATCTCCGATCCGCCTAAAGCGGATGACACCGGTGCCCCGCACCACCAGGAACTTCTCGTTCTTGGTATGATGCCAGTGGTTTCCCTTGACGATGCCCGGATTTGATACATTCACGGACACCTGTCCCCGTTCCGGTGTCCGGATGAACTCCGTAAACGATCCCCGCGCATCTGTGTGCATATCCAGACCATACAGGAACGCATCTTCAGGAAGGTAGCTCAGATAGGTGGAGTACAGGCGTTTCTCGAATCTATCTTCTGCCAGAAAAGGCAGCGTATGGTTCTCTCTGTTCTGCCGGAATCCGTAGAGCAGGTCAGCCAGTCTTCCTACCGTGACACGGAAGGAAGGCTGTACTTTCAGGATTACATCCGATCCGTCAGCGTTGATGCAGGAGAGGAAGCTCCGGCAGATATCATCGATATACACAAAGGTTACTTCCGCTGCGGGATCATGGATGACAATCTCCCGGCCCTCCGCGATATTCCGGCAGAACGTCGCTACGACACTGTTGTAGTCCGGGCGGCACCACTTGCCGAAAGCGTTGTCCAGCCTGTAGACGTATACTGGTGCTCCGGTATCCCTGCCGTAGGCAAACACGAGATCCTCGGCGGCTTTCTTGGAGCGTCCGTAAGGATTGTCCCTTTCCGCCTGCACGGAAGAAGAAACCAGCAGCGGGAGCTTTCTCCCGTCTTCCTTCAGCACGCGGACCAGTTCTTCCGTCAGCCCGGCATTGCCTGTCACGAACTCTTCTTCATCCTTCGGCCGGTTCACTCCCGCCAGATGCATTACGAAGCCGCAGCCCTGCACTGCATCCTGAAGGGTACCCTCGTAGTCCAGGTCGTATTCACAGACGTCAAAACCGCTCTGCTTGAGGAACAGGCAGAGATTCTTTCCGATGAATCCCTTGGCACCGGTAACGAGTACTCTCATATTACTTGAACAGATCCAGCTTCCGCAGAAGTGCCTTCATCCCTTCCACATCCAGTCTGTCTGTATTGTGGGAATCATATTCTTCCGCGTGATCCGCGTTTCTGTTTCCTTTGGTGAAGTAATGATCATAGTTGAGGTCACGGTTGTCCGCTTCAACACAGTAGTAGTCTCCGAGATCCACTGCCCGGACCATCTCCTCCTTCGTCACCAGCACTTCATACAGCTTCTCACCGTGCCTGGTCCCGATGTAGTTGATGCCGTTGTCCGCATGCTTGAGCTCCAGAACAGCCTGGGCAAGAGTACCGATGGTTGCGGCAGGCGCTTTCTGTACGAACAGATCGCCCTGCTTTCCATGTTCAAAGGCAAACAGCACCAGGTCAACCGCTTCCTCCAGCGTCATCATGAACCTGGTCATTTCCGGATTGGTGACCGTCAGTTCCTGCCCTGCGGCGATCTGTTCACAGAACAGCGGGATGACACTGCCGCGGGAAGCCATTA
>JAFOIY010000035.1 GCA_017420505.1 Solobacterium sp. | reverse complement strand
TTTCCTTGCTGTTCAGGATACTGTTCTTCATAAACTCTACAGCGCGTTCCTTTACCGGTGTGAAGGCGGGCTCAGGGAAATCAAATCCGTCCAGACCGGTGACACCGTGGGCATCCTGCGGCTCAGGATCCAGGACCAACGCTGTATCCGAGCCCATGGATACAGGGATGTCCGTGCGGCCGAGATAAGTCAGGGTACGCAGGAGATTTTCAGTGACCCGGCGCATATGGTTGTTGCCGGCAACGGTGGTGATGCCGAGCAGTTCGAGTTCTTCCGGATGGGCAAGCGCCATCAGGATGGCCATGATATCGTCATGTCCGGGATCGCAGTCAATGATGATTTTTCTTTTTTCCATGTTTCTATCCTCTGTAGGTGCATTCTACAATGCAGAGCGGTGTTTCCGAGAGATTCTTGACCAGGAGGGCACCGCGGTTATTCTTGAACTCAGGTATGGGGAATGAGCAGCCGTTGACAGCGACGGTATCTCCGTCATAGCCCAGAGTGAGCATATCTCCCGCTGCCGGGAAGCTGCCCAGTATGGTTTCCGTCTCATCATCGTCCCAGCGATGATAGAGGGAAGCCCGGCTGCCGTGGATACGCAGGCCGTCATGCCGGCGCACACCCCGGTAGGTCCAGGAGAAGAGCAGGTCTGTCTCTGTGCCTGCTTTCACCTTCAGCTGTGCAGAGCGGTAGAGTGTGTCCGGTCCGCTGAAGTTAATGGCACTGTGCGGATCCAGCAGGACACCTTCTTCCGCTTTGTGTGCCTGTCCTTCATGGATGACCAGGTTGGACAGACCGTACCGGTGCACCAGCCCGATATCCGTTCCCCAGTCCTCTATGGTTGTCTTTGTGAAGTCGATGGTGGCTGAAGGGTGCTTGATGATCCGGAAGTCTGTGATGTTGAACAGGGTTCTTTCTATGTATTCGGTGCATTCCACGATCAGACCGGTTTCCAGCAAAGGAAGTGCACCGTCCGGTACGGTCCAGCAGACCGTTCCGGCCCGTGCTTTCTCTCCTGCTGTGATCTTTCCGTCATGGTCTTTGATGTACGGTGTGAAGTACAGGGGGAGATTGTCCGGGGTGCTGATGGTGAATTCTACCGTATCTCCGGGTTCCAGCAGGCCGGTGAACTGCGGTTCATAGCGTACATCATAGACATCTTCTGCCCGGAAGTACGTTGTTTTCCAGATACGGAAGGACTCCCCTGCCAGCAGACGGTCAATGATCAGGCGCAGGGCTCCGTGCCTGGCATCGGTATGCACAGCGTGATCCGCGTTCGTTTCCGCCCGGAAGCCGTGGGTGGCATAGGGGAGAGCGAACGGAGATACTTCTTCTGCAGGCAGATGATGGAGCTTCATATCCAGTTTAGTGAAGTACAGGGCAGTGCCGGAGATGGTATCGATGTTCCGGGCGCCCAGAGCGGAACTGGACAGAAGGATGTCGTTGAAAGGGAGGATCCACTTCTCATCAATGCCCTCCAGACCGAGCATCATGCCCATGATGGCGCCGACGTTGCCGAGATTGCAGTCGGTATCGCAGCCGGCTTCGGCGATCAGGCGCATGGTTTCATTGAAGTCATTGCGTCCGTACAGCATGCCGTACAGCATAATGGCGGTATTCGGGAGGATATGGCAGACGCCTTCATATTTGTCATAGCCATGATGCGCATGGATGTAGTCCAGGCAGGCTTGTGCATCCTCCGGATGCGCTTCATGGAAGGCAAGGAATTCATTGATCAGTGCTGTATAGGTACTCTTCGGACAGAGGTATTTCCGGCTCTCTTCGATGATTGTGCGTGCATCGTGCAGATGCCAGGCAAGAGCGATGCAGGCCGCAACGAACCTGCCTCCTTCGATGCCGTCCAGGTCATGGGTTACCGAGCTCATCTTTGCAGCAAGGTCCGCGGCTTCTTCCGGATTGCCCAGGGAGAGGAATCCCCAGCAGTCGGAGAAGATCTGTCCGCCGATCTGTTCCGCAATCGTTTTTCCGTTGACTGCGGCTGAGCCGGAAGCCGGTGCTTTGATACCGTTCTGCAGATTGGCGTAGGCGGTATGTTCGGTAGCGATGCCCGGTCCGCCCCACCAGTAGAAGCCGTGCAGAGGAGCGACAACGTTGAGCATATTGCTGCCCATGTCTTCCGGGGTTACTTCTTCTATGGTGTGATCCTCCATGGCCCGGACAAAGAACAGCGGTCCGTTGAGATCATCGTCTGCAGCGTACTGCCCGTAATCCGTGGTATAGCCGTGGATCGGGGCATAGGTCTTCCGGATCTGTTCCCAGGTCCAGTTCTCTATGGGAGAACCCAGGCGTACACCGATGCATTTTCCCAGCCAGGATGCGTAGATCCGGCGGTAAGCGTCCATGAAGTCCATAAATCATACCTCCTGGCTATATGGTATCATATTCAGTATGAAGGAATACACGGCCGGGGCCGTGGGAAACGGAAGAGCAGACATGAAAGCGTTGATGATCGGTGCTGCCAGGAGCGGCATTGCGGCTGCGAAGCTGCTGAATGAAAAAGGATATGAAGCAATCATTACGGATCTGAAGGAGATTCCGGAAAAGGAAGAGCTGGAGGCACTGGGCATCCGTGTCTATGACGGCGGTCATCCGGACTTCCTGAAGGAAGAGAAGTTTGATCTGATCGTAAAGAATCCGGGCATTCCGGACAGTGCACCGTTTGTAAAAGCGATGATCGATCAGGGTTATTTTATGTACAACGAGACCGAAATCGCAGCCAGATACGCGCCTCATTACCGCTTCGGCGCCATTACCGGCACCAACGGCAAGACCACTACAACAACCTTGCTGGGGGAGATGCTGAAGACGCTGGATCCTCACAACGGGGCTATCGGCAACAACGGTTTCCCTGTCTGTGAAACAGTGCGTACACTGGGGGACGGGGACTACACGTTTGCGGTGGAGATTGCGGCCTTCCAGCTTCTCGGCACCAAGGATTTCCATCCGGTTGTATCGGTATGCACCAACCTGACACCGGACCATCTGAATGTCTTCGGTACGACAGATGCCTACTATAAAGCGAAGATGCTTGTCTGGCAGAACCAGACGGAAGATGATTGGTTCATCACCAATGCGGATGATCCCAACTGCATGGAGTATGCCCGGGACCTTCCCTGCCGGATGCTGACATTCTCCCTGGAGAAGGACGCGGATATCTGCCTGAAGGACGGAAAGGTCATGATGTTCGGGGAAGAACTCTTCGATACCGCAATCCTGCGCATACCGGGCCTGCACAATATTGCCAACGCGATGTGCGCCGCAGCGATGGCAGTCAAGCTGGGCGTGAGCAGGGAAAACATTGTAAAGGTGCTTTCGGAATTCCCGGGTGTGGAGCACCGGATCCAGTTCATCACGGAGAAGGACGGTGTGCGGTACTACAATGATTCGAAGGGTACGGTGCCGGAAGCCACGATCGTTGCGCTGAAGGCCTTCCCGCAGCCGGTGATCCTGCTGGGCGGCGGCTACGACAAGAAAACAGGATTTGCGGCTATGAAGCCGTATCTGGACCGGATCAAGTACCTGATTGCCTTCGGGGCAACGAAATACCAGCTGAAGGATCTCTATCCGGATGCCATTCTGGTGGAGAACCTGGAGGAAGCCGTGGCCAAGGCGCATGAGCTTGCAAAGGACGGCGATATTGTGCTGCTTTCGCCGATGTGTGCGTCCTGGGATCAGTTCCCGAGCTATGAAGTGCGCGGCCACCGCTTCGCTGAACTGGTCAAGGAACTGTAGATACTATGTTCAGGAAGACCAACGAAACAAAAGTCATGCGTGATCCGGTGCATGGTTATATCCATGTGGATTACGGCATCATCTGGAAGTGCATCAATACTGCCTGGTTCCAGCGGCTGCGCCGGATCCGGCAGCTCGGGGGAGCACACATGGTCTACCATGCGGCGGACCATACCCGTTTTACGCATTCCCTGGGCGTCTATGAGATCGTCCGCCGGATGGTGAATGAAGTACCGGATCTCCGGGACGCTCTGGATGAGAAGGAAAAGATTACGGTCATGCTCGCCGGGCTGCTGCATGATCTCGGCCATGGTCCGTACTCCCATACCTTTGAGAAGATCATCCGGGGCAGCCATGAGGAATACACCTGCCGGATCATTGAAGAAGGGACGGAGATCACGGAACTGCTGGAAGCGGAATGCCCCGGGCTGGCAAAGGAAGTGGCGGATGTCATCCGCCATACTTCGAAGAATCCTCTGCTGCCGCAGCTGGTAAGCGGACAGCTGGATGCCGACCGCATGGACTATCTGCTCCGGGACGCCTACTTCACCGGCACCAAGTACGGTGAATTCGACCTGGAACGCATTCTGCGTACACTTCGCGTCAGCGACAGTAAGGTTGTTGTCAAGGAGAGCGGAATCTATGCTGTGGAGAACTACATCATGGCCCGCTATCATATGTACTGGCAGGTATACTACCACCCGGTCTGCCGCAGCTATGAGAGTATGCTCAACAGCCTCTTCCTGCGTCTACAGGATCTGTACCGTGCCGGGAATATGCCGGTCGTGCCTGCCGGGTTCCGGGCACTGGCGGAGGCCCGGGTACTGACGCTGGAAGAGTACTTCCTGCTGGATGAGTATACCTGCGGCTACGGCTTCGCTGTACTGAAGGATGCAGAGGATCCGGTGGTCAGGGATCTGGCTTCGCGGGTCCAGGACAGGCGCCTGTTTGCCTATGAAGAAAACAATGCCGATGCTGTCAGGCGTGTGCAGGAAGCGCTGGAAGGAGCGGGATACGATCCAAGGTACTACTTTGCGATGGATGAAGTCGGGCAAAGGCCCTATGTGCCGTATTCCAATGATGGGTCCGCTCCGATCTGGATCCGTGTGCACGGGGGAGAGATCAAGGAGATTTCGGAAGCGAGCACGATTGTATCGAGCCTGGTGAACGGACCGGTGCTGCGGGATGACCGGATCTTCTATCCGGCGGAAATCAAAAGTCTGCTGTAATCTGCTGACGGCTGCCTTTCCGGGCAGTCGTTTTCATGGAAAAGAAACTGTTTGTGAAACCGTGGAAAATCCGGCTGAAAATTGTAAACAGCTTCCGTGCCTGTCTGCCGGTTGTACAGGCAGCGTGTATGATTTTCCGGAAGACCGGTTGACAATGGAAGCGCTATCGGTATAATTCATAAGGAACTGAATATGGCACTGTACGTCCGGCTGACACAATATGATCTGATGGAACATCAGGAGAAGGTGATTGCCCGGGGAGAAGCCCGGTGGAAGGATGACCAGCTCTTCTACTGGGAAGACCCTGAGCATACCATCATGCATCATATCCGCTTCGGCAAGGACGGCATCATCATCGGCAGGTCTGCCGACGTACGCAGTATGACGAAGCTGTATTTCGGAAAAGCAGGAAGTGCGCAGGTATTCAGTGAATACGGAGTGATGCAGTTCGAAACCGAACTGATTGAGTATATGTACAACGCAGATTGCCGGAGTGTGGAATACAAGGTATATCTGGGAAGTGAACTGGTAAGCCATCAGAGGATGGTATGGGAACTGGAGGAAGATCCGGATGAATGAAATCGAACTGAAACTGAAACAGGAATTTGCCAGAGCAGCGAAGGAAGCGCTGGGTGCGGAAGTCGCACCGGAGCGTGTAGCGCTGAATCTGCCCAAGGAGAAGGCCCACGGTGACTATGCAACGAATGTAGCGATGGTCAACGCAAAGGCAGCCGATCTGAAGCCGCGGGAAGCTGCGGAGAAGATTGCGGCGGTGTTTGACTGCGATGCAGTCGGAGCGGACCGTCTTGAGATCGCCGGACCGGGCTTCCTGAATGTATTCATGAAGCAGGATTCCATCCAGTCGGTCATCGGCAGGATCCTTGCGGCAGGAGACGCCTACGGTACATCAAACGCCGGCAGGGGGAAGAAGGTACTGGTGGAGTATGTATCCGCCAACCCCACCGGTGATCTGCATCCGGGACATGCGCGCGGAGCGGCCAGCGGTGATTCTCTGACCAGGCTGATGAAGGCAGCCGGATACGATGTGACCAGAGAGTACTACATCAATGATGCAGGAAGCCAGATCGACAACATGGGCTATTCTCTGCAGGCACGCTATCTGCAGCGCTGCGGCAGGGAGGGTGTCATCCCCGAAGGCGGATACCATGGACAGGACCTGGTCAAGATCGCGGATGACCTGTACCAGGAGATCGGCGAGAAGTACGCAGATACACCGATCGAGGAATCCTTCCTGTTCTTCCGGGAATACGGTCTGAAGGCCGAACTGGCAAAGCTGAAGAAGGATCTGGAGGAATTCCGCTGTGAATTCGATGTCTGGACCAGTGAGCGTGATATCCGGGCATCCGGCAAGATGGATGCGGCTGTACAGAAACTGATCGAGGGCGGCTGGACCTATGAAAAGGACGGTGCGCTGTTCCTGAAGACAACCCAGTTCGGTGATGACAAGGACCGGGTTATCCGTAAGAGCGATGGTCTGTACACCTATCTGACACCGGATATTGCCTACCATCTGGACAAGCTGGACCGGGGATTTGATCAGCTGATCAACCTGTTCGGCGCTGACCACCATGGATACATTCCCCGTCTGAAGGCAGCGATTGAAGCGCTGGGCTATCCGAGCGACAAGCTCGAAGTGGATGTCATCCAGATGGCCAGGATGATCAAGGACGGCAAGGAGTTCAAGCTCTCCAAGCGGAGCGGACAGTCGATCTCACTGCGCGATCTGATCGATGAAGCCGGTGTGGATGCGGTACGGTACTTCTTCGTGTCCAGAGCGGGCAATACCCAGATGGACTTCGATCTGGACATTGCGACCAAGCAGTCCAACGATAACCCGGTGTACTATGCTCAGTATGCACATGCGAGAATGTGCTCGATCATGGCAAAGGCAGGGGATATGGTACCGGCGGATCACTATGAGCAGATTGTGTCCGACAAGGAAATGAGCCTGCTGAAGAAGATGAATGAGTTCGAGTCGGTCATCGCGGACGCGGCCAGAACCCGGATGCCGCACAAGATGGTCAACTACATTGCGGAACTCTCCGCAATCTTCCACAGCTATTACAATGACAGTAAAATCGTGGATCCTGCCAATCCGGAGCTGAGCGCCCAGCGTCTTGCCCTGGTGCAGGCATGTGAAATCGTTCTGAAGAACGCGCTGCATCTGGTCGGTGTCAGTGCGCCGGAACTGATGAAAGGAAAGAATTCTGAAGAATGAGCCGGAAAGCAAGCATGACAGATGCGGCGTATGATGTACTCAGTGCCTATGGGAGCGATATGGAATTCCGTATGCTCTGGGAAAGTGTTGCCGCAAAGCTGCAGATTCCTGTGGATGACAGGAAGAAGAAAGCGGAGTTCTATTCCGATCTGATGATGGACAACCGCTTTGCGTCCCTGAAGGGCAATAAGTGGGACCTGCGCAACCGCAGGACGTTCGCGGAGCTTCACGCCAAAGCTGCGCTGGCAGAAGACGCAGAAGAGGACGAGGAAGAGGAAGAACCGGAAGAGGAAAACGAAGAGTCTCCGGAAGACCAGAAGGGAGAAGAGGCATATTAATATGTCTCTTTTTTTGGGGTTATGGCATAATGGTTACAGGAGGCGTGTATGTGGAACATTATTACGGATTCCAGCTGTGATTGGCTTCCAAAAGATACGGAAGATATCCATTTTGCCTATATTCCTTTCATCATGAACATTGAAGGAAAGCAGTATCTGGATACGGATGATCTGGATGTGGATGAAATGCTCAGAGCGATGGAAGCGAGTTCGGAACCATGCAGAACAGCCTGCCCTTCACCCTATGATTGGTATGAAGAGTTCAAACGTCCCGGCAATGTGTTTGCCATTACAATATCCAAGGAGCTCTCCGGCAGCTACAACAGTGCCTGTGTTGCCAGGGATATGGTCCTCGGGGAAGAACCGGACAAGAAGATCTATGTTGTCAATTCCATCGGTACCGGTCCATCCTTGATCATTGCGTACAGGATCATTCTGAATATGATCCGGAAGAACGCTTCCTTTGAGGAGATCGTGGATTTCTTCGAGAAGAATATAGAACAGATCAGGATCATCTTTGCCCTGTGTTCCTACGATAACCTGATCAAGAACGGTAGGATGTCCAGAATCGCCGGATTCGTGGCCAGCAGGCTCGGATTCTGGGGCGTAGGCATCGGGTCACCTGCCGGTACAATCGTCATCAAAACGAAGGTACGGGGCTCCAAGCGCGTTGTACAGTCGATCATTGATGATCTGAAGGAACGGGGAGAACCGAAGGAATACGTTGTCATCAGCCATGCCTTCAACCCGGAGATGGCAGAGACCATCCGGGCGGAGGTGCGCCGGCTCTGGCCGTTCGTGCAGACCGATGTCTATCAGACCAAGGGTCTGGACAGTTTCTACGCAGAGCGGGAAGGGTTGATCCTGAGTTACTACTGAGCAGTGAGGAATCACTGCTTTTTGTTGGTTTTGGCAGGAGAATAGGGTAGAATTGCTACAGGAGTGTCAATGATCAAAGCTGTTCTTTTTGACATGGACGGAATACTGTACGACAGTGAACCGTACTATTTCCGCTCGTTCACCGAAGTCCTGTCTTCCCTTGGCTATCAGGGAGGAGAGGATAGGCTCTATGAAGCCGTAGGGATGAATGAAGTGAATACCTACCGGTTCTATTCCGGGCTTCTGGAAGGACGGGTCTCTCCGGAAGAGATCAAGGAAGAAGCCGGGAAGTATTTCCTCGCGCATCCCATGGACTGCCGTGCTCTGATGTTCAAAGATATTCCGGAGACGCTGGAAAAGCTGGATGAAGCAGGCATATCCATGGCATGCTGCTCGGCTTCCCCGTTTCCTGTAGTCCTGAAGAGCCTGGATGACATGGGCATCCGGAAGTACTTCCGGTTCGTACTATCAGGCAATGATGACATCCGGCCGAAACCCTTGCCGGACATCTACCTGAAGGCAGCAGAAAGACTAGGGCTGCCTGCGGCAGAATGCGCAGTCTACGAAGACAGTACTATGGGAATCGAGTCCGGCAGAAGAGCGGGCATGAAGGTATACGCAAGGACAGATGAACGGTTCCGGCAGGACCAGAGCCGTGCCGACGCTGCGGTAACGTGTGCGGCAGAGATGGCAGCGCTGGTGATAAAGGAGAATGAATCATGGAAGAAGTAATCAGAATAGACGGAGGAAGACCGCTGAGGGGAGAGGTCATGATCTCCGGTGCGAAGAACGCAACGGTCGCCCTGATTCCGGCTGCTGTGCTGGCACGCGGTCCGGTGACGATCACAGGTGTGCCGAACATTGCGGATGTAGAATCGCTGGCCAGGATTCTGGAACTGCTGAATGTAAAGATCTACCGGCAGCGGGAAGATCATATCATCATGGATCCGACGGACATGAAGAACGTCGATCTGGAGGATGATGCAGTAAAGAAGCTGCGGGCTTCCTACTACTTCATGGGCGCGCTGCTGGGCAAATACGGCTACGTACGGATCAAGATGTCGGGCGGATGCTATCTGGGGCCGAGGCCGATCGATCTGCATATCAAAGGATTCGAAGCGATGGGCGCTACGGTGGAATATGACCGTGGCTGCTATACGATCAAGTCCGACCATCTCCACGGTGCGAAGATCTTCCTGGACATTGCCTCGGTAGGCGCAACGATCAACATCATGCTGGCAGCAGTGCTGGCGGACGGCAGAACAACGATCGAGAACGCAGCGAAGGAGCCGGAGATCATCGACATCGCTACGATGCTCAACAAAATGGGTGCGAATATCCACGGTGCCGGTACCAACGTCATTACCATCGACGGTGTACATGAAGTGTGGGGCTGCTTCCATGAGATCATTCCGGACAGGATCGAGGCAGGCACCTTCCTGATCATGGCAGCTGCCTGTGCGGAAGAGATGAAGATCGTCAACGTCATTCCCAAGCATATAGAAGGCCTGACGTCCAAGCTGATGGAGATGGGTGCGGATATGGACATCGGCATCGACTCCATCCTTGTCAGAAGATCCCCGAAGCTGCTGAAGGCAGTGGATATCACCACCAAGCCGTATCCCGGCTTTGCGACCGACCTGCAGCAGCCGTTTACAGCGCTTCTGACGCAGGCGGACGGCATGGCCGTGGTAACGGATACCATCTACAAGGAACGCTTCAAGCATTGCCTGGAACTGCAGCGTATGGGTGCGAACATTGAAATCGGCTCCGGCAGTGCAATGATCAAAGGGCCGACCCGGCTGTACGGTGATAAAGTGACCGCTACGGATCTGCGCTGCGGTGCTTCCCTGATCGTTGCCGGCCTGATTGCGGACGGTGTGACGGAGATCCACGATGTCTATCATATCGACCGCGGCTATGACCGGATCGATACCAAGCTGAAGGCACTGGGTGCCTCCATGCACAGAGAGATCGTTGAGTGATTCATTATACCGTTATCAATGCCATCGTCTTCCTGCTGTACGGCATGGACAAAGGACGGGCACGCCGGGATGCCTGGCGCATCTCCGAGAGAACACTGCTCGTTTCCGCACTGTTCGGGTGCTGGGGTGCACTGGCAGGCATGCTGGTGTTCCATCATAAAACCCGGAAGATGAAGTTCCGGATCCTGGTCGGATTGTTCTGCGTACTGCACATTGTGCTGTACACAGTATACACAGTGAAACTCCGTTGACGGACCTACAGCAGTGTGTTAAGATACTTGTGCGCTTTCTTTAGACACGCATGAGGTCTAAGGCGGAAGGGAGAATGAAGCTATGAAACAGGGGATACATCCTAAGTACTACAAGACAAAGGTTGTCTGCACAAGCTGCGGTTCTGAATTCGAAACAGGTTCGACACTGAAGGAGATCAAGGTCGACACCTGCTCCAACTGCCATCCTTTCTATACAGGAAGACAGAGATTCGCACAGGCTGCGGGACGTGTAGAGCGTTTCAATAAGAAGTACGGTCTGAAGTAATCAGGGAAACAGGATACCGTGTGTACGGTATCTTTTTTTCTGTGTTAGAATGCAATACAGGTGAACCTATGAAGACCATTGAACAGATCAAGCAGGAACTTCTGCACCGGCAGTCCCATCATGATCCCGTATCAGCGGAGGAACTCTTTGATGTACTCGAAGAGATGGGTCTGTCGGAGGAAGAGAGTGCGTCGTTTTATGAGTGGTGCGAAGAGAACGGGATCGGGGAAGAGACCGTATCGCTCCCGCAGGATCTTCCTGCAGGAGCCTCTTTGGACGCTGTCAACCTCTATCTCCATGAGATCGGACAGATACCGCTGCTGACGCCGGAAGAAGAGCGCAGGACAGCGGAAAAGGCGCAGAAGGGCGATAAAGAAGCGATGGACCTGCTGACAAGATCCAACCTGCGCTTGGTGGTATCCATTGCCAGGAACTATATGAACCGCGGTCTGGCCCTCCCGGATCTGATCCAGGAAGGCAATATCGGCCTGATGCACGCAGTGGAGAAGTTCGACTGGTCCAAGGGCTTCCGCTTCAGTACCTACGCTACCTGGTGGATCAAACAGTCCATGATCCGGGCGATCGGGGAACAGGCCAGGTATATCCGGCTTCCCGTTCACCTGAATGAACAACTGATGAAGATCCACAAAGTCCGCACCCGGCTGACCCAGGAGCTCAACCATGAACCGGACAGTGCAGAAATCGCTGCTCAGATTCCCGGTATGACTGCGGAAAGAGTGGAGGAGCTGCTGAAGCTGTCCATGGAAACCGTATCTTTGGAAACTCCGGTCGGTGATGATGACAGCAGTACATTGTCCGACTTTGTGGCGGATGATACCCTCAAGAATCCGGAACAGGTATCATTGGAAGCCTACCGACGGGAAGAAGTCCATGAAATGCTCAAGGAACTGCCGGAACGGGAACAGGAGATCCTGAAAGCCCGGTTCGGTCTGGACGGGCAGGAACCGCAGACACTGGAAGAAGTCGGAAAGAGGCTGAATGTGACCAAGGAACGGGTCCGCCAGCTGGAGAACCGGGCAATCCGGCGCCTAGCAGGGAATTACAGGAGAGATGACTATGAGTGAGATGTACAAGCAGTACCAGAAAGGATGGCTGGAAGTCATCTCCGGCTGTATGTTTGCCGGCAAGACGGAAGAACTCATCCGCAGGATCAAGGTACTGGAATTTGCCAGACAGAATATACTGGTGTTCAAACCCAGGATCGACAACCGCTACAGTGAAACCAGAATCGCCAGCCACGCCGGCTCCATGGCCGAAAGCATCCTCATCGACCGGGCAGCGGAGATCCTGGACTATGTCCGGGAAGACACGGATGTCGTAGCGATCGATGAAGTGCAGTTTCTGGATGATGATGTTATAGAAGTATGCCGCCTGCTCGCATCGCACGGAATCCGTGTCATGTGTGCCGGCCTGGATACCGACTTCCGCGGAGAACCGTTCGGAGTGATGCCCACTCTGCTGGCAGAAGCGGAATTTGTCACAAAGCTGACAGCGGTATGTGTAAAGTGCGGAGCTCCGGCTACGCGTACACAGCGCATTGTCAATGGTGCACCGGCGGACTGGAATGATCCGCTTGTCGTCGTCGGTGCGATGGATTTCTACGAGGCAAGATGCCGCCACTGCCATGAAGTAACCGGGCGGCCGCTCCGCCTGAAGGATCCCCTGAAACGGAAGTGAGGAACGAACATGGACGCAATTCGCAGCAAGCTGCAGGAAATACAGGAACAGTACAATGGAATCACAGCCAAGCTGATGGATGAGGAGATTCTCCGGAATCCGGCAGAAGTCGCCCGGCTGTCGAAGGAACAGGCACGCCTCGAGCAGTCTGTCGACGCGTGGCGGAAGCTGCAGGCGCTGGACGAGCGCATTGAGGAGGCGGAAAGCCTCGTCAATGAGAGCGATCCTGAACTGAAGGAAATGGCCCAGGCCGAACTAGAGGAATGCCTGCCGGAGCGGGAGAACCTGCTGGTGCACATTCAGCATCTGCTGATACCGCGGGATCCGGATGATGACCATGATGTCATCATGGAGATCCGGGGCGGAGCCGGCGGTGATGAAGGAAACATCTTTGCCGGGGATCTCTACCGGATGTATACCAAGTACGCTGAATCGATGAACTGGCGTGTATCCGTGCTGGAAGCCAATCCCAGTGAAGCCGGGGGATTCAGCCAGATCATCTTCTCTGTGAAGGGAAATGATGTCTACCGTCATCTGAAGTTTGAGTCCGGTGCGCACCGTGTGCAGCGGGTGCCGAAGACAGAAGCACAGGGCAGAATCCATACCTCCACCGCCACCGTGCTCTGCCAGCCGGAAGCCCAGGAAACAGACATTGAGATCGATCCCAAGGATCTGACGATCGAAACCCACCGGGCCAGCGGCGCAGGCGGACAGCATATCAACAAGACCGACTCTGCTGTACGCATCGTACATATCCCTACCGGAATTACGGTCAACTGCCAGGAAGGACGCAGCCAGATCGAAAACCGCGAAACAGCCATGCGTTTGATCCGTGCCCGCGTCTACGAAGAAATGAAGAGACGGCAGGAAGAGGAAGAAGGGAAGATCCGCCGGGCGAAGCTCGGTACCGGAGACCGCAGTGAAAAGATCCGTACCTACAACTATCCGCAGAACCGGGTCACGGACCACAGGATCGGCCTGACCATCACCCAGCTGGACAGGATTGTCGAAGGGAAGCTCGATGATGTCATCAACGGTCTGATCGAAGCGGATGAAGCCGAAAAACTGGCCAATATGGAGCTGTAATGAAGATCTCGGAATACGTAAGGAAATTCGAAGCCCTGTGCGAGGAACATGATATTCCGCCGGAGACGGTAATGAGCTTTCTTGTGGAGCTCAGCCAGCGGGAACGGTGGAATCTGTATCTTCATTACGAGGAAGATATGCCGGAAGATCTGGTTCCGGAGTTTGAAGCGGGCATGGAGCGGATCCTGAATGACGAACCGATGGCGCATGTACTGGGCTATTCCTGGTTCTACGGCTACCGGATCCCCGTCAACGAGGATGTACTGATCCCCCGTCCGGAGACAGAGGAACTCTGTGCCTACACACTGGCAAGGATCGACCGGAATTTCCCGGAAGGAGAGGTCGTATGCGCAGACATCGGCACCGGATCCGGAGCGATTGCGATCACCCTGTGCAAGGAAGAGCCGCGGGTGTCCATGACCGCAACGGACATCTCGGAAGAAGCCCTGGTGATGGCGCGGAAAGCAGCGGAGCTGAACGGAGCGAACATCCGGTTCCTCGCCGGCGATATGCTGCAGCCGCTGATCGAGCAGGGAATCCGGCTGGATGTACTGGTGTGCAATCCTCCGTATATTCCGGATGATGAGGCCATGGAGCGTTCCGTCGTGGACTTTGAACCGCATGTAGCGCTGTTCGGCGGCTCGGATGGTCTGAAGTTCTACCGGGAAGTGTTCCGCGGCTGCCGTCAGGTACTGAAGGAGAAGGCCTTCATGGCCTTTGAAATGGGCTGGAACCAGCGGGAAGCCATGAGCCGTCTAGTGGAAGAGATCCTGCCCGGTGTACCGTATGAGATACTGAAGGACATGAACGGCAAGGACAGAATGCTGTTCGTCTACTTCAACTGTGATAAACAATGAGCAGGAGAAGAAAACTGAACCGCAATGGAATCCTGGCCCTCCGGATCCTGTTCTGTGTCTTTCTCGGGATTTTCCTGTTCAGTGCGTACAATCTGTACTCCATCATGCACGCCTACCGGGAAGGAGCCCGTACCTACGAAGAGATTGCCGAGAAGGCAAGACCAGCAGTACAGGAAGACGAACCGGAAGCCGGCATCGATTTCGCCGCTTTGGCAGCGATCAATCCGGACATTGTAGGCTGGATGGAACTGGAGGGTACGATCATCAACTATCCGGTTGTACAGGGTACGGACAATGCCTACTACCTGGAACACCTGTTCAACCGGGAAGTCAACCATATGGGTTCCCTGTTCATAGACTGCCGCAGCGATGCACTGCTGGGGGATAAACTGACACCGATCTACGGTCACCACACCAACAGCGGAGCGATGTTCTGTACACTGGAGAACTACAAGGAACAGGCATTCTATGATGAACATCCGTATTTCATCTACACTTCACCGCAGGGGGAATACCGCCTCGAAGCCGTAGCCGGTACCCTGATGAACGCAGAAGAGGACTTTCTGCAGACGGCGTTTACGGATGAAGACGGCTTCCTTGACTATATTGCGTACTATCAGCGCAATTCAACGTTTGTATCCCGTACAGAGGTCCTGCCGGGAGACAGAGTCGTGATGCTGCTGACATGTACAGCGGACTATGAAAATGCCAGGTACGTACTCATCTGCCGGGTTGTACCTGTGAATGTGGTAGAATAGAACCGTATGATACAGGAAATCTATCCCTCCAAACTGATCAATACCTATTATGACCGGGCATGGACAGACGCGGATACGGTACTGCTGTACCGTGACAGCGGTGTTCTGATGCGGGGTGATCGTTTTCCTGTGATCGGTGAATGCACCGGCACCCGGTTTACGTATCTGTTCTCCATTGATGATGTACACTACTACACCGGAGAGTACGAAGAGATCGAGGGCTTTGCGGTCAGACCGCTGGCAGAGCTGCGTACAGGTGTGGACAGAGTGACCGCGTTCGCGGCCATGACAGGCAGTCATCTGTTCCGCTGGTATGACAGCCACCGCTACTGCGGACACTGCTGTACGGAGCTCGTACACAGCCGTACAGAGCGGGTGCTGGAGTGCCCTCAGTGCCACGCGCATTATTACCCTCAGATTTCTCCGGCTGTCATTGTCGGCGTCGTCAACGGCAATAAAATGCTGGTTTCGCAGTACGCGGGCAGAGAGTATACCCGGTACGCATTGATTGCCGGCTATGTGGAAATCGGTGAGACAGCGGAAGAAGCGGTTCAGCGTGAAGTGCGGGAGGAGACCGGACTCAGGGTCAGGAACATCCGCTACTACAAGAACCAGCCGTGGGGAATGAGCGGCTCCCTGCTCATAGGCTACTTCTGTGAACTGGACGGCGATGATACGATTACCCTGGATCATACAGAGCTGTCCCTCGCTACATGGATGAGCCGGGAGAACATGCCGGACTACGAAGACCACAGCAGCCTGACAGCGGAAATGATGCGGGTATTCAAGTACGCCGGACAATAGTACAGAAACAAAGGAAGATGGCAGGATCTTCCTTTTATGTTGCACAAATCTTTAAAATATGCACGTTTTCCGCTACAATGGAACCATGAAGCAGAGAACCTATGCCGCAATCGATCTGAAATCCTTCTACGCTTCGGTGGAATGTGTGGAGCGCGGACTGGATCCTTTGAAGTCGAATCTTGTCGTCGCGGATCTCAGCCGGACGGAAAAGACCATCTGCCTGGCGGTTTCCCCTGCACTCAAGAAATACGGCATTGCCGGCAGAGCAAGGCTGTACGAAGTCATTGAACGGGTGAAGGAGATCAATGCCCTGCGGAAGCGGGACAACCACTACCGGGAATTCCGTTCCCTGTCCGTAAACAGCGATGAACTGAACAGCGATGCTTCGCTGGAACTGGGGTACCTCACGGCTGTCCCCCGGATGCAGTTCTATCTGGAATACAGTGCCCGGATCTACGGGATCTATCTGCGCTGGATTGCACCGGAGGACATCCATGTATACTCCATCGATGAAGTCTTCCTGGATCTTACAGAATACCTGCATACCTACAATATGACTGCCAGGGAGCTGGTGGAACGGATGATCCACGATGTACTCAAAGAGACCGGAATCACCGCTACAGCCGGCATCGGCACCAATCTCTACCTGTGCAAGGTCGCTATGGATATCGTGGCCAAGCACATGGAAGAGGATGAGCATGGTGTACGGATCGCAGAGCTGGATGAACGCAGCTACCGTGAACAATTGTGGGCACATGAACCGCTGACGGATTTCTGGCGCGTCGGTCCGGGCTACAGCCGGAGACTGAAGGAACACGGCATGTATACCATGGGTGACATTGCAAGACAGTCCCTGCTGGATGACACCGTATTGTACAGGCTCTTCGGAATCAATGCAGAACTGCTCATTGACCATGCCTGGGGTTATGAATCCTGCACCATGCGCGATATCAAGGCCTATGTACCGGAATCGAAGAGCTGCGGCATCGGGCAGGTGCTGATGGAACCCTACAGCTTTGAAAAAGGCCGGATCATCGTGCATGAAATGGCCGATCAGCTGGCGCTGGATCTGGTGGAGAAGGGCTATGTTACCGACCGGGTTGTACTGGGCATCGGCTATGATACATCCAGTCTGACCGAAGACTACCATGGAGAGATAAAGACAAACTACTACGGAAAGAAGGTGCCGAAATCCGTACACGGGACAGCAGAGCTGCCCCTGTACACTTCGGCCGGATCGTTGATCCGGGAGGGACTGCTTTCCCTGTATGACGGGCTGGTGAATCCGGAGCTGACCATCCGCCGGGTCGGAGTAACGGCCATCAATGTCAGGGACGCGGCACATGCCGGAAGAAAGCAGGAATACCGGCAGACAGACCTGTTCAGCGATGCAGAGGCAGACCTGCTTGCGGAGAAGGAACTGCTGGAAAGGACCGCCCGGGAGAAGAAGGCGCAGGAAGCGTTTCTGGAGATCCAGCGGCGCTTCGGAAAGAACGCTGTGATCAAGGGAGTATCCTTGGAGGAAGGTGCGACCGGCAGGCAGCGGAACAAGCAGATCGGAGGGCACAAGGCATGAAGCGGTATCTGGATATGCTGGAGCTGCCCCGTCCGGTATCCGGAAACCGGAAGCACATGTCCACCGCGGACCGGGCAGCCCAGTTCTCCCCGTTTTCCGCACTGGTGGGATACGAGGCGCTGATCGATGAGACCGGGCGGCTGACCGAGGAGAGAAGGGAACCCGGGGAAGCGGAGAAAGAAGAACTGGACCGGAAAATCCGCATCCTTCAGGATGTACAGAACGAAGGAATTCCGGTATCCGTTGTCTTCTTTGAGGAAGACGGAACCAAGGAAGGCGGACATTATAGAACGCATACCGGAATCCTGAAGCAGATCAGTACAGAAGAACAGTATCTGAAGATGAAGGACAGGAAGAAGATCTTCTTTACGGACCTTCTGCAGATCGAGAGCGATGTATTCGAGGAAGGGGATACGGAATGATGATCAGGGAGTACAGGGAAAGCGACCGCCGGGAAATCGGTGAAATTTATGTAGCCAACTGGCGGAAGACCTACCGCGGCCTGCTGGCGGACGCTTTGCTGGACCGGATGGATCCAGCAGAAGCAGCGGAAAGATGGCATGCATACACACTCGTTGACGGGCAGGGCATCTTTGTGGCGGAAGAGGAAGGTACGGTTTCCGGCTTTGCGGCATACTGTCCGGATGAGAGGGATGGACATGCGCTGTACCTGGAATCCCTGCATATCCGGGAAGACAGACAGGGACAGGGCATCGGAAAAGCATTGATCAGAACCGTCGGCCGGTATGCTGCAGACAACTACCAGCGCATGACCATCCATATCGTCAGAGGCAATGACCGGGCAGGCAGACTGTACCAGAAACTCGGAGCAGTACATGTCAGGTACTTCACCGACCGGTTCGGGGATACACCGTCCGATTCCGAAGAACTGGCCTGGGAGGATCTCACGGTATTCAAATAAAAAAGGGACCGCAGGGTCCCTTATGTTTTATAATCAGTCTTCCGGCAGAACCAGGTTCAGCAGAATGCCGACGAACGCAGCCAGCGCGGTACCGGACAGGGTAGCACTGCCGCCAAGCGGAAGAACCGCACCGCCCAGGCCGATGACCAGCATCGCAGAAGTAATGATCAGGTTCTTCTGCTTGCCGTAGTCTACTTTATTGTCAACGAGAACCCGGAGACCGTTGGAGGCGATAACACCATAGAGGATGATGGACATACCACCGAGAACGGAAGCCGGAATCGTTTCAATGACCGCGGAGACAACAGGTACACAGCCGAGGATGATGGCGATGACCGCAGCGCCGCAGGTAACGTAGACGGACGCGACACCGGTCATACCGATGACACCGGTATTCTCACCGTAGGAAGTGTTGGCCGGTCCGCCGAGCAGGGCGCTGACCGCAGTCGCAACACCGTCACCCATCAGAGTACGGTCGAGGCCGGGATCCTTGAGGAATTCCTTGCCGCAGATCTTGGAGAGAACCGTGTGGTCGCCGATGTGCTCGGAGATGGTTACCAGCGCTACCGGTAGAATTGCCCAGGTGGCCGGTCCGAAGTAGAGATGATATTCACCGAACCTCCCGCCGGTGCTGAACGGGAGGATGAAGTCAGGCAGGCCGATGAAGCGTCCCTCCGCAATGACGCTGTGGATCGGGGTGAAGTCCACAATGCCCATGATGCAGGCGAAGATGTATCCGCCGGCAACACCGCACAGGAAGGGAATGATCTTCAGGAAGCCCTTGGCCTTGGTGGAAATCAGCGCCGTGATGATGAACGTAACGACAGCGACAACCATATTGCGCCAGTCGCCGCCGGAAACGAAGCCGGCGTTGTTGATGGCGGAAGACGCCAGACCGAGACCGATGACAGCGATCATCGGACCGATGACGATCGGCGGCAGGAGCCGGTCCAGCCAGTCCTTGCCGGTGACCTTGATGATCATAGCTACGATGACATAGATGATGCCTACCAGAATCAGTCCTGTCTGGGCTGCACTGCGGTCGCCGCCGAGCGCTGTGCAGGCAATGATGACAGCTGTGATATAGGCGAACGAGGAACCGAGGTAGATCGGTACTTTGAACTTTGTGATCATTGCATAGATCAGTGTACCGAGGCCGGAAGCGAACAGGGCTACACTGACAGGATATCCCGTCAGGATCGGTACAAGGATTGTTGCGCCGAACATAGCGAACACATGCTGTACAGACAGCAGCGCCCACTGTGATGCAGTCGGCTTCTCATCCACATCAAGAATCAGGTTAACACGCTGGGACATTGGTTTTCTCCTCCTGCCTTCTCAGAAAAAGAAGGCCTACAAGGACCTTTCCGCTGGCTTCGGCACACTGCCCTTTCCGGTTTCCATGCACCGGAGGAAAGGCTCCTATGTGCAATTATACTGAACATAGAAGGACATGCAAGAAGACAATGAACGGGAATCCGGAAATACGGGAAAACTTGCACAGGCTGTGGAAACATTTTCATACGTACAGAAAGCACAGGTATAATGAAGACGGAAACGGAGGTCCGCAGTATGCCGGATATGAAGCCGAGAACAAAGGACAGTACGGAAGAAATCCCTTTGGACGAAACAGAGCTGTACAAGGATCCGCACTATATCAAATACATCGTCAGTGAACCGTTGGGGGACTGCCGGTTTGTGATGGATACAGGCAGGGAAATAACTGCAGTGGACCTGACAGTTGCCGTATCATTGATCATGCGCCAGACCTACGAAGCGATCCAGGATCACTTCCCGAGTCCGGAGGCCAGGAAGATGTTCCGGGAAGCACTGACCCACGCGGTCAATGATGAAAAGTTCTGGGAGGAAGAGGAAACATATTTCCTGAGCTGAATATGGGAAGCTGTACCTGGGGATTATCATCGGAAGCGATGAAGAAATATCATGATGAAGAATGGGGTGTACCTGAGCACGATGACCGCAGACTGTTTGCGTACCTTGTTCTGGAAGCGATGCAGTGTGGATTGAGCTGGCAGCTCATTCTGCAAAGAAGGGAAGTCATACAGCACTGCTTCGCTGACTTTGACTACGACCGCCTTGCCGGGTACAGCGAAGCGGACACAGACAGAATCCTGCATACGGAAGGCATGATCCGCTCGCGGCAGAAAGTACAGGCTACGATCCACAATGCCCGGTGTTTCCGGAAGATCCGTGAACAGTACGGAAGCTTCGATGCCTGGCTCTGGTCACACAGCGGGGGCAGGACAATCCTGTATAACAAGCATGATGAGGGAGAAATACCGGTATCCAACGGTCTGTCATACAGATTCTCCCGGGAACTGAAGCAGTACGGGTTCAAGTATCTCGGTCCGGTTGTGGTGTATTCCTTCCTGCAGGCCTGCGGGATGATCAATGACCACGGGAAGGATTGTCCGTGCTATCAGAGGATCAATGATCAGTATCCGACCATACGGAAAAGAAGATATCTGGAAAAGCATTGAGCAGCAATACAGAAAAAAACATCTGCACCCACGGCGATCCGTGTCCGTACAGATGTTTTTGTTTACTTTACTCTGTGATTGCCCAGGCGCGTACAGGCAGTCCGACAGCGCCTTCGAAGTTCGGCCAGGCAACGATCATGACAGCGCCGGCAGGTGCGACCTGATCCAGGTTGCAGAGGACTTCCACCTGAAGCTTGCCCTGCTCCAGAACATACCGCTCACAGGCCAGATCGCCCGCTTTGGCCGCTTCGGCGGAAGCGTCGGTATCCAGTGCTTCATGGCCGTTGGCCGCAGCATTGCGCACTTCGTAGATGTACTTCAGCGCATCCAGGGACCAGCCGGGGAAGTTCTCGCTGCCGTCTTCAGCAATGCCGGAGAGGGCATCCATATCCGGCCAGTTCTTCGACCAGTCGGTTCTGAGGGCTACAAACGCCCCGTCGGGAATTTCACCGTACTCTGCTTCCCAGTCCTTGATGTCCTGCGCAGTTGCGGCATAGTGGACATCTTCCTTCACTTTACCGGTAATGTCGATGACACAGAGCGGGAAGACACCGTTGCGTACGTCGAAGGCATCAGAAAGAGGTGCGTCCTTTACAAAATGTCCGGGGAAGTCGATATGGGTTCCGAACTGTCCGGGGAACTTGAAGGTCTGTATGCGGCACTCCAGCATCGGGTTGCCCCAGTCAAAGACAACATTGCCGAGATCAACGCTTCCTTCGGGGATTCCTGCCCAGTAGGGGCTGGAGTTGTTGAGAGGATGTGTGAGGTCCACCCACTTGAGCTTCTTCGCTTCCGTGAGTGCGATCCAGAGTCTGTAGGTCATAGTATTGTTCCTTTCTGATTCAATAATCTGAATATACGCAGGATGATCATCGCAGTCAATCCCGGGTCATTGGTAGAGTGCGGCAATATCCCGGCAGCTGTCCTTGGTCTGCAGATACAGCTTCCGGTAGATTTCATAGGATTTCCGGTAGATCTTTACCGCATCGGGATCCGGGGTATAGATCCGGCAGTCCTGCAGGAAGAGATGGATCTGGTCCCAGGAAGTGAAGGCGCCGGATGCCATACCGGCCAGGAAAGCAGTACCGAGGGCAGAACCCGGATGGGAGGGATAGGCCTTGATCTCATGATCCAGGACATCTGCGGCAATCTGGCACCAAAAGCTGCTGCGGGATCCACCGTTGGTCGCAATGATATGCGCCGGTTCATAACCGAGATCACGGATGATATCGATATGGTGGCGGAAGCCGTAGATGACCGATTCCAGGATCGCCCGGAAGATATGGGCTTTGGTATGGGACAGCGTCAGTCCGAACAGCATACCGCGGGCTTCCGGGTCAAAGATCGGCGTCTTTTCGCCCAGGAAATAGGGAAGGACAATCAGCCCGTCCGAAGCCGGAGGCAGCAGGGAAGCTTCCCGGTCCAGTTCCTTCAGGGAATCCCCGCTGTAATTATCCAGGATATCTCCGAGATACCACTTTACAAGGGAGCCGCTGGCGGCCATACAGCCATTGATCAGCCAACGGTCCGGTACGATATGGTAGTCAAAGAAGAGCTGCGGGCAGGTGACGATCTCTTCGGTACAGTAGAGAATATCCCCGCCGCCGCCGAATTTGATCAGCAGATCACCCTCATTGATGATGCCGGCAGACAGAGTGGACGCGACGTGATCTGCGCTTCCGGCGATGACCGCTGTGCCTTCCTTCAGCCCGCAGAGAGCCGCCGCTTCCGCCGTGACAGCACCGATGATGGACATGGAAGGATTGACCTGCGGGAACCAGGAAGGATCAAAGCTGAACTGTTCCATCATATCTGTCAGCCATACCTGCTTCCGGATATCGAACAGACCGCTCTCCACTGCCCAGTTCATCTCTATGGAACGCACCCCGGTGAGTTTGTACACGATGTAGTCGTAGGAACCCATGACCCAGCGCATCCTGGCGAATACGTCCGGCTCATTGTCCCGCACCCACATCATTCTCGGCAGGATGTGCTGCTGGTTGGTATAGCCGCCGGTCAGGCGGAAGAGCTCTTCCTGGTCAAGGCGCTCAGTTATAAAGCGGATCTGTTCCACAGAGCGGGCGTCGTTCTGCTGGATCGTATTGCGCACAGGCTCACCGTCTTCATCGAGCATGACGATCGCCGGCAGCATCCCTGTGATTCCAACGCACTCGACCCGGCTGAACAGATCCGGGCTGTGCTCCTTCAGTTTCCGGAGAGCCGCAATGGTATTGCGCCACCAATCGGCTGCGTTTTCCTCTGCCCAGCCCGGCTTCAGGGAGATCAGATCATGCGCCTCCCGCACTTCATCGATGATGTATCCTTCCGAAGATACCAGTACAGCCTTGACGGCTGTCGTACCGATATCAACACCGATTACTGTTCTTTCCATCATCTGCTCCGGAACTCGCGTACAACCTTCATGAATTCAGCGACACGCTGCTCATCCACCATGTTTTCAAAAATGCCGTCGTATTTGAACGTTGTGGCGACAACCGCACCGTCCGCAATAGCCAGCTGCTCCGCGATGGTTTCTTTGCGGCATCCGGTATTGGCGAGTACCACCGTGCCGGGGACAGCCTCCTTGACCTCCTTCAGTACAGAAGAATCGGTCGCGGCTCCTGCGGTCAGTCCACTGACACACAGCGCATCCGGCCGGCAGTTGAATACGGTGCTCTTTGCGATCGATGCCGGTGTCCGCGGTGCGAGATACGCCGCTGCCTCCGGGACGATATTGAACAGAAGCTTGACATTCTCAGCCCCGATTTCGTGCTGGTGGCGTACGGTCGCTCCGCTGTTGGTGTTCCAGAGACCGAAATCACTGGCATAGACACCGGTGAAGATCTCACGGACGAACGCTGCACCGGTCGCTGCGGCAAGATCCAGGGATTTCCAGGGATCCCAGAGGACATTCACACCGAAGGGTACCGTGATCTCGTTCATGAGTTCACCGATGATCCTTGCCATCGCGGCGACGGTCTCGGTGCGTACATCCGTCAGATAGGGCAGGCTGTACTCATTGGAGAACATCACAGCGTCGATGCCCCCGTTCTGCAGTGCATACAGATCCTTCCGCGCTCTGTCAAGCGCGTACGCCATTCCCTGTTCCTTTCTGTATCCGGGGTCGCCGGGAAGAGGGGCGAAGTGGCACATACCGATGATTGCTTTTTCGGTTCCGATGACTTCCTTCAACCAGGTCATATCGTATTCCTCCTATGATTGGCTATGAGGCAGCGGTTCCGTTCCGGATGATCCGGTCCAGACGCAGAGTAAGTACAAAAGCGATTGCAGCAAAGCTGATTGCAACGATCAATGACAATGTATAGGAGCCGGACGCATCCAGCAGGAAACCGTATCCTGAGGTCATCAG
Source organism: Solobacterium sp. (assembly GCA_017420505.1). Taxonomy (GTDB): domain Bacteria; phylum Bacillota_I; class Bacilli_A; order Erysipelotrichales; family Erysipelotrichaceae; genus Bulleidia. Next base: position 5,123 of record JAFOIY010000035.1, on the reverse strand, counting down.
CGCGTAGCTGAGGGTATTGAACAGGGCAACCCGAGGATAGATCTCACTATATCTGTCCTTGGCAACTTTCTGGATGATCAGCGGTCCGGCAATGGTACTGTTGGAGAAGTCCGCGGCATACAATGCTGCACCGCACAGCAAAGCAGCCGGAACACTGCGCAGGAAGAGAATGGTGACAAGACCGGTGAAGTTGAAAGCCAGCCAGACCAGTACCGCCTTTGTAACGGAAAAACGGTCAGCCGCAAAGCCGAAAGCGATCTTGAACAGCATGTTCGCGATCATGACCACAGAGACGACAATCGCGCTGAATTCCAGGGAGTAGCCGCTCTTGACCGCGAGGCTGGACATATGGGAGTTCATACCGTTGACCGCGTTGAAGAGGCTGGTGGTCACAATGATGAAGACCAACATGCCCAGCGAGAGCGCTGCCGTACCGGCAGATACAGCAGCTTTCTCTTCACTGACTGCCTGTTCATTGCGGCGGACCGTCAGTGCACAGGGCAGGCAGACGATCAGCAGGAAGGCCGCCATGACCCGCATGCCGGATTCATAGCCGGAAGAGCCGATCAGCCTTCCGACAATCGGATTGGCCAGGGCACCGAACGCACCGCTGAATGCCAGTGCTGTACCCAGAGCGGAACCGTTCTTGTCGCCGTACCATTCCTTCAGCAGAATGGATACCGGGAAATTGGAATAGCTCACGGCACCGATGCCGAGAAAGGCAGAGCAGAGATAGTAGACCCGGATATCATGCACCAGGGACATAATGACATAGGCAATGACGTCGATGATGACACCGGCAGCCATCAGATGATTGATTCTGATGTGCTTCATCAGCCTGGTCAGGACCGGCATGAAGAACGCACTGGCCAGGCTGATGATGGTCGCCATGACCGAGATTCTGCCGATACCCAGGTTCAGGGATTCCGCGATCGGTGAATAGAAGATGCCCAGGCAGTTGCTGACAAGGCCTACAGCACCTCCGATGCAGATGCAGCACTTGGCCAGTACCGTATATTTGTTTTCCTTCATGACCGGCCTCCTTATTTCTTCAGAGATTCCCAGACATCCTCAGATCCCGGGAAGTAGCTGTGAAAGGCGTCCTTGAGCGCACTGCGCCACAGATCATCATTGGCGAATCCAACGGCGTCCGGTCCCAGAACACCAGCTTTGTACAGGTCCTTGGCGACCTTCTGCTTCAGCTTTTCATCGGACAGCTTTCCCAGATTCAGGAAGATCGAACTGTACCGGCGGTCGGACAGGCTGATATTGATGTAGAGCAGGGCGGTATGGAAGAACTCCCGGTACAGGAGATGACGGTCCGTTTCACTTTGCAGGGAAGCCAGACCGAGTTCCGTCACCAGATCAGCTACAGCCTTGGCATCCCGCTTGGACGCTTTCTTTCCGTGCGCTCCGTCAGCCGCAAAGATGAGGAAGAACCAGAGCTTCAGAAAGTGGTCCGTCAGCGGTGTTTCCCCGGGATAGCCGGGATAGCGGTGCGCCAGCAGAAACCGCCGGGTTCCGTTCTCTTCCGGTGTCAGTTCCTGCCGCTGTGCTTCTTCAAGCAGGGCAAAGCGCGTCTCCGCTTCCTTTTCCTTGTAGAAGCACTCCGGCCATGTCAGCATCATTGATTCCACGGACCGGTTTTCCGCAGAGATCTGCTGGGTATTCAGCTCCATAATCCACCCCTCCGTCAAGGAGAGTATACCATGAATGAAGGTGGGTTTGCCGGGAAGGGAAGGATCGTGGTACTGTGAAGCAGGAGGAGAGTCTATGAGTGATGTAGAAAAGGTCTATCAGTATCTGAAGGAAGCGGATGTCTACTATCTCGCTACGGTGGAGGACAACCGTCCCTGTGTCCGTCCGTTCAGTACCGTGAAGGTATACGACGGGAAACTGTATATCCTGACAGGTAAGAAAAAAGACGTATATGAGCAATTGATGGTGAATCCCAACGCAGAGATTGCGGTCATGGGGAAGGGAACATGGATCCACGTCATCGGTACGATGAAGCTGGATGAGCGTCCGGAGCCGCTGGCAGCGATCGAAGCGGACTATCCCGGCTTCGCGGTGAAGTACAATCAGGATGAAACATCCCCGAACGCTGTCTTCTACTTCGATACAGGCAAAGCCATCGTTTCTTCGTGGAACACGGAACCGGTTGTCTGGTATCTGTAAAAAAGAGGCATCCGTTCAGGATGCCTCTTCTGTTTTCTTTTTCATGGCTCCCCGGAGCCCTTTTTCTTCGTGGTTCATCATCCGGGTCAGGTTGGCACGGTGCTTCCACAGGATGATCAGTGCAAGCACAGCGTACATATCCAGCACTCTCAGCGGAGCACTCTGGTAGAACAGCCAGACCGGGACAAGGAACGCTGTGGTCAGGGTAGCCAGAGCGATATAGTCCGTAATCAGGGTGATGACTACGGTCAGTACCATGACACCCAGTCCCAGACGCCAGTCGATGCCCAGGCACATGCCGATATAGGACGCAAAGCCCTTGCCGCCCTTGAAATGCATGAAGAACGGGAAGATATGGCCGATGACCGCGAACACACCGCCGATATACGGGCAGTAGGCACTCAGGAATACATGCCGGCAGATATATACCGCAAGGAATCCTTTCAGAATGTCCAGGACAGCAGTCAGAACACCGAATCCTTTGCCCATGGAGATGAAGACATTGGAGGCTCCGGCATTGCCGGTGCCTTTCTCACGGATATCAATGCCCTTCAGCCTGCCGATGATATAGGCAAAGTTGAAGCAGCCGAGAATATAGCCGATCAATGCGCTCAGTACATAGTTCATGCCATTAGCATACCACAATCCTGCTCATTGCGGCTTTCCGGTATTCATCAAATGCAGCAGGCAGGGCATAGTCCGGGAATTCAGCCAGGGGTACTGCCGGAACGCTGTCCGGAATATGCGCTGCCTGTACCAGCCAGACCTTCAGATCCCACACCAGATGGGTAAAGACATGCTTTCTATCCTGCAGAGCTTCCATATGTACAGCAGAGATCCCGGACCGCTGAAGATACTTCCTGCTTTCTTCTGCATCAAGGTGTCCCTCGGTATGAGGGAACTCATACAGACCGGCCAGCAATCCTTTCTCCGGCCGCCGCTGCAGAGTGATCCGCAGTCCATCATAGACAATGAATACAGTCATGGGGATGACCCTGCGTTCCTTGGACGCTGAGCGGAACGGGATGGTATCAACGGCATCCTGCGCACGGGCAAGGCAGACAGAGCCCCATGGACACTGTGCACAGCGCGGGATCCCGTTCGGAATGCAGACAAGCGCTCCCAGTTCCATCAGCCCCTGGGTAAAGGAACTGACAAAGGAAGAGTCTGCACATAGATCCGGATTTCCGGCATAGCAGCGGTTTATGGTGTCTTCCATGGTCCGCTTGACAGCAGTGCTGCGGATGTCTTCCTGTACAGCAAACAGACGTGCCAGGACGCGCAGTACGTTGCCGTCCACGGCAGGACGGGGAATGCCGAACGCGATGGAGGAGACCGCTCCTGCTGTATAGGGGCCGATGCCCGGCAGCTTCAGGAGCTCTTCATAGGAAGCAGGGAGATTGTCCCTGCCGTGGTCCGCAAGGTACCGCGCGCACTTCTGCATATTGCGCACACGGCTGTAGTAGCCCAGGCCTTCCCACAGCTTCAGCAGTCTGTCCTCGGGACAGTCTGCGAGATCCTTGAGGGAAGGCAGTGCATCCCGGAAGCGCAGGAAATAGTCGATCACCGTTTCGATCCTGGTCTGCTGCAGCATGATCTCGCTGATCCAGATTTCATACGGGTCTCCGGTGCGCCGCCACGGGAGATCCCGTTTGTTCTCTTCATACCACTGTACCAGTGCCAGCGCACTGTCCCTTGCAATGTCCATCCTGCTCATTGTACATCAAAAAAACCCGCCGGAGCGGGTTCTGTGCGTGAAATCAGATCTCGGAGATGGTGCAGTTGCCGAAGAGCTCCTGCTGCATGTCATCCAGGTGCTCCTTCGTCCAGACAGCCATTGCACCGCCTGTGTGCAGGAAGATGGTGTCTTCAGCAATAATGCCCTTGTCAACCATATCCAGCAGGCCTCTGAATGTCTTGCCGGTATAGGTCGGGTCGGAGATAATGCCTTCTTCCCTGGCCAGTTCGAACATAGCAGCTCTTGTCAGCGGATCCGGTTTGTTGTACTCTTCGCCGCTGTACGGTGCATCATCCGGTCCGTACTGGATGTTGATGTCTTCCGGTGTCACACGGAAGTCCATCTCATAGAATTCAGCAACCTTGTTTACGAACTCGGATACAGTTTCCTTCTTGGTACCCGGGGAAACCGGTACACCGATGACATCGAACGGTGCGTGGAAGTAGCGGATACCGACGTTCAGACCGCCGAAGGTACCCAGGGAACCGACAGTAGCTACGAGGTGCTTCGGATGGATGTCCATCGCTTCGCACTGGTCCATGATTTCCTTGACTGCCATGATGTAACCGACGACACCGGTCAGAGTGGATCCGCCGACCGGGAGATTATAGACTTTGTCGCCCTGTGCTTCATACTTGGCGATGACTTCCTTTGCGGCCTTTTCCATATCGGTCGTAAAGACAATGTCCGTGCCCATCATCGCGTCCAGGGTCAGGTTTCCGGACAGGTATTCCGGCTTCTTGCCGCCGAGAACGAGGATCGGCTTCATGCCGCACTTGATCGCTGCCGCAACAGTGGTACGGCCATGGTTGGTCTGCGGTCCGCCGTATGTCAGCATCGCTGTATAGCCGCCGTCCAGGGCTTCCTTCATAACATATTCGAGCTTACGGGTCTTGTTGCCGCCGAATGCAGGTCCTGTTGCGTCATCGCGCTTGATGTACAGGTTGAACTTGCCGCCGGTATGCTTTTTGGACAGATGCTCCATTTTCTCCAGAGGAGTAGGATACTCGCCGAGGTGTATCTTTTCCATTTTTTCCAGTTTCATACAATTCTCTCCTTTTTATGAATGATGGTTTTGAAATGATACAAATGATTACCTTTATTATAACTGTTTTACAGCATGAATGACAGAGACCTGTACATTCCTACTGATGTTCTTCCAGCCAGCGTACTGCGGTCTGGCAGTAGACGGCAGTACCGATGGGCA
>JAFOIY010000034.1 GCA_017420505.1 Solobacterium sp. | reverse complement strand
GCTGTGATGAAGATGTCCTTCGGCAATGAAGTCGGTTTCCGTTCCTGTGCAGATATGGACTGGTACACGATGATGCCGGGCGCAATCGTAGCAGAGATGGACGAAGTCTGCGGCAGTGCGGTTCTGATCGGTCATACAACGGATGACGCAAAGGTCTGCATCGGCAGGGAATGCAAGCGCATTGAAGACCTGTGGCAGATCAATACGGCTGTACTGGAGGGCATCTATCCGACCAGGCCGGCCAGCGAGAATACGCATGTACCGGAAACCTATGCCTATACAGCAGAGAAGAAGATGCATGTATCAAAGCGCTTTGCGACAGACAGGCCGAAAGCGCTCATTCCGGTCTTCCCGGGCTCCAACTGTGAGTATGATACAGCAAGGGCGCTCATTGAAGCCGGTGCGGATGCTGAGATCATCGTGCTCAGGAACCTGACGGCGGAGGATGTTGCCGAGAGCGTTGAAGAATTCGCTGCCAAGCTGAAGACAGCCCAGATTGTCGTCGTACCGGGCGGATTTGCCGGCGGTGATGAGCCGGAAGGCTCCGCGAAGCTGATTACAGCGTTCTTCCGCAATCCGAAGATCAAGGAAGAAGTCCATGCACTGCTCGATGAACGGGAAGGACTGATCCTGGGCATCTGCAACGGTGCGCAGGCACTGATCAAGCTCGGTCTGGTTCCGTACGGCCACATCGTGGACGTGGATGAAACCAGTCCGACCCTGACGTTCAACGTCATCGGACGCCACCAGTCGAAGATCGTACGTACCCGTGTAGCGTCGACGCTCTCGCCGTGGATGGCAGAACTGAATGTCGGCGATATCCGCAGCCTGCCGATCTCCCACGGAGAGGGCAGATTCTACGCCAGCGATGCGATGATCCGCGAACTGGCAGAGAACGGTCAGATTGCGACGCAGTACGTGGACCTGGACGGCAAGCCGACCATGATCACGGAATACAACCCGAACGGTTCGTATGAAGCCATTGAGGGCATTACCTCGCCGGACGGCAGGGTATTCGCCAAGATGTGCCATTCCGAACGGATCGGCAAGGATCTGTACCGCAACGTACCGGGAGACTACGAGATGGGTCTCTTCCGGAGTGCGGTAAAGTATTTCAGCAAATAATAAAATGCCCGGTGGGACCGGGCATTCTTTTTTAGTTGTTGTAGTAGATCGGGGCGGTCAGGGTAACTTCGCGGGTCAATTCCTGTCCGTCTCTTTCTACGGTGATCAGGATGGTATCGCCGATTTTCTTCTTCTGGAGAATGAAGGAGAGATCCGCATACTGGGCAATCGGCTGTCCGTCTGCGGCAGTGATGCGGTCATCGGCTTTCAGACCGGCTTCCTCGGCTCCGCTGCCTTCAAAGACGGAATTGATGTACAGCCCGGCTTTGGTGCCGCGGTAGTCATAGGGGACCGTAGTCAGTGATACACCGAGTGTCGCCCGGTCCGTGACATGTCCGCTCTCCATGAGCTGGGAAGCGATGTCCATAGCGTCATTGATGGGTATGGCGAAACCGAGTCCTTCAATCAGTGCGCCGCTGCTGGTCGTCCCGGAATCCTTGGCATTGACGATACCGATGACCTGTCCCTGTCCGTTGAAGAGACCGCCGCCGGAATTGCCGGAGTTGATGGCGGCGTTGGTCTGGATCAGGTTCAGTGCCTGGTTGTTGATGATGAGCTGGCGGTCCAGGGCGGAGATGATGCCGTTGGTTACCGTCCCGCCCAGAGTGCCGAGCGGGTTGCCGATGACGACAGCAGTATCGCCGACATGGATCAGGGAAGAATCGCCGATCTCTGCCGGCTTCAGACCGGATGCGTCCACCTTGATGACCGCAATGTCGCTCTTCTCGTCCGTTCCGACGAGGGATGCGTCATATTCGGTACCGTCTGTTGTCCGTACGGCGATGGATTCCGCATTCTTGATGACATGGTTGTTGGTGATGATATAGCCGTCGGAAGAGATGATGACACCGCTTCCGGCACCCTCGGTCGTATAGGAACCGTAGAATCCGAAGCCTGTCTGCTTGACTGTGGTCCGTATTTCCACAACGCTGTCCGCTGCTTTCTCCACGATCTGGCCGATGGAGAGCTCTTCTCCTTCGGCGTAGACGGTTGTCTGCGCCGGGGTATACACGACAGTCGGCTGTGTGCTTTCCTGTACGGTCCCGTCCGCTTTCTGTGTATGTACGGCGATGCGTCCGCCGGTGTACCCGCCGCCCAGGCCGAGCACAGCGCAGAGCAGGGCATTCAGGGCCGGATGCCAGCCTCTGCGGGTCTGTATTTCTTCATTCTTGATTTCTTCACTCATAGGAACAATACTCCTTTCCCATCGATTGATATTCTTGCACGGTTATCTGAACTTTATGTGAAATCTCGTGAAAATCTTCATAGATATCATAAACCGGTTCATCCTGATATATAATAAACCGGTGGAGAAATAATATGGCAAAGAACAAAAACAAGAACAAAAAGCCTGTTCCGGCACCGATCAGGAACCCGGAACTGAAGGAAGCACTGAAGGTGCTGAAGGAAGAGCGTACCCGGGAGAATGAGGCAGCCATGTTCGCTGAAGTCAAGAAGGCAAAGCTGCTGGCGCCGGTGCTCTTCAATGTCAACGTAGACGCGAAGAACGGCCGGATCAATCTGCCGGAGAATACCCAGATCAAGTTCGTACTTGTCAATTCCAATACGGGAAAATCATTCTTTCCGGTCTTTACGGACCTGGACGAAGCGAAGAAGCTGCCGCTGGCACCGAACCAGCATCCGCAGTATGTCGTGCGTTCGCTGAAGGACTATGAACGGATGATTGATGATCCGAACAATAAAGCAGAGGGCATTGCCATCAACCCGATGAGTGACAATATCATCCTGCCGAATCCGCTGGTGAAGCGGCTCAACAGTGATGAACCGATCATTGCACCGCAGGCAGCGCCCGCACCGGCAGCCATCCGCTATACAGAGCCGGCAATCTATCCGACAGCTGTCGTGAACGCTGTGTATGAGACAGCACGGACGATGGAGGACATCGACCGTGTCTGGATGAAGGGCAAGCTGACAGGGACGGAGATGAGCTTTGTCTTCTTCGTTGCGGCAGACAAAAAGGATGAAGATATCCTTGCGGCACTGAAGATCGCGGCTGAGCCGCTGTCCAAGGGGATTCCCGTGGAATGTACGTTCGTGGACGACAGGATCATGGAAACGGTGATCAAGGATTCTGTTGCGCTCTACGACCGTGAAATGGAGTTCTGATGTCCATCCGTATACTGGATGAAGAAGAAAGGCTGGACGCTCTGAATCTGATCCGGGAGGTCTTCTTTTCCATGGGCAATCTGGGTATGAACCGTCAGGCAGCGCAATCGTTCCTGGAATTCCTGTCCCTGGAAGCGCAGGATCTGGTATATCTCGGATACTATGCCGGGGATCTGACGGGAACGATTGCCCTCAGTCCGGAAGGGGATACCGTGCACTTACTGTTTGTCCGGAAGGAAAGGCAGCGGCAGGGCATCGGTACGGCACTGTGGCAGGAAGCCTGCCGCAGAGGCTCTTCGGAAGGGATCGAGCGCTTTACCGTCAAAGCCCTGAAAGGTTCGGAAGGCTTCTACCGGAAAAACGGCTTTGAAGCGTACGGGGAAGAGAGTGTCTCCAGAGGGATGAAGTATCTGCCCATGGAGTACCTGGCAGGCCGGGAGTATCTCGGCAGAAGTGTGGATGTCACGATCGAAGTGCCCTACGGCGCAGTGCATCCGCACCTCAATGTCGAAATGCGCTGTGCAATGGGCTATGCGGACCTGTCCCTCAACGATGGTGTATTCCGCAATGTCTACTACTGCGGCAGCGAACAGACACCGGAACGGATGCGCGGCATTGTGGCGGGGATCCTCTACCGGATGCACAGCAGTGAACCGGTCTGGATCGTTGTGCCTGAGGGCTATGAAGACCGGCAGGCGATCATCGACGCTGTCGGTCCGATGGAACAGTACGATGATACAAGAGTGATCTGGAAATAGCGTCCGGCGTACAGCCGGGCGTTTTCCTGCGGCGGGTTTATACAGTATACTGAAATATAACGACAGGAGGCTCTGTTATGGCAAAGGCATACATCAACGCAAGGATCTGGCGCTCGGACGCCGAAGCGTTTCTTATAGAAGACCATCGGTTTGTACAGATCGGTGACAACCGGTCTATTCTGGAAGCGGTGAAGGACGGAGAGGTCATCGATCTCAAAGGTGCCTTTGTCACCCCGGGATTCATAGACTCCCATATGCATCTGGCCTATTACGGCTATTATCTCTCGACGGTACCGCTGGGCGGCTGCATGAGCGCTGCAGAGATCGTACAGGCACTGAATGCGAAGAAAGAGGAGATGGTGCCGGGACAGGTCCTGCAGGGCATGGGTTACAATGAATCAGCTTTCACCAGCGGTCCGAAAGCCATCACCAGAGCCGATCTGGATTCCGTATCTGCAGAGATTCCGATCGTACTGACAAGGCACTGCGGGCATATTGCCTGTGTAAATACAAAGGTGCTGGAGATGTGCGGCATCGATGCCGTAACGTCCATTGAAGGCGGTGAAATCGACTATGAAAACGGACTGCTCAAGGAAAACGCAATGCGGCCGATGCTTGATACCCTCGGCCATGCCAATGCGGCAGAGTTCGAAGAATACATTGTAAAGGGCATGCAGGCACTCAATGCCTACGGCATTACATCCTGCGGCAGTGATGACTTCCTGCTGCGTTCGGACAGCTACAGGATGCCGCTGGATGTCTTCCTGCGCCTTTCCTACCAGGGAAGGATGACCGTACGGGTCAACGAACAGTGTGAATTCCGGACACCGGAGGACCTGGCTTCCTTCCTGGATGAGGGATACACCACCGGTGTCGGGAATGAATACTTCAGCATCGGTCCGCTGAAGATCATCGCCGATGGATCCCTGGGCGGCCGTACCGCAAAGATGAGTGAACCGTACGCCGATGATCCGGCGACAACAGGAACAGTAGACATCGATGAAGAAAAGATGGACATCATGGTCGGGCTGGCGAACCGCTACAACATGCCGGCTATCACCCACGCAATCGGTGACGGTGCGGTGGATCAGGTACTGCGGGTCTACCGGAAGTACCTTCTGCCGGGCAATCCGCTCGGCTACGGTCTTGTCCACTGCCAGATCATGCGTCAGGACCAGACGCAGGAAGCCATTGACAGCTGGCTGAACTGCTATATCCAGTCTCTGTTCGTGGACAGCGATGCGGCAATCCTCAAGGAACGGGTGAAGCCGGAGCTGGCAGAGACCAGCTATCCCTGGAAGACCCTGTACGAGAATACCAATACCAGCAACGGTTCCGACGCACCGGTGGAGATTCCCGATGCACTGCGGGGCATCTATTTCGCAGTCACCCGTACATCCCTGATGAGCGGTGACCTGATGAACCAAGCAGAGTGCCTCACCGTGGATCAGGCACTGGAGTCCTATACAGAGAAAGGCGCGAAGGCATTCGGCATGGACGATGCCATCGGCAGGATCGCCGAGGATTACTACGCCGACTTTACGGTCATGGATACCGATATTACCCAGTGTCCGGTGGAGGATATTCTGAAAGCGAAGATCATCCGTACGGTTGTCGGAGGAGAAGACGTTTACTGTGCCTGAGAGGAAAGCAATACTGGTCTACGGATATCCGTCCAGGGAAAAGGGCAGGAAGGACTATGCCATCGAGGAGTGCCTGTCACTCTGTGATGCGGCAGGAATCAAAGCCGTACAGGTGATTGTACAGCAGACGGACCATCCGGATCCCCGCATCTTCTTCCACCGGGGAAAGGTTGAAGAGATCCGTTCTGCCGCCCAGTACCATGAAGCAGACCTCATCATTGCCGGGATGCGGATGCCCTGGGCTTCTGCCCGCAGACTGGCGGAAGAAGCCGGCTTTCCTGTGATGGACAGTACAGAACTGATCCTGGAAATCTTTTCCATGCGGGCGGACAGCCGTCCTTCCCAGATCCAGGTGGAAATCGCCGCCCTGCGCCACCGCCTTTCCTCCGTGAACGAAAGCGGTGATTCTGCGGAGCATTCACGCGGCGGTACCATCCGGAACCGCGGTGCCGGTGAGATCCGTTCCGTACAGCTGCGGCGGGAATACGCAGCCAGGATCAAGGAACTGAACCGGCAGCTGGCAAAGCTGGAGCGCGCAGAGAGCAGCGCGCAGCACAGGCGCAGAAGGAGCCTTCTGCGGCGGGCTGCCCTGGTAGGGTATACCAACAGCGGGAAATCCAGCTTTATGAACCGGGTGCTGCAGATGTGCAGCCATCCGGGAACAGAGGTATTGGAGGAAGACCAGCTGTTTGCCACTCTGGATACCAGTGTACGCAATGTACGCTGGGGAATGCAGCACTTCCTGCTGTACGATACCGTCGGCTTTGTCTCGGACCTTCCCCATGAACTGGTGGAATCGTTCCGTTCTACACTGCAGTCGGTGCGGGAAGCGGATCTGCTCATCCACGTCATAGACATCAGTGACCCGCAGTACGAAGAAAAGACCCGGGTCTGCGAGCAGACACTGGAGGAGATCGGTGCCGGCGGCATTCCCGTACTGCGCGTATACAACAAAGCAGACAAGCTGAAGGAAGAAACAGACTGTACACCCCTGGTATCCTGCCGTACAGGTGAAGGGATGGACACGGTGCTGCAGATGATCACGGATGCACTGTATCCGCAGGAGACGGTGTTTGAGTGCCTCATCCCCTACAGCAAAGGAGATCTGCTGCACCGGGCTGCCCAGATGATCCACATCGACATCCTGGAAGAGAACAACGAAGGCTATCACATCCGTGTCAAAGGACCGGAACAGCTCAGCGGTATGCTGAAGGAATACAGAATCGAGGAGAAACCATGAACATCAGAGAAAGAATGAAGGAACTGCCTCGGGAAGAACTGGCAGTCCTGCCTACACCGGTACAGCGGCTCAGTAATACAGAGAAGATGCTCGGAGCAGCCCATGCCATGTACATCAAGCGCGATGATCTGACCGGCATCGGTGCCGGCGGAAACAAAGTACGCTGCATGGAGTACATCATCGGTGAAGCCAAGCATGAAGGCTGCGATACCATCCTCGTATCCGGCGGCCTCCAGAGCAATTTCTGCTCCCTCGCGGCAGCCTGCTGCGCCAGAGCCGGCATGAAGTGCGTTATAGTGCACAATTCCGATGAACCGCAGGAGCGGCAGGGAAATGTCCTGCTCAACGATCTCATGGGTGTAGAGCGCATCTGGATGGGTGCCTGCGACAGCTCCATCCGGGAACAGTACGTGTATGAGGTCATGGAGCAGCTGAAGGCAAGAGGGGACAGACCGTACCTCATCCGCGGCTACGGCGGCATCAACGCGCTCGGCTATGTCAACGCTGTCATTGAGATGGTGGACCAGTTCAAGGAGATGAAGCTGGATATCAAGCATGTATTTGCGCCGGGAGGCAATGCCGGCATTGCGTCCGGACTGATCTACGGCAATGCCCTGATGGGATTCCCGTTCCGGATGCACATCATCAGCGTAGAGGATGATACAGAAACCCTGTCTGCCCATATCCGGGACGCCATTGCCGAGATGGAGGAAATTACCGGGATCCCCTTCGGCCGTACGGTTGCGGAAGCAGCGGATATTGTAGAGGACTACCGGGGTGAAGGCTGGTCCATCAACACACCGGAGAGCACCCGGATGGTCTATGATTTCTGCCGCAGGGAAGGCATCCATCTGGAAAACATCTACAATGCCAAGCTGTTCGTCGGTTACGAAGACATGGTGAAAAAGGGCATGGTGGACGGAGACTCCGCAGTCATCCACACCGGCGGCTTCGGCAGCCTGTTCGCTCAGTTCTGAAAAAAAGCCGTACTTCTTGTACGGCTTTTATATGTTCAGTGTTTGTACTCGCCCATCCATTTGATGCGGCTCTCCGTTCCGTTGAAGATCCGCTGAATATTCGCCCGGTGCCGCCAGGTCACCAGCAGCCACAGGAACAGCAGCGCCAGTGTGATCCGGATATCATTGCCCAGTACAAAGCTGACCGGTACGGCAATGCCTGTAGAGATGATCGACGCTGCGCTGACCATCCGGCAGAGGTACAGTACAGCGAAGAAGCACAGTACTTCAAAGAGGAACTGCCAGAATACATGTCCTGTGACCAGCGTGCTGATCCCGAGAAAGAATCCGTAGGAAGTCGCCACGGCCTTGCCGCCGCGGAAACCGGCAAACAGCGGGAAACAGTGTCCCAGACAGCACGCCAGTCCGGCTATGACTTCGGTACCGGGCGCCAGCCTGCCGGCGATGTACATGGACAGAAAGGCTTTCAGCGCGTCCAGTACCGTTACGGCAATGCCGGCCGGTTTCCCCAGAACCCGTCCCGCATTGGTGGCGCCGAGATTGCCGGAGCCTTCCTTGCGGATATCTCTGTGATAGATGCTTTTACCGATAATCAGCGCCCAGGGTACGGAACCGAAGAGGTAGCTGATCAGGATCACCAGGATTTTCATGCCCATATTCTATCACAATCACAGGTGAAAGAATGCACTCGGATTTGCTATAATAAACCAATGGAGCGTTGAGTGATGAGCGAAAACAAACACTACGAAGAAGACAGTATTCAGATTCTGAAAGGCCTTGACGCCGTAAGAAAGCGTCCGGGCATGTATATCGGTTCCACGGACAGTGCCGGTCTGCATCACCTGATCTGGGAGATCGTGGACAACTCGGTTGACGAAGCCCTGAACGGATTCGGCAAAAAGATCCGGATCACCCTGGAAGCGGATGGTTCCTGCACCGTGGAAGACCAGGGCAGAGGCATGCCGTTCGGCAAACATGAGAGCGGCGTCAGCACCCTGCAGGTCATTTTCACCGTCCTGCATGCCGGCGGTAAATTCACCAGTGAAGGCGGCTACAAGACCGCAGGCGGTCTGCACGGTGTCGGTGCATCCGTTGTCAACGCACTCTCGGAGTGGCTGGTGGTGGAGTCCGCCCATGATGGAAAACTGGCCAGAATGCGCTTTGATCATGGCGACAAGAAGATCGGCAGACTGGAAGACCTCGGAAAGACGAACCGTACCGGTTCCAAAGTAACCTTCAAACCGGACCCGAAGATCTTCAACACAACGGATTTCCGCTACGATGTCGTCTGTGAGCGTGCACGGCAGGAAGCCTTCCTGCTGAGCGGCATATCCATCACTGTGAGCGACAAGCGGGCAAAGCACCCCCAGGAAGATACGTTCCTGTACGAAGACGGCATTACAGCCTACATTGAATGGCTCAACGAAGACCACAATGTCCTGCATCCGCCGGTCAAGTTCAGCGGAGAAGCGGGAGACATCAAAGTGGAAGCGGCTTTCCAGTACACCGACGGCTTCTCCAAGGACAATACCGTATCCTTTGTCAATATGGTCCGCACCGGAGACGGCGGCACACACGAAGTCGGCTATAAATCCGCGTTCACCAAGTCGGTGAACGACTATGCCCGCAAGTACGGTCTGCTGAAGGAACGGGACGGCAACCTGGAAGGCGACGATATCCGGGAAGGGCTGACCAGTGTTCTTTCCCTGTCCGTACCGGAAAACCTGCTGCAGTTCGAAGGGCAGACGAAAGGAAAGCTGGGTACACCCCAGGCCAAACCGGCTGTAGAGAAGGTGGTCAGCGAGAAGCTTTCGTTCTGGCTGGAAGAGAACCGGGAACTGAGCGACAGCCTTGTACGCAAGATGATCAAGGCCCGCCAGGCAAGAGCCGCTGCCAAGGCAGCCCGGGACGCTGTCCGCAACAATCGAACACCGAACAAAGGAGAGAAGCTCCTGTCCGGCAAGCTTGCACCTGCCCAGTCGAAGGACGCATCCATCAAGGAACTGTTCCTGGTGGAGGGTGATTCCGCCGGCGGCAGCGCCAAGCAGGGAAGGGATTCCCGCTACCAGGCGATTCTTCCGCTGCGGGGCAAGGTGCTGAATACCGAAAAGGTCAGTGAAGCCGAGATGAAGAAGAATGTGGAGCTGAATACCCTGATCCATGCAATCGGCGCCGGCTCCGGCTCGGATTTCGACTACCGGGATTCCAACTACAACAAGATCATCATCATGACCGATGCGGATGACGATGGATCGCACATCCAGATCCTGCTGCTGACGTTCTTCTACCGCTTCATGCGGCCTTTGATCGAGCAGGGCATGGTGTACATCGCGCTTCCGCCGCTCTACAAGGTCACCAAGGGCAAGGTGCAGGAATACTGCTACACAGACGATGAACTGGACGCGGTAAGGGCAAAGCTCGGAAAGATCGAAGTACAGCGCTACAAAGGTCTGGGTGAAATGAATGCCTCACAGCTGTGGGAGACCACCATGGATCCGGCAACGAGAACCCTGATCAAGGTCAGCATCGAGGACGGTGTCCTGGCGGAGAGAAGAGTGACGGTGCTGATGGGCGATAAGGCAGAGCTGCGCCGTGAGTGGATTGAAAACAATATTTCCTTTACGCTGGAAGACAGTTTCAGGGTGGAATAGCATGGCAAAGAAAGACAGATTCGAGGATCATACAAAATACATTCCGGCCAGGCTGGAAGACATCATGGGTGACCGTTTCGGGCGCTATGCGAAGTACATCATCCAGGAGCGCGCGCTCCCGGATGCCAGGGACGGCCTGAAGCCGGTACAGAGAAGAATCCTGTACGCGATGTACCATGACGGCAATACCTTTGACCATCCGTACCGCAAGAGTGCCAAAACGGTCGGTCTGGTCATCGGCAACTACCATCCGCATGGGGATACGAGTGTTTACGATGCCATGGTGCGTATGTCCCAGGACTGGAAGGTACGCCTTCCGCTGGTGGACATGCACGGCAACAACGGTTCGATCGACGATGACCCGGCAGCGGCGATGCGCTATACCGAAGCGCGTCTGGCCAAGGTGACGGATGTCATGGTCAATGACCTGAACAAGGATACCGTGGAACTGGCACCCAACTTCGATGATATGGAGATGGAGCCGACGGTCCTGCCGGTGCCGTTCCCGGTCATGCTGGTGAACGGTGCGGAAGGCATTGCGGCGGGATACGCGACGAACATGCCGCCCCACAATCTCGGGGAAGTCGTGGACGCAACCATCTACCGTCTCAATAATCCCACCTGTACACTGGATGAAGTCATGGAATACCTGCCGGGACCGGATTTTCCGACCGGAGGCGTTGCGATGGGGCTTGCCGGTATCCGGGAAGCCTTTGAGACCGGCCGCGGCAGAGTCGTCGTACGTGGAAGGACAACCATCGAAGAAGGCCGTCTGACCAACAATATAATCATCTCCGAGATACCCTATGGTGTCATCAAGAGCGAACTGGTCAGGCAGATCGATGAGATCCGCATCAACAAGGAAATCGACGGCATTGTGGATGTCCGGGATGAAACAGACCGGAACGGTCTGAAGATCGTCATCGAAGTCAAGAAGGAATTCGATGCGGCAAACGTACTGAACTATCTGTACAAGAACACCAAACTGCAGATCTGGTTCAACTACAACAATGTCGCTATCATAGACAGAACACCGATGCAGGTCGGTCTGCTGGGTCTGCTGGACGCTTTCATTGCGTTCCGCAAGGAAGTCGTACTGCGGAGATCGAAGTATGAATACGACCGGATGGAAGCCCGGACCCATGTCATTGAAGGTCTGACCAAGGCGGTTTCCATTCTGGATGAAGTGATCGCAATCATCCGGAGGTCAAAGGATAAGGCAGATTCCAAGCGGAATCTGATGGCAGCGTTCGGGTTTGATGATGCCCAGGCAGAAGCGATCGTTACGCTGCGTTTGTACCGTCTGAGCAATACCGACATCATTGAGCTGCGTGACGAATTCGCTGAACTGGTGAACCGGATGGATGAACTGCAGTCCATCATGGAGAACCCGAAGGTACTGCGCTCGGTCATCGTCAAGGAACTGCGGGAAGTGAAAGCAGCCTACGGAGATGAGCGGCGCACATCCATCGAAGCGGAAGTGGAGGATATCTCCATTGACCGTACCAAGATGATAGCCAATGAACATGTCGTCGTAACGGTCAGCCGTGACGGCTACGTAAAGCGGGTTTCCCTGCGCTCCTACGGCAAAGGCGATACACCGACCGGACGCAAGGAAGGCGATGTACTGGTCGGTACGGCAGAGGCGGATACACTTGATACAATGCTGCTGTTTACCTCAAAGGGCAACTTTGCCTATCTGCCGGTCTGGAAGATCGATGAGTTCAAATGGAAGGACACAGGCGCCCATCTCAACAAGTACCTGAAGATCACCGGTGACGATAAGATCGTCTCCGCGCTTCTGGTACCGAACTTCGATACCGGTGCGAGCATCGTAACGGTATCATCCCTGGGACAGATCAAACGGACCCTGGTGGAACAGTTCCAGGTCAACCGGGCCAGTGCGGTTTCCACCTGCATGAACCTGGCCGCCGGAGAGGAAATGCTCGATGCTTTCCCGGCCTGTCCGGGTGAACGGATTGCGGTCGTATCCGCGGAAGGCTTCAGCTGCCAGTACGCACTGGCGGACATCCCGGCCATGGGACTGCGTTCACGCGGCGTCAAGGCAATGAATCCGGGCAAGGGCGACCGTCTTGCGGCAGCCTGCGCATTCAGTGAAGACACCGGTGCTCTGCTGTATATCACGAAGAGCGGACAGATGAAGTGGGTGAAGACGGATGACATCTTCAGCGGCAACCGCCCGATCAAGGGCAGCCTGATCGCCAAGAAGATCAAGACCAATCCGCAGGAAATGAAGGAAGTGCTTCCGGTGACTGCCGGCAGTATGCTGAAGTTCTTCTCGGAGGAAGAGACAGCATTGCGGGCAGGGGACGTTCCCATCAAGACAACCGATACCACCTTCAGCACACCGCTGGCTCTGAAGGAAGGATGGTACCGCATCAAGGGCATCCCGGAGTGCCGGATCGTAGAAAAGGAGGCTCAGGACAATCCGCCTGAGCAGCTGAGACTGCTGTGACGCGGGTATGCAGAGGCTGCGGTGCCCTGCTGCAGCATACCGATAAAAACCTCCCCGGCTATACCCCGAAGGAGGACAGTGACTACTGCCAGCGCTGTTTCCGGATGATCCACTATGCGGATCCGGTCTTCTCCATGCGGGAAGGCATTGATCCGGATGCCGTCTTGGCCAGAGTGGAAGCCATGGACGCAGCGGTGGTCTGGGTCGTAGACCTGTTTGATTTTGAAGCCGGCATGATTCCCGGCCTGGCAAGGAGACTTGCCGGAAAGGACATCATCCTGGTCTGCACGAAGCGCGATCTGCTGCCGGATGACATCAAGGAAGAAAAGCTAGCCCGCTTTGTCCTGGAGAGGATGAAGGACTACGGCGTCCCCGTACGCCGCTTGATCTTCAGTGCCATGGACAGGCCGGAATGCGTGGAGGAAGTCAGGGAAGCGATCCGTACGTACGCGGACGGCGGCAGGGTTGTTGTGCTGGGCAAGGCAAACTCGGGAAAGAGTACACTGCTGAACCGGCTGATCGGTACAGACGTACTGACGAGCAGCCGCTGGCCCGGGACAACCCTGGATTTCAACGATATAGAGATCGACGGCATTGTCTGTACGGATACACCGGGCATAGAAGTG
This sequence comes from Solobacterium sp., assembly GCA_017420505.1. GTDB lineage: Bacteria > Bacillota_I > Bacilli_A > Erysipelotrichales > Erysipelotrichaceae > Bulleidia. The sequence goes on along the minus strand of JAFOIY010000034.1, from coordinate 11,050 downwards.
CGCGGCAGTATGATCAATGCGGTCGATGAAAAGGATCTGAAGACCATTCTGCCATCCTGGACCGTAAAGCCGCAGGTATACCAGCTTTCGAGCGACCAGTGCTTCAGCATCGGCGGTCTGGCGCAGGTGTATCTGCTGGGCTGTGAAGGCGCGTCCGCGGTGTTCTGGCTCAGCGGCAGGCTGAAGCTGCACCGTACAAAGGCAGAGAATGGGGAAAGGATCTGGAAGGAACACCTGGGAAAGGACTTCGTGCCAGTACCGGCTGTCAGGGAATTCAGCAGCCGGAACCATGCACTGCAGGGTGAGAAGAGCGATATTGTGATTGAAGGACTCGGATGGGTCTGTGTATCCGGAAAGGTATCTTCTGTTCGGGTTAAGGCACCGAAAGGTGTGAATGTGACATTCAGGAGGGCAATGATATGAGGCTGACAGGAAAGCAGAAGCGCTATCTGCGGGGTCTGGCATCAACGCAGAATGCGATGTTCCAGATCGGCAAGGACGGTCTGAGCGATAATCTGATCTACATGGTGGATGATGCACTGCGTGTGCATGAATTGATCAAGATCCGGATCCTGCGCACGGTGGCGGAGGACCCGAAGGAGCTGGCGTTTGATCTGGCAATGAATACAAAGAGTGAGATCGTCCAGATCATCGGTCACAACATCGTCCTGTACCGGAAGGCAAAGGAGCCGAGGATCCTGCTGCCATGAACCGGACCGGGATACTGTACGGTTCCTATGATCCTCTTACACAGAAAGAACTGGAATATGCCAGAAAAATCCGCCGGGAGCAGCGTCTGGATCTGCTGATCCTGGTGCCTTCGGAGAAGGGCGTTCTGGCGCGTTCTGAGCGCATGCGTCTGCTGAAGCGGGCATTGATGCCATACCGGCGCATTGCGTGCGGAAACGCTGTTTCCGGGGCTGTATTTGAAGAGGAAATGCCGGCAGTGGATGAGGAAGAAGTACGCAGCGGCATCTTCCGCCTGGCAGCCTGCGGCATCCGCAAAATGCTGGTGGAGGAAGGGTATTACCTGGAAGAAATGCTCGATGCCAACTGCAAGAAGAAACGGGCAGCGCATTCACGGGCGGTAGCCGATCTTTGCCGGGAACTGGCACAGGCGTCCGGTGTGGATGAAGAGCTTGCATGGCGGGCAGGAATGCTGCATGATATCACTAAGAACCGGAGCGAGGAATGGGGCAGGAAAATCCTGGAGGTTCATGATCCGGAACTGCTGGACATGAGCCCGAAGGTATGGCACGCATCCACCGCCGCAGTCTGGCTGAAGCAGGAGACGGGCATTACCGACCGGAGGATGCTGGAAGCCATCCGGAACCATACACTCGGTACAGGGAAAAGCAGACTGGACCGGATTCTGTATATTGCGGACAAGTGTGAACGTACCCGGGGATACGACTCGGAGAAGGAAATCGCACTGGCAAAGAAATCACTGGCGGAAGGGGCTGCTCTGGTCTATGCAGAGAGCGAGTCATACCGCTTGAACAAGGGAGGAAAACCATGACGGAAACAGAGACATTCGTGTGTGAGACACTGTCGAAGAAACTTGCAGAGAACATCGTTGTCATCGATATGAAGGGCATCAGTCCGTTTACAGACAGCTTTGTCCTGGCAACGGCCCGGAACATCCGCCATGCCGCAAGCCTGGCGGAAGAGCTGGAAAAGGAAGCGCTGAAGAACGGATACGGTGTCCGGAAGCGGGAAGGCGGGGAAGGCAGTACCTGGATCCTTCTGGACCTGTACGATGTCATTGTGCATATCTTTACGGAAGACGCACGGATGCAGTACCGGCTGGAGAATCTCTGGGCGGACCGTCCGAGCGAACGCTGGAGCGATCAGGAAGCGTAAAACAAAAGCCTGTGTCTAGGACACAGGCTGTTCTATTTCTGTCTCATCTTCCCGGGCATCGTAGAGATTGTTTGCCCGCAGCCATTGCTTGAGCTCGAACACGGAAAGCGGACGGGAACTGTCCCAGGAGAGCGTACTGTCTATGATGATCTCCTGATCCTGTACATGGCAGAGTACAAAGCCGGGGCAGTCATCCAGGCCCCATTCTTCCTTGAGGCGGTTGAGGTCATTCGTTGACTCCAGTGCCGTAACATCGATGTATTCGAAGATCTCGGACATCCGGACACCGGTGTCATTCTCCACGGTGCGCATGACGGTGTTCTCCATGTAGGTGCAGTCATCATTCTGCGGCGAGCAGAAGAAGTAGCAGTGTACGGAGGAGGCGCCGCTGCTCAGGGTGTAGTTCCTGGCGGAAGCGTAGTCTACGACGGTGGTGTCCAGCGAAGTCTGGTAGATCTCTTCCTTCTCCGGCTCAAAGAGGCGGAAGCCTACAACAAAAGCACTGTAGATCATCAGCAGTACCAGAAAGGAAATCATCAGACGTTTCAGCATAAGAGCATTCTACCATAAATTCAGTGGCGGCGGGCAGGGGAAACATATATAATAGCCGTAGTGACGCTATGAAGTGGTATGAGCAGAAATACGTGAACCGGCGGGACTGGATTCTGGACAATCTGGAGAACCTGAAACTGAGCCCGCAGGAACTGATGGTGGTCATTACCATCGATTTTTACAATGAGAACCGTACTGACATCAGTATGGACATTCTTCAGAAGAAGACCGGTCTGGACATGGATGAGCTGAACCGGGTTGTTTCCGTACTGTGCGCCAGGCACTACCTGGATATTATGGCTTCCAGCAGGAATGTACAGTTCCGGCTGGACGGTCTGTTCGACACGGATACCGCCAAGGATATCCGGGTCATGGACAGTCCGTTGATTGAACTGTTTGAAGAAGAGTTCGGACGTCCGATGACACCGAATGAGATGCAGAAGATCAGTGAGTGGAACCGGATCTATCCCCGGAAGACCATCATCCATGCACTGCGGGAAGCGAGCGCTTACCAGAAACGCAGTATGTCCTATGTTGAGAGTGTACTGAGAAATACAGGGAGGAAAGGGCAGTGAACCGGGCGGAAGAAGTACTGAAAGGCCTGGATATGCTGTATCCGGATGCGCACTGTGAACTGGATTACCGGAACATCTATGAACTGACGGTCGCGGTGATTCTCTCCGCCCAGACAACGGACGCTTCGGTGAACCGGGTGACACCGGCCCTGTTTGCGGCTTATCCGGACATTGCGGCACTGGCGCAGGCGGATACAGCGGAGATCGAGGGGTACATCCGTTCCCTGGGACTCTACCGCAACAAAGCCCGTTCTATCCATGCTATGGCTGTGAAATGCGCTGCGGACTTCGATGATACGGTGCCGGAAAACCGGAAGGACCTGATGAGCCTGCCCGGAGTAGGCAGAAAGTGCGCCAATGTGATTCTGGCCGAGGGATTCGGTGTACCGGCCATGCCTGTGGATACGCATGTGGAAAGGGTGTCCAAGCGGCTCGGTCTGGCAAAGAGGGATGATACGGTGCAGGAAGTGGAGGAGAAGCTGAGAAGGAAGTTCCCCAGGGAACGGTGGATCAAGGCCCATCATCAGCTGATCTTCTTCGGCAGGTATCTCTGCCGGGCAAGAGGACCTCTGTGCGGGCAGTGTCCGTTCACGGAACTGTGCAGATATGAAAACAAAGCCGGCTGAGCCGGCTTTTGTGTTTATTCATCGATGATGACCCAGCATCCGATGTTGGTGTTTGCAGGAGCGATGCGGCCGTTGAGCAGCTGATCGTCGTGATCCCGGTCGAACATGATGTTGTGTTCGTTGTCCTGTACATAGGGGTAGGCTTCCCGGCAGCGCTCACGGGTCAGGTGCTCGCAGTAGAGGCTGATGCCGTGGCTGTCGGCCCAGGACTGTACTTCTGAGCCGGTAGCGGTCATCGGCGGGAACTCTACATTCTGTACTTCAGGCTGCGGCCAGACGCATCCGGTCACCGTCCACTCACCGCCGTTTTCGATGCACTCGGCTGCAGGATAGCTGCAGTAGCCGTCCGCCCAGGTGCCGCCGTTGTCCCAGCACTTCTGTTCAGCATCCTGATCGGGATTCTGCTCCGCTTCCTCCTCCGGTGTATAGAAGTGCACACACATTTCGTTGGAGGATCCGCCGCCGTTCTCATAGGCGTAGAAGCCGCAGGCTTCGGTCTCCGTACCCGGCAGCAGTTCCAGATCATCAAAGTACTGTTCTTCGTAGTCTACGCTCTTTTCCGCGATGGTGAGGCCGTTCTGGGAGATGCGTACCTTGTAGCGGATCGGGCCGAAGATCCAGCTGTAGTCGAACAGACGCTTGCCCCATGCGCTGACCAGGCAGTTGCCTGCCCCGTCGTAGAGGCTGATGTCCATGGTATCCTCCGCTGCCTGCAGCTTCTCCGGTTCCGGATAGGTCGGCCACCAGACGTGGATCTTGCCGTCAAAGGTATACTCGGCAGCGAAGTCGGTCAGACTGGCTACGGAGTCCGCGGATTCCGGACTGACCAGATTCGCGTACTCGCTCTTGATCATGCCGCTGGTGATGTAGCTCCAGTCCATGCCATCGATCGGGTAGGCATAGGGGAACGTTCCCAGGATATGGGTGATGTCCGAAATGCCGGCAGGACGCTGGACGCCCTGGGGCACCAGATTGTCGTTCAGAACGGAAAGCAGTTCATTGGAGATCCGTCCGGTCAGGTTCAGATTGGACTTGTAGTTGTCGAAGTAAGTGCCTGCGTCCTTGACGCCTTTTTCATAGCCGACCCAGACAGCCGTTGTATACTGGCCGGTCTCGGAGATCATCCATTTGTCCTTGGAGGCTCCCTGAGGAATGTTGTAGTCCAGGCCGTCGGAGCCCCAGTCCGTTGTACCGGTCTTGGCATAGACCGGGTAGTTCCGCTGCAGCATCTGGGTATAGACGTACTGCGGCACGACGTTGCGCATCAGTTCAGCAGCCAGATAGGCAGCCTGCGGAGACAGGACGGATACCGGTTCGTAGGTGGGTACCAGAGGTTCCTGGTAGCCGCTGCGGAAGACGATTTTACTGATGGTATGCGGCTGGATGTAGTAGCCGCCGTTCATCAGCACCGCGTGGGCAGCCATGAGTTCCAGCGGAGAACAGGTGAAGTTCGAGCCGCCGATGGCGAAGCCGATGTCGAAATTGTCCTCGCTGACCTTGGAGAAGCCCAGGCTCTTGATGTAGTCCACGACTCTTTGCCAGCCGGCGGTATTGATGACTTCCGTGAGGGTCTGGATGGCAGGTGTATTCAGGGACATACTGACGGCGTACTGCAGTGTCATTTCACCGCCGTACTGGCCGGATGCGTTCTTGATGATGATATTGGTGCCCTGGTAGGTGATCGGCCGGTCGGTGACGACGTGGCTTGTCGCCCAGCCGAGGTATTCAAAGGCCAGTGCGTAGTCGATGATCGGCTTGACGGAGGAGCCCGGCTGCTTGAACTGCTGGGTTGCATGGTTCAGCAGCATCGATCCGCCGCGGCCGTAGTTGCGCCCGCCGCCGATGGCGACGATTTCCCCGGTCTGGTTGTTTTCACTGATCATGGCACATTCCATGAGATCGTCCGGGAACTGCACCGCTTCCACTTCCCCGCGCTGGATGGCATCCATGACGGACTGGGCTGCGGGATCCATGTACGTATAGATCTCCATGGCAGTCGTCAGCGGATCCATGCCGGTCAGGGCTTCGGCTTCGGATATGGCCGTGTCGATGTAGGACTGGTAGGCATAGGAGCGCCCGGTCGAGGTAGAAGCAGGATTGATCAGTGTGTCTTCCACATTGATGCTGCGGGCCAGCCGGTATTCTCTGTCGGTAATGTATCCATGGCGCTTCAGCAGATAGAGCACGGTATTGCGCCGGTTGGTGGCATAGTCCAGGAAGTTGTGCGGGTCGAACCAGTAAGGGGAGTTGATGACGCCTGCCAGCATGGCGCTTTCCGCCAGATTCAGCTGGGAGGCGCTCTTTCCGTAGTAGTACTGGGCCGCTTTCTCAATGCCGCGGATATTGCCGGTTCCGCCGAAGTTCATCTTGTTCAGATAGAGCTCGAAAATGGCTTCCTTGTTGGACTGCTTCTCCAGTTCGATCGCCAGAGCGATCTGCTGGATCTTGTACTCGATATCCTTCTGATGTGTATAGCCTGTTTCGTCGTTCTGGAAGTAGGTCAGCTTGACCAGCTGCATGGTAAAGGTGGATCCGCCTTCCCGCTCCGGATTGTGCAGCAGTACATTCTTCAGGGTAACGAAGGTGGACTTGGTGAAACGGGGCAGGTCGAAGCCGTTGTGGCCGAAGTAGCGGGAATCCTCTACGGCGAGGAAGGCATCGATCAGGGCTTCGGAGAGTTCATCATAGGTAACGTTTTCCCGGATCTGGGTGCCGACGTCGGCGATGAGATTCCCGTCCTTGTCATAGATATGGCTGGATTCAGGCGAGAAGAAATCACTGATGACGAGCTGCGGCCTGTCCCTCAGCATCACCTTGAGCGCGATCCCGCCGACGCAGAAAGCGACCAGTTCGCAGAATACAACGAACATCAGGATCAAAGTCCAGAGGTTCAGCTTGTTGACCTGTCTGCCGGTCTTCTTCTTCGCAGCAGTCTGCTTCGTGGTTTTCCTGCGGCGCTTCAGCCTGGGCAGCCTCAGCCTCAGTTTCCTGCGCTTTGCCATTCCGTATTCTCCTTGAAATAGACCTCATCGACGACCTGAAGGTAGTCAACGGGCTTGAAATAGGTATAGGGAATCAGGTGTCCGTGTTCACGGAACCAGGTGTAGGGTATGGAGCTTCTGGTACTGTCCTTGATGTGATCGATCATGGTCATCGCATCAATGAGCCAGGTTTCATCATACTCGTTGAAGCGGATGATGACGAAGGCTACAGCACCGTGGTGCACTACGTTTTTCAGATGTTCGATCTGGTGGGGGTGGATGGACTTCAGAGGGAAGGAAGTCCTGGAATGGCATTCCTTGGCTTCGAAGTCAATGTACTTCCCGCGGTAGATCCCGTTGTAGTCCGTTGTGCTGGGCACTTTGAAGTAGGCTTCCGTAATCTTCGCTTTGTTGCGGGCAGGATAATCGACGTTGACGATGGTCACCGGGGTCGGCTTTTTGTAGATGACGGCTCTGTCCTGGCTGAGATAATAATCATTGGTTGTATTGATCTCCTTCTCCAGTTCCATGCCTCGTCTGCCGGCACCGATCCGTACAGCAGATACAGTTGTTTTCCGTCCGTCGGGATAATTGACCATTGTTCCTGCACCTCTGTACCATTATACATGATTTCCGGGACAATTCAGGAAGGGTCTGTTGATTTTCGGGGCTTTACCTGCAATAATTAAGAAACGGGAGCGTAGGGTTATGGCAAAGGTAAATCTTGATATTCAGTCCATACTGGACAAGCAGTTCAATATCGATTTCCGCGGCTACAGTGCAGAGGAAGTGGATGCTTATCTCGATCTTGTGATTGAAGATTATCAGACCTATCAGGAGATCACCGGAGAACTCAACGAGAAGATCGAAGAGCTGGAGCGGACGAATGCGTCGCTCCGGGCGAAGCTGATCGAAGTGGAGGGCCGTACCAGGGCACTCGAAGCGAATCCGACACCTGCCCAGCAGGGTGCCGACAATCTGGACATCCTGAAGAGACTGTCCCGTCTTGAGGATGAGGTATTCGCGCAGCAGAGGGACAGAAGAGAGTAGATTGCACATTCGGGCAGCCGCTGGTGTCACAGCCAGAGGAAAGTCCATGCTCGCACCGTCTGTGATGATGGTAGTGTTTGTGCCGGTCCAAGACATAAGACCGGGCAGTTCAGGCTGACGGCGGAACAAAGACCTAAAGAGAAATCCATGGTCGGCGTCCTTAAGGTGTCACAGTGACGAAGCCGGCGGGAAACCGTCCGGGTGGAACGAGATAAACCCCTCAAGCGAGAAATCCAAATATGGTAGGAGAATTCCCGAGAGCGAAACGAAGTTCAAGGGAGGTGCCTTCGGGCAGAGATAAATGGCTGCTGCTTCTTCGGAAGTACAGAACATGGCTTACAGAATGTGTGATACGGGAGAGACAGCAGTCTCTCCTTTGTTATAATTGGTACAGGCAGGTGAGAGTATGATGGAAAAGAAATACAGTGCTGCAGCGCTGGGCGAGCTGCTGATTGATTTTGTACCGCAGGGGACCGATGAGTCCGGCAGTCCGCTGTACAAAGCCTCTGCAGGCGGTGCACCGGCAAATGTCCTGGCGATGATGGCGAAGCTCGGGCACCGTACACAGTTCATCGGCAAGGTCGGCAGGGACGGCTTCGGCGATCAGCTGAAGCAGGCACTGGAACGGGCTGAAGTCGGTACGGATGGTCTGTGTACGGACGAGGAGGTCCATACAACCCTGGCGTTCGTACATCACAGTGAAGGCGGAGAGCGGAGCTTTTCGTTCTACCGCAATCCGGGCGCGGATCTGATGCTGAGGGAGGAGGAAATCCCGTACAGCATCATCGAGGACAGCAGGATCCTGCATTTCGGTTCCCTGTCCCTGACGGATGAACCGGTGCGCAGTGCTACGCACGCAGCCCTCCGCTTTGCGGAAGAAAAGGGCATCCTGCGTTCCTATGATCCGAACCTGAGGCCAGCGCTCTGGTGCAGCGCAGAGGCAGCGAAGGAACAGATCGGCTGGGGGCTCGAGCACTGCGATATTCTGAAGATCTCCGATGATGAACTGCGCTGGTATACCGGAAAGCAGACGGTGGATGAAGGTGTGCAGGCCCTGCGGGAACAGTACACGATCAAACTGATTGCGGTAACAATGGGCAGTGCCGGCAGCTGTGTATACTTCCATGATCTGTATGCCCAGGCGGACGGCTTCCCGGTGCGGGCAGTGGATACGACCGGCGCGGGGGATACATTCTGCGGCTGCCTGCTTGACGGTGTGCTGCGGTACGGGCTGGAAGGACTGAATGCGGCAAGGCTGCAGGAGATTCTGCGGTATGCCAATGCGGCTGCGGCATTCGTTGTGACAAAGAAGGGTGCACTGCCGGTCATGCCGGACGTTGCACAGATCCAGGAGATTCTTTTACAGTTCCAGCAGTAAATCCAGATAAAAGATGCATATTTCGGTAATATATGCTACAATACAGGTGCACGCAGTGTGTTCGGGAAAACTGTGATGCATGGATTGTTTGTGCTATACTAACGCAGGTAAAGGAGTGATGGTTCCATGAATCTTCCCAACAGACTGACGGTAATGCGGATTGTTCTGATTCCGCTGATTGTTCTGATCTATATCTTTCCGTACGCTCAGTTCGGCATTGTTCTGCCGGTGCTGCGGGTCGGTACGGTGAACCTTCCGGTGCTGAACCTGGTGGTGCTGGCGGTCTATCTGATTGCGGCATTCACGGATCTGCTGGACGGCAAGATTGCCCGGAAGTACAATCTGCAGACGACGTTCGGCAAGTTCGCGGATCCGATCGCGGACAAGATGCTGACAACGACGATGTTCCTGATCTTTGCGGCAAAGGGGATCATTCCGGTCGTGCCGGTGATCATCATGGTATGCCGGGACATCATCGTGGACGGCTGCCGGATGATTGCGGCGGGAAACGGCAAGGTGGTTTCCGCGCAGATGATGGGCAAGCTGAAGACCGTGCTGCAGATGGCGGCGATTGCGCTGGTGCTGCTGAACAATCTGCCGTTTGAACTGTGGCGTCTGCCTGTATCGGTGATGATGGTCTGGTTCGCGGCATTCATCAGTATGGCGAGCGGCTGGTCGTACTTCAGTCAGCTGAAGGATGATATTTTTGAGAGCAAATAAGGGATTCATACAGTCCCGTGCGTATAAAAGGGCAGAAGGAGAAAGATTTTATGGCTGCTGAAAAAACAAGGAACACAGAGGTCACCGATGAGAAGAAGGACCAATTGCTGGCAGAAGCGCTGAAGGCGATCGAGAAGGAGTACGGCAAGGGAAGCATCATGCGGCTGGGCGACCGGGCGCAGATTTCCGTGGACGCGCTGTCTTCGGGAAGCCTGGCACTGGATGCGGCACTGGGCATCGGAGGATATCCGAAGGGAAGGATCATTGAGATCTACGGTCCGGAGTCTTCCGGAAAGACGACGCTTGCGCTGCATGCGATCGCGGAGTGCCAGAAAGCCGGCGGCAGATGCGCGTTCATCGATGCGGAGAACGCCATTGATCCGGTCTACGCGAAGAACCTCGGTGTTGATATTGACGAACTCATTCTGTCCCAGCCTGATTCAGGCGAGCAGGCGCTGGAGATTACCGAGGTGCTGATCCGTTCCGGAGCGATTGATCTGGTGGTCATCGACTCGGTTGCGGCGCTGGTGCCGCAGGCGGAGCTGGACGGTGAAATGGGAGATTCCTCGATCGGTCTGCAGGCCAGGCTGATGTCCAAGGCAATGCGCAAGCTTGCGGGTGTCATGAACCGTTCCAACTGCACAGCGATCTTCATCAACCAGCTGCGGGAAAAGGTCGGCATTATGTTCGGCAACCCGGAGACGACACCGGGCGGCCGGGCGCTGAAGTTCTATGCTTCGGTGCGCCTGGATGTCCGCAAGGGTGAAGCCCTGAAGAACGGATCGGATGTCATCGGCAACGTGACGAAGATCAAGGTCGTCAAGAACAAAGTAGCGCCGCCGTTCCGCACCGCTACCGTGAATGTCATCTTCGGTGAAGGCGTATCCCACGTAGATGAAATCATCAATCTTGCCGTGGAGAACGATATCATCGACAAGTCCGGCGCCTGGTTCTCGTATAAGGGAGAGAAGATCGGCCAGGGATTTGCGGCCGTGCGGGAGTATGTGCGCCAGCATCCTGATGTGGATGCGGAAATCACGGCTGAACTGCGCCGTGTGCTCTTCCCGGCACCGGCGGAAGAAACGGAATAATTGTACAGAAGGCATCCGGAAACGGGTGCCTTTTCTTCCGGAATGAACTTTTTTCCGGTGTGTCTGCTTGAGAAGAGGGCAGAAAAATGTATAATATATGCGGGAAAATATTTCTCGATAGTTTTTTAATGGAGGAAAACAGTATGCCTTATGGTAATATGCTTACCTCCGTTCTTGTTGGTATTGTTGGTATTCTGATCGGCGTCCTCATTAT
>JAFOIY010000033.1 GCA_017420505.1 Solobacterium sp. | reverse complement strand
GCTCGCTTCAGTGCGTCTCCTGACTGCTTCTTCTGCAGCCGTTTCATTGCTTTCGCTATGCATTTGCGGAGGTACTCATCCTGGTTCTCTTCGTCTTCCTGCAGGTCGAGCTGCTCGACACTGTCCTTTGCGGTTGACAGATCATAGCCTTTCGCAACCATACGCTCCACGATCTTCTGTTTTTTGCGCATCAGTGACTGATCGTGGATGGACGCAGCGGCTTTCTCAGCGAACGCTTTGGCGTACAATTCGTCGTTCTCCGTTGCCAGTACATCCTCGATCACATCCTGTGATATTCCCTTGCGCCGCAGATTCCGGAGAATCTTCTCACGGCCTGTCAGGGATGCCCTCAGACTGTTTACTGCATTCTCGCAGTACTGACGGTCATTGACCAGCCCTTTCTCCTCCAGCGTGTCCAGGATGCGGTTCATTTCTGCCGATGTACACTCTGTATGCGTACGCATCCAGTCAAACAGTTCATACCGTGATCTGTCCTTGACCGACAGTCTGCGCAGGCAGGCCTGATAGGCCTTTACATACTGTTCCCTGTTCTTCAGATCCTCTACATGTTTCTTCGTTAAGGTACGCCCGGCTTTCAGCCCTTCCTTCACGTAGTCATCCAGAGTTACGGATACCGTTCCTTTAACACCTTTCTTATCCTCCAGGGTCAGGATTACGGTATCGCTTCTGATATTGACCGCTGTGATCCGGGACATATTCTCATAGAGCCATATGGCTTCTCTGTACACTTCCAGTACATCCCGGCAGAAAGATTCCTTGCTGTAAGGTGACGCGCATTCAGTACACCACGAAGCGATCCGTGACCGTTCCTGTATATCAGTGGATGCGAAACGTACTACAGCGTTTGCCAGTTCTTCCGGACTGCTGAAGTACCACCCGCTCCTGCCTTCCTTCACCAGCGAAGCGAGTGCTTCATCGCGGCGTACCAGGATCGGAATGCCGGAGGCCAGTGCTTCGATGAATGTGATGCCCTGTGTCTCGGACAATGAGGCAGAGATGAACGCGTCGGATGCGGCATAGTAGTGATGGATGGTATCAATCGGCCGGCTGCCTGCCAGTACAATCGCCGGCATTCCTTCGGCTTTTGCTTTCATACGCTCATAATCCGGACCATCGCCTACGATCAGAAGCTTGATATCATCCCGCTTCGCTGCAGCCAGTGCAAAGCCGTCAATGATCATCTCCACCGACTTTTCTTCCGCAATCCGTCCGACATAGACAAAGACTGTATCTGTTTCGCGGAAACCGAATTCCTTTCTCAGTTCCGCGCTGATTGTTCTGTCCTGGTTCTCCGGACGGAATTTCTGCAGATCCAGACCGGTCGGAATAACATTGATCTTCGTATGTACATGATAGCGCTCCAGAAGCTCCTTGGTCTTTTCGCTCGGCGCAATGACTTCAATCGAGGAGTCCCCGTAGATCCTCGACAGCCGGGCTACAAGCTTCCTGGCATATTCATCAAACGTCCTTGAATCAAAGAAGTTGGCGTAGTGCGTATAGTCTTCATAGGTCGTGTGATATGTACTGACCAAAGGGATTTCCAGCATCCGGGCGCAGAACCGGGCGAAAATGCCGACTCCGAATTCGGTCTGTACATGGATAACATCCAGATCCAGATCCTTGATCAGGTTGAATGCATGGGCATGGATCGGTGTCGTCACCGCATAGCCGTAAAGTGCCTTTATGGTCATGCCGGCAAGATGCAGGACGGTATGATCTTCATCCCATTCCGCAAGACCGAGTCCGTGTTTCGGCGCAACTACAAAAACATCGTGGCCTGCCCTTCTCAGTTCCGTAAACAGAATGAACGTACTGTTCGCAACCCCGTTGATATCCGGTATATAGGTATCTGTAAACAATCCGATCCGCATCCATAGCCTCCCGTACAGCTTTATCATTATACCTCATTTGCCTGCCCTGATTCTTCCGTATTCTTCAGCGGATGATGAAAAAGTATTTCAGGCAATCCAGTCTTATCATGATCAAAACAGCAGAAACAAACCGTTCCACAGGCTGACGCTTCCGGCGAATATGTTAGTATTTCCCTAACAGGAGGAGAAAAGTATGGAATTCGATCTCACCAAAAGAATCAACTACTACTTCAACGAGCTGGCAATGATTCCCCGAGCATCCCGCAATGAAAAGGCAGCCAGCGATTATATCGTTGCATTTGCCAAAGCACACGGCCTGCCCTGGAAACAGGATCATGTCTGGAATGTTCTCGTAGATAAACCGGCTTCACCGGGCTATGAAAGCGCAGAACCCGTCATTCTTCAGGCTCATCTGGATATGGTCTGTGAGAAGACAGCGGACACAGACCACAACTTCGATACCGACCCGCTGAGCCTGTACGTCGATGAGGAAGGCTGGCTGCGCGCCAAGGGTACAACCCTGGGCTGTGACGATGGATACGGCGTGGCGTACATGCTGGCGATACTGGAAGACGATACACTGGCTCATCCCCCGCTGGAGTGCATGTTCACCACGATGGAAGAGATCGGACTTCTCGGTGCAAGAGAACTGAAGGAAGAAGACCTGCATGGGAAAAGACTGATCAACCTGGATGGCGGTGGAGAGGTCATTACGACAGTAAGCTGTGCCGGCGGTGCAACAATGGTTGTCAGAAAGGATCTGATCTATACAGCCAACACAGACCCTGGCTACCTGCTTGGAATCCGGGGACTGACAGGCGGTCATTCCGGCGGAAACATCCATCTGGAGAAAGGCAATGCCATCACCCTGGCAGCACGTGTACTGTATGAACTGAAAAAGAGCGGCATCGATCTGACCATTGCGGACTACAACGGCGGTCAGAAATTCAACGCGATTCCCCGCGAAGCGACCGTCATCTTCACATCTCCGGATGATCCGGCAAAGATCAAAGCCTGCGTGGATCAGATGGAAGCCTGCATCAAGGAAGAACTGGAATTCAGTGACGGTGGATTCTTCATTGAATTCAAGGGTGCCGGTACACCTGATAAGAAACTGGACAAGGTTATGAGCGATCGCATCATCGATTATTTCTTCCTGGTACCGGATGGCTTCCAGCACCGTTCCATGGTGATTGACGGTCTGACAACTGCGTCTCTGAATATGGGCACCTTCCTCATTGAGGATGGTAAGCTCGAATGCCGCAACCTGATCCGTACAGCGATCGCATCCCAGACGGATGAACTGTTCGACAAAGCGCAGCGCCTTGGTGAAATCTGCGGTCTCGACGTCGTACTGGAAGACCGCTTCCCCGGCTGGAACTATTCCAAAGTCTCCCCGCTGCGTGAGAAGCTGAAGGAAGTACTGGCTGCCAGAGGTACAGAAATCACTGAGGAAGCGACCCACGGCGGTCTGGAAGTCAGCTTCTTCAAGGGACTGGTTCCCGATCTGGACATCATTACCTACGGACCGGTAGCCTATGGTGCACATACCCCTGAAGAGCGTCTGGACCTGGCTTCCTTCGCCCGGGCGTACGATAATCTCTGTGCATTGCTCGCGGCGCTGACAGAGTAAAAACAAGAGGAGTCAATCTCCTCTTTTTTTGATATACTGAATCGCAGGGGGTTTCTGTTTATGTTAAGAAAGGCATTTGATTCAGAGAAGTACCTGGCACTGCAGCGTGATAAAATCCTGGAACGGATCAACATGTTCGAAGGCAAGCTCTATCTTGAATTCGGCGGCAAGATCTTCGAAGACTTCCATGCCGCAAGAGTACTGCCGGGCTATGAACCCAACAACAAGATCAAGCTCCTTACCGAAATGGGCGACAAAGTGGAAATGATCATCTGCATCAATGCCCGCAACATTGAACAGAACAAGGTCCGCGCTGACCTGGGCATCAGCTATGATGATGAAGTCTACCGTCTCATCGATGCCTTCCGTTCCCTCAATCTGTACGTCGGTGCAGTTGTCATCACGCAGTACAACGGTCAGTCCAGCGTGGATCCTTTCCGGAGGAAGCTTGCTGATTCCGGCATCCGCAGCTACCTGCATTATCCTATCCCCGGCTATCCGGCCGATGTAGACTTCATCGTCTCCAAAGAAGGACTCGGCAAGAACGAGTATATAGAAACCAGCCGCAAGCTGATCGTCGTAACCGCACCGGGACCCGGTTCCGGAAAAATGGCAACCTGCATCTCCCAGATGTACCACGACCAGCTGC
This sequence comes from Solobacterium sp., assembly GCA_017420505.1. Classification (GTDB taxonomy): domain Bacteria; phylum Bacillota_I; class Bacilli_A; order Erysipelotrichales; family Erysipelotrichaceae; genus Bulleidia. The sequence goes on along the minus strand of JAFOIY010000033.1, from coordinate 1,438 downwards.
ACGGAATCAAATCCGGATATGCCAAGTTTGAAACCTTCCCGGTCTGGAACCTGCCGCTGAGACATCCGGTCAACCTGGCCTATGAAGCAGCGACAGCAGACCTCAACGATGTCAATATGATTGACCCCTTCCATCTGGAAGCCTACGGTACAACAGCGGTCAACTACAACCGTGACGTAGATATCTTCCCGGTACTGAACCGGATGATTGAACGGATCATGTCGGTATCCCCGTACAAATCACCGACAGACATGGGCGTCAACCTGGTCGGTTTCTGCATCACCGATGATGATGCCGCTGTTGAAGCAGCGAAGAGAGAAATCATCAGGCGCTATTATAACGCACTCGTAGACCTGCGCTCCCAGCGCGTCAACGAGAATACCGTCAGCAAAATCCAGCTGCTGATGAACGATCTGGGTATATCGCCCAATGACCGCGCTGCGGCGGTAGCAGCCCGGAACAAGGCTGAACTGACCGGTGCTCCTGCACTGGCTCTGGAACTGACAGACGGCCGGATCATCACCGGCAAGACTTCTTCGCTCTTCGGTCCGTCAGCCGCGGTCATCGTCAATGCCATCAAAGCATTGGCAGACATCGACAAGCAGACATTGCTGATTGACCCGGAGTACGTCATACCGATCCAGCATCTGAAGATCAACAATCTGGGCAACCACAATCCTCGGCTGCATTCCGATGAGCTGCTCATCGCACTGGCACTGACAGCCCAGACCAATCCGAATACGGCACTTGCCATGAGCAAGCTCTCAGAGCTGCGGGGAGCGGAAGGTCATTCCACAGTAATCCTGCCGGAAGAAGATGCTTCGGTATTCCGGAAGCTGGGTGTCAACATCACCTGCGATCCGGTATACCAGCAGAAAAAGATGTATCACAGAAAATAAAAACGGTTCATTGAACCGTTTCTTTTATTATTCTGCCGATTGTGTCTTCATCAAACAGCATCCCTGTCAATTGTTCTTCCAGCACCGATGTATCTACCGGCCGCAGGTCATCCGTGGATACCGAGACCTGTTCGATCCTGCCGGAATGTACATCCGCACTCACACGGTACAGAGAACCGTGGATCCGGTACTCGAGCAGGACATCGAACTTCGGTGACTGCTCCAGCAGCCATTTTTCCGATGCCAGTACACTGCGCAGATCCTGCGCTTCCTCACCGGGCCAGGGTATTTCTTCCGAAGGAAACAGCTGCAGGAAGCGCTGGATCATACCTTCCACAGTCAGTTCACGCGAGAGCGTATTCAGATTCATCACTCTGCTGCGCACTGAATCAATACCGTGTGACTGCATCTTCAGTACAGACGGTGTGAGCACACGTTCCAGCCTGTCCAGATCTACATCGATCATCAATGTTCCATGGTACAGGTGAACGCCCTCATCCATCAATGACGCTGTTCCTGAGAACTTCCTGTCTCCGATC
>JAFOIY010000032.1 GCA_017420505.1 Solobacterium sp. | reverse complement strand
CTTCTTCGTATCCGCGCTGACGACGCCTTTGCTGGACAGAGTGCTGGGAAAGCAGAAAATCCGGTACGCTGTGGGTATAGGTCTTCTGTGTCTGGTGCTGAATGACCTGCTGTACCGCTATGTTCTTGCCGGAATAGCGAACGAAACCGTCTCAGATCTGCTGGTATATTTGATTTCCTATACGATAGGCTACGGATTCACGGTGTACTACGGTGTTCTGTTTGCCCGTATGGAAAAGAATGACCGGCTTTGGTTTACTGCTCTGTTTGCTATGATCTTCGTAGGATTGTCGGCCTACTACCGTACATTCCGCCTGGAAGCCTGGAAGTTCCCGCCGCAGCTGTTCTACCTGTCCTACGGACTGACGTGGAGCGGTGTGCTGTATGAAGTACTGCACACCGTACATACAGAGATTCCGGCAGTCCGCTGGATATCTGTCAACTGCATGAACATCTATCTCGGCCACATTCTGGTCTTCTATCTCGTGGATCCCATCATTGCAAACCAGGCACTGAAATTCATTGTACTGCTTGCCGGATCATGTGCCTTTGCCGGAGTCATCGGTCTGCTGAAACGTACTGTTGGGGGGAAAGCTGTATGAGAGAGATGAATATCGAAGAGATGCGGGCAGTACAGATGGATCTGCTGGACGTGTTCGACAGAACGTGCCGGGAACATGGTCTGACATACAGCCTCTGCGGAGGTACGCTGATCGGCGCGGTCAGGCACGGAGGCTATATTCCCTGGGATGATGATATCGATGTCATGATGCCCCGGCCGGACTATGACCGCTTCATTCAGCTGCGCTTTGAAGAGCCGTACCTGCTGGAAGCTCCGGAGCTTCTGGACAAGGAAAAGCCGTATGTCTATATATACGCCAAGCTGTACAATACAAGGACAGTACTGATCGAAGACCCGCACATGAAGCGTCTGCAGTCGCATGTGTACATTGACGTATTCCCGCTGGATGCGATAGCGGATGATGAGGAAACATTCCGAAAGGAATTCACCCGGATCCGGAAGAACATCTGGAACTACATCACCATGGAACAGGCAGACAGCTTCCTGCAGGTAAAAGGTCTGTCTTTGCCGCGCAGAATCAAGTGGACTGCAGCCAGGATGATGAGGGACCTCCTGCCGCCGAGATACTATTACTACAAAGCGCTGGAGATCATCAGAACACGGGACTATGATTCCGCGCGCTTTACAGGACATCCGCTCAGTGAAGTCAGGCCGGTGTACCGCTATCCCAAGGAGATCATGATCATGGACAACCATGTGGCATTCGAGGGGAAGGAGTATAGTGCGATGCATGACTACAAGGAATTCCTGCGGATCCACTACGGTGACTACATGCAGCTGCCGCCGGTTGAAGAAAGAGTGCGGCACGATAACATTGCGTATTATGCAGAGTGAAAGAGAGTCCGGGAGATCCGGGCTTTCTTTCTGTCTGATGCAGAAAGCATTACAGACGGTTATCTGCTATAATTTCAAGGATGCCGGCAGTGGATAAAAACAAGAGTATAAAATACGGAGCGCTGTTTTCGTATCTGTATATATTCATCAATATCGGAATCGGACTGGTCTATACACCGTGGATGCTGCACAGAATCGGTGACTCGGAGTACGGTCTGTATTCACTTGCCCTGTCCCTGATTGCATTGCTGACGATAGATTTCGGCCTGAGCTGGGCAGTCTCCCGGTACATCACGGTATATCACGCGAAGAACGATATTGAAGGGGAACGGAAATTCACCGGTATTGTACTGAAGCTGTACTTCACGATAGATATCATTCTGGCTGCTGTTCTGTTCATTCTGTACTTTTTCCTGGGCAGGATCTACGGTGGTCTGAGCGCAGAGGAACTGCCCATATTCCGTGTGATCTACATTATGGTCGGAATCTATATAGTCACCAGCTTCCCGTTCCAGGCAGTATCCGGTGTGTTCATCGGCAAGGGGCTGCTGTATATCAGCAAAGCAGCGGACCTGATGCAGAGAATCCTGACGACAGCCATCATGATCGCGGTCATCCTGATGGGCAGGCGGATCTATGCACTGGTCATCATCAATATCACGGTCAGCCTGGCAACACTGCTGTTCAAGATCGGCTATTTGATCAGGCACCGGTATATCAATATCGATCTGAAGGCAAGGGATCCGGAGATGGTGAAGGGCATATTCGGCTTTTCAATCTGGACTACTGTCAGTTCCGTTATGAACCGGGTAATGTTCAATCTGATGCCTTCCTTCCTCGGTGCGTTTACCGGGTCACTGGAGATTGCAATATTCTCCTTTGCATCGACCTTTGAGGGATACGTATCGTTCTTCGCAACGGCTGTACGGGATCTGCTTCTGCCGAATGTAGCGGAGATTGTCAACCGGAATGACAAGGATGAACTTCTCGCCTTCATGATCAAAGCCGGCAGGATCCAGCTGAAGATCATGGGACTGATCGTGCTTGGATTCTCCGTGATCGGCAAGGAGTTCATGATCGTCTATATCGGTGAGCGGTACATCAATGTCTACTATCTGACGCTGATGATGATCGTGCCGTATACAATCAGTGCTACGCAGGATATTGCTCAGAACGCGATCCTGGTGAACGGTTATGTACGGGACAGGGCAAAGCTGAATATCATCAGTGCAGGTACGATTGTTGTACTTGCACTGATCCTCATCAACATGATCGGTGTGATCGGTGCAG
>JAFOIY010000031.1 GCA_017420505.1 Solobacterium sp. | reverse complement strand
GATGCTCATGAACGGCATCACCAATCCCTTGCTCGTGCTCACCGGCTGCCTGCTCATGAACCTGTACGGTATCCGTACGGGCATGATCCTGGTCTACGCTGTACTGGAGCCGCTGGTAATCCTGGCGGAAGGGATCCTGCTGGGCAGAGCGCTGGATCATCCGCAGCCGATGATGCTGTCACTGAAACTGAACCTTGTATCCATACTGGGAGGTATATTATGCTCGAAGCTCTTGTAACTGTTCTTCCGGATGTTGCACCGGATCCGATTACCCGTACGTTCACTCTCCTGCCGGTCATTCTGGTCGGTGCGCTGGTGATTGTCTGCGCTGTCTTTCTGAAGAAGAGATTCCTGAAGTAGCAGCCGGCAAGGCAGACCGGCAGGTATCGTGTATAATGAAAGCAGATGTTTTCAGTGTGGGTTGTACAGAACCGTGGAATAAAAGGAGAATCACGATGAAAAAAGCATTTAGTGTACTGCTTACGATGAGCGTACTGCTGGCAGGCTGCGCTGCCAAGGAAGAACCGGTGGAAGAGCCGGTGCAGGAACCGGCAGAGGAGCCTGCTGAAGAACCTGCTCAGGAGCCTGAGGCGGCACCGGAAGTGCCGGAAGAGCTCTGCGGCACCTGGTATGAGCAGATCGCCGGAAGAGGCAGGCTCACCATCACCCGCAGTGAAGACGGTACGGCTTCTGCAGCCATCGACTGGGCTTCCAGTGCCTTTGAGACCAATCACTGGGTCATGGAAACGCTGAACTACTCCCCGGAGACCGCCACACTGGACTACACAGGCGGCCGGTTGACCCGCATCAAGGAAGGCGAGGAAGAAGTGGTCTACCTTGACGGTGCCGGTTCCTTCGACATCACCGAGGACGCCCTGGTCTGGCATGACGGCTATGCGGAAGTGCCGGGAGATACCGTAACCTTCGTACGTGAAGCAGGTGTCGGCATTCCCAATCCCTGGACGGAAACAGACGACATTGAAGAAGCCGAAGCGATTGCCGGCGTGGTGATCCACGGCCCGGACTATCCGCCGCGTGAGCTGGAGCTCGTCGGCTACATGGCCATGCCGGGCACTTTCAGTGAAACCTTCACCAACGGTACGGATACCCTGGTCATCCGCAAGAGCACGGTGGCCCAGGGGCAGGAACTGTCCGGTGATTTCAACGAATATTCCACGTCCTGGACCCAGAGCATCAAAGGCCTGTCCGTAGAGTGCAGAGGCGACGGAAAGACGCTCAACGAAGGCATCTTCCACGTTGACGATGAATACTGGGCACTGCTGTTCAACCCCGGTGAAGAAGGCAACGGCCTGACCCCGGATGAACTCAATACCATCATCAACTGCATGCAGTAAGGAACCGGTATGAACACCGCACGGCAGTCAACGCTTTACATCGGTCTCAATGACCGGGAGACCGGCGAACAGAAGTACAGTACCGAAAAGTATCTGTCCTTGCTGAAAACCGTATGCCGGAGCTACCATATCCCGTTTTCCCTCAGCCGCATGCAGGGCGGCTACTTCCATGAAGACGGGCGCTATGTTGAAGAAGAGACCCTGGTCCTGATGATGGTGGATGTCCCTGCAGACACCGTACGGGAGATCGCCAAGGATCTCTGTGTATTCTTCAACCAGGAGAGCATCATGATCACGGAACAGCCATGCAGGGTCTACTATATCCAGGAACGCCTGGACGAAGAAGAAATACACGAATGATATAATGAAGCAGGCAGAGGTACAGACATGAAGAAATTCCGCAGTATGATCTTTAGAGGCATTCAAAGCAAGATTTTTCTGCTTGTCATTCTGTCTACCTTGCTCATAACGGGCAACTACCTGATCTTCAACAATTACCAGGCGAAGGAACTGTCCGCTCTGACTGCTGAGACCAACCGCACTACCCAGGAAGCCATCGTGGAAATCTCCACGGAGACCATGCACAATGTCATGGACCAGAGCCTGGGACGCTATACCGAGCTGCAGGCATTTGCCGCGGACAAGATGCTGGAGGATCTGAAGGATAATGTCACCATGCTCGGTGACTACGCCGTCCGCATCCTCCACAGGCCCTATGAATACGCAGACAGAACTGTCAGTCCGCCGGATCCGGCGAACCAGGGCATCGTTTCCGTCCAGATGGTCTGTGAGGATGAAGATCATCTGCCGGTCTCCCATACAGCGGGGCAGCTGGCCAATATGTCCGATATGCTCATCTCCATGTATGAAAGCTCCGAGCAGATCAATTCCTGCTTCATCGCATCCCCGGAAGGCTGGGCCTACATCGTGGATGACCGGGCAGGGGAGAAGATCGGCGAAGACGGCAGGCCCGTGTATATTCCTGTTACAGACCGTACCTGGTTCACCCAGGCGGCTGAACTCGGCCGGATGACCTTCACCGGTGTCGAAACGGATTATTTCTCCGGACGCTCCGGCATCATCTGTGCCGTTCCGGTCTACAGCGGGGGAGAGCTTGTCGCCGTCGTCGGCGCAGACCTGTTCCTGGAATCCATCGCCGAAGCAGCCGATGCCTCCAGCGACGAAAACAGTTTCATGTGCATCATCAACGAGAACGGGGAAGTGATCTATTCCCCGAAGAATGAAGGTGTTTTCTCTGCAAACTCAGAAGACGCCCAGGATCTTCGGAATTCGGAGTATACCGAACTGGCCAGCTTTGTACGCAATACGTTCGGGGATGTCCACGGTGTCCGGCTGGTGAATGTCGGAAATGAAACCTATTATATGGCCGGCTCCCGGATGAAGAAGACCGGCTGGATCGTCATCTCTGTCGTTGACGTGGAAGTGACCGACCGGCCGGCCGTACTGCTGAAGGAAGCCTACGAAGGCATCCAGCAGGAAGCCGTGGCCGCTTACCGGAATTCGGTTGCTGCCACCCGCCGCTCCAACATCCTGATGCTTGTCATAGCCTTTTCGGTTGTAACTGCGGCAGCGCTGTTCCTCGGACGCCGGATCGTCCACCCGCTGGAGACCATGACCCACCGGGCAGGCGCCCTGGCCGGACAGGACCTCCAGTTCATGATGGATGACGCCTACCGCACAGGTGACGAAATAGAAACCCTCGCTGAATCCTTCGCCGGACTGTCGGAGAAGACAATGCACTATATCGAAGAAGTCAAGCAGGCAACTGCCGAAAAGGAACGCCTCGGTGCAGAAATGAACATGGCCGCGTCCATCCAGACCAGCCAGCTGCCGAGCGTCTTCCCGCCGTATCCCGACCGGAAGGAGTTCGAGCTTTATGCCTCCATGGATCCCGCAAGGGAGGTCGGCGGTGACTTCTACGACTTCTTCCTGATCGATGATGACCATCTCTGCCTGGTCATGGCCGATGTCTCCGGCAAAGGCATTCCTGCCGCTCTGTTCATGATGGTTTCCAAGATCCTCATCAAGACCCGGATCCTGAACGGGGAAAGCCCCGGACAGGCCCTGGCCAATGTGAACAATCAGCTGATGGAAGGAAATGCCGCGGAGATGTTCGTCACGGTCTGGCTGGCCGTCCTGACCATCTCCACGGGTAAGGGCATTGCGGCAAACGCCGGACATGAACATCCCGTACTGCGGCATGCCGGAGAAGACTACCAGCTTGTCGAGTACAAGCATTCTCCCGCGATTGCCGCAATGGAGGATATGGTATTCAAGGAGCATGAATTCGAGATGCACCCGGGGGACAGCCTGTTCGTGTATACGGACGGTGTACCGGAGGCATCCGACAAGGATAATGTACTGTTCGGCAGCGAACGTCTGCTGAAGGCACTGAACAGCAGCCCGGACAGCGGAGCGGAGGAAACGATTGCCGGTGTCAGCCGGGCAATCGCGGACTTTGTCGGTGATGCTGAGCAGTTCGACGACATCACGATGCTGTGCCTGCGCTACAACGGACCGGCAGGGGAGCAGAAGGGATGAACATTGCAAAAACAACGGAAAACGGTGTCTGCACCGTAAGCCCCAGCGGCCGGATCGACTCCGCATCCGCCCAGGAGTTCAGTACGGTGATGGAGGAAGCGCTCAAGGAAAGCCGCAACATCATCGTTGATATGAAGGAGGCGGAGTACATCTCCTCCTCCGGTCTCAGGGTGCTGCTCAGCGCAAAGAAGGCGCTCGGCACTGCCGGCAGCATCGCATTGATCAATGTCGGCAGTGACATCCTGGAAGTACTGGACCTGACAGGATTCACGGATATTCTGAAGGTCGAAGCGGAAACAGAGGCAGACGGCTCCCGCATCAGGATCGTTTTCTTCGACGTGGACGGAACACTGCTGTCGCATACCACAGGGCAGGTGCCGGAAAGCACCAAACGCGCTCTGGAAGCCGTACGCCGCAAGGGTGTGCGGATCTTCATCGCCACCGGCCGGGACATCAACGAACTGGCCAAGCTTCCCGTCCTGGATGAAATCACCTTCGACGGGTTCCTGACACTCAACGGCAATATCATCCTGGACGAAAACCGGAAGATGTACGCCGGCAACGAGATCGATCCAGGCGAAGTGGAGATTCTGGTGAACATCTTCAAGGCCGGACGGATTCCGTTCGTCCTCATCGGGGAGAAGGAACGCTACATCAACTATGTCGACGATGTCGTCATCAGGACCCAGGAATCCACCCACGGCACCATCCCCGACATCGGTGAATACAAAGGGGAGAAGATCTACCAGTGCCTGGCTTTTGTGGATGCGGATATGCGCAGGCGCCTGGAAGATCTGCTCGACCAGTGCCTGATCACCAGCTGGAACGATACCGGCATCGACATCATCGCAAAGACCGGCGGAAAAGCCGCCGGAATCCAGAAAGTACTGGATATCGAAGGACTGAAGCGCTCGGAGGTCATGGCCTTCGGGGACGGCGAGAACGACATTCCCATGATCCGCTTCGCCGGCATCGGTGTAGCCATGGGCAACGGCGGCGAAAAGGTGAAGGCCGCAGCCGACTATGTCACGGACTCCGTGGACAATGACGGCATTGAGAAGGCCCTGCGCCATTTCGGTATGATTGACTGACAGGAGGACGTCTATGCTCGGGACCGACATGCAAAGAGAAGGAAAAGCACTGACCGTAGCGCTGAGCGGAAGACTGGATTCTTCCACAGCACCGGATCTGGAGAAGCAGCTCGACCTGACGGATACGGAAAAGCTCGTATTCGATCTGGCGGGGCTGGAATACATCTCCAGCGCCGGCCTGCGCATTCTGCTGGCATCCATGAAAGCGATGGACAAGCAGGGAGAGATGACGGTCAGACATGTACAGCCTGCGGTCATGGAACTCTTTACCGTGACCGGATTCAGTGAAATACTGACGATTGAACCGGAAGAGGAGTGACCTATGGAATACAAGTACCTGAGGATCCAGGGCAAGGAGCTTGCCCCGAATACCATGTATGCCAAAGGCGTCTTCAGCATGTGCATGCAGATGCTGGAGAACAATGTCATGGAGCAGGAGGACGCAGACTTGTTCCTGGAGATCAATGACTGGTTTGCCAATGTCCTTCCCTGGCCGCCCCAGTGCAGGCGCCAGGAGCCGGTTGTATGCTTCTTCAAGACAGAGAACTCACAGGAGATGATGAAGATGATCAACCCGGTCCTCTGGCTCCTGGAGAAGTACAACCACCCGTATTATCTTGTCTATACGAATTTCCCCGGTGAAATCGTCTATGAGGACCAGTACCAGGTATGCTGCAGAACCGACGGGAAACTGTATATTGAACCACTGCAGAAATCCTGGTCCCCGGAAGAGGAGGAATGAACCATGCCGCTGTTCGGACATTTCAAGAAGAATGAAGATGAACTGACCCTGGAAGCGAAAGTAGAGAACATCCCGCAGGTGCTTGCCTTTATCGATGAAAGGCTGGAGAAAGCGGACTGTGCTCTGAAGTCACAGATGCAGATCGATGTCGCTGTCGATGAGATCTTCAGCAACATTTCGAAGTACGCCTATGAACCGGGATCCGGCAAGGCAACCGTACGGATCCACATTGACGGGAACACCCGGATGTGCTCCATCGCGTTCATCGACCGGGGAATCCAGTACAACCCGACCACGCACCAGGACCCTGACATTACCCTGGATGCGGATCACCGCGATATCGGCGGCCTCGGCATCTACCTGGTCAAACGGACCATGGACGGCTGGGAGTATACCTATGAGGACGGCAGGAACATCCAGGTCATCCATAAATCCCTGGATGCCTGAGGGAATGATCGGAGGATGGAAAGATGGAACTGATTGATGTAAAGAAGGAAGAAAGCCTGATCATCGGTCTGAAAGGGCATATTGACTCAGCCAATGCACCGGATGTGGAGAAGGAAATCACCGAAGCGTGCACGGATGACACCACCAATGTCGTGATTGACGCAGAAAAGCTGGAGTACATCTCCAGTGCCGGTCTAAGGATCCTGCTGCGCCTGAAGAAGAAATACCCGGAGCTGGAGGTCATCAATGTGAGTTCGGAAGTCTATGAAGTCTTCGACATGACTGGCTTTACGGAGATGATGGAGGTGCATAAAGCCTACCGGACACTGAGTGTGGAAGGCTGTGAAGTGATCGGACAGGGTGCCAACGGTAAGGTCTACCGGATTGATCCGGATACGATTGTCAAGGTGTACTACAATCCGGATGCGCTTCCCGATATCCAGCGCGAGCGGGAACTGGCGCGGACAGCCCTGATTCTCGGTGTACCGACCGCCATTCCCTATGACGTTGTCAAGGTCGGGGAAGGCTATGGTTCGGTCTACGAACTGGTCAAGGCCCAGACCTTCCGCGACCTCCTCGTGCAGGATCCGGGAAAGCTGGAGGAAATCACCAGGCTGTCCGTTGATCTGCTGAAGAAGATCCATGAGACGGAAGTCAAGCCGGACGTGATGCCCGATATGCGGGAGACAGGACTGAAGTGGGTGTCGTTCCTGAAGGATTACCTCCCGGAAGAGATCTATGACAAACTGTACCGCATGACGGAGGAAATCCCTCAGGACCTGCACATGATGCACGGTGACTACCACATCAAGAACGTCATGATGCAGGACGGGGAGCCGTTGATCATCGACATGGATACAATCTGTACAGGACACCCGGTGTTTGAGTTCGCCTCGGTGTTCAATGCCTACCAGGGCTTCGGGGAAGTGGCTCATGAAATCGTAAAGAACTTCCTCGGCATCCCGTTCGAAACCGGTGCGGAAATCTGGGACAGAACCCTGAAGATGTACTTTGAAGGAAAGAGCGAGGAAGAGATCCGGCAGATTGCGGACAAGGCGAGGATCATCGGCTATGCCCGCATCATGCGGAGAGAGATCCGCAGGGACGGTCTGAACCGGGAAGACGGAAAGAAGCAGATCGAATACTGCAAAGGAAAGATCATCGAACTGGTGCCGGCGGTAGACACCCTGGTGTTCTGAGGACCGCGGACAGATGCAGAAAACGATCGTCAACGGGGCACTGCGGATTGCGTACCCGGATACGTGTACTGTACTGACACCGGCAGAGCTGAAACAGATGTACCGGGATGACAGTACGGACCGTTGGTCCGTACGGAATGCAGAAGAGCATCGTACAGTAACGGTCATGTGGAAGAAGTATGCCTGGCCGGCTGTACTGATGCCGGACAACGCTGCGATTGCCCGCAACAACGAGCGCCTGATGCGGGAAGGGCTGAAGAGTTACAGCTATGCTCTGGATGGTTTCTTTGAAACGGAACTGTGCGGACAGAAAGGCTGCGGCTATGACTATGCCTACACCAGCCAGGGCATAGCCGTAAAGGTGAAGACCGTACTCTTCCGGCATCATTCCACCGTCTGGAGCGTTTCCTTCTACTGGCGCGCTGAAGAAGAGAATCCCTCGGAAATGATCCG